>JBKGXZ010000022.1:0-22347 GCA_046546355.1 Desulfohalobiaceae bacterium | reverse complement strand
TGAGTTTTTACGTCCTGTTTGTAAAGCCCCCGGACCTTGGTGAACAGTTACAATATTTTTGCTTAACTTGCGTAGTAGAGTTAAAGGCCAAGGCTTTTGCCGCGTAAAGACATCACAGGGACAACAGGTTCATGGAAGGAAGAAAAAAGACCCGGGAATGCTCGTCGCCCAGCACCCCTGAGTCCGGCCTGCCGTGCTTCTGCACCAGACCCAGGTGCTCGAAGCCCATGGGATCATAGGCGCAAACCTGGGAAAGCTCCTGCTGGTTCAGGCAATCCAGGACAGCCTGCCTGGAAAGCAGCAGCATATCCTCCATATACTCTTCACAACTGCGCTCCGGGAAATGCCTGTCCAAAAGCTGCAATGAGCTGAAACAAGTGTTGTTCCTGCTGATGGCCAGGGATTTCTGATAGATCTTCTTTTTCAGGGAAAAGGAGAACCTGGATTTGCTCAGCACCTCCTGCAGATACACATCCGCAGCTTTCCAGGAGTTCTGGATGATATCCTTCAGCTCATCGGTGCAGTACTTCGTCTTGCTGTCAGCCTGCAGCTCTATATACACATGGTTGAGTCTGCCCCTGCCCCGACCCAGCTGGAGCATGTTGGGCACATAGAAGTTGTGGGCCATAACATCCGCTGCCAGGTGGCTCAAATAGCCATAGGCATAGGCCTGCAGCTCCGGGTCCTGGACCTGATGCAACAGCCTGAACCCGGCTTGCCAGCTGTGGCAGTGATTGGCGGAAAGTTCCTTGCCCTTGCCCACCAGGAAGTCAGCGCTCAAACAACCGTAGACATAGGCCAGGGGATAACGTTCCAGGAGCCTGGCCACGCTCAGGGTCAAAAGATCAAGTCTGCTCAGGACCTGATTGCACAGATTGAGGTGTACCCCAGGCCCCCAGGCCAGGGCTGGCTCTGCTAACAGAAGCAAAATGCCAGCTGCCAGGAGTATTATCGGCAGAATCTTGAGCATAGTGATCTACTTGCCTTGGATTTTTGCCTGATCATTTAACATGGCACTCTCCGCAGGCCAGGGGCCCTTCCCCTTCCTGCTGGTGGCAGCCTATGCACTGCTGGTGATAGGCATCCATAAGCCCCAGGGAGTTGTCCTGGTTCGGCTCCAGGCTGTGGCAGTCAGCGCAGCTTTGATCCACTGACATGGCCCCCTCCAGCTTCTCTCCATCCTCATATACATGGTGGCAGACACTGCAGTCCTGGATCTCTGCCTGCTCGTTGTGCTCGTCATGCACGAACACTGCCGGCGGTCTTTGCTGCTGCTCGAAAGCCGGACTATCCAGCTCCTGCATCTCGCTTTGCGAAAAGCCGGAAGCATACCATATTAACAGCAAAACAGGGATAAACGCCAGAGTCCAAATCAGATTCCGCATCCTACTGCTCCAGTGGTTAAATGAAAATGGCTGCTCAGTGCTGTGGCCAATTCAGGCGACCAACAATTCCAACCTCATAACTAAGGCAGAGCCTTGTGCTGCAGCCAAGCAGACAGCCTGCCGAAGCCTTGACTGTTCGTGACACCAGGATTCAAGCATTGCTGCTGACCCTGGGAATAACTTGTGCACCTGCTCTATATATCTACTACATCTAGGCAAACTTGCCAAGGATTGCAGCCGAACAACTTCTGCAGCCCTGCTGCAAAGGGCTAAGAAATCCTATGCGAGTGGGTATAAATATTCATCCTGCCGGGACGCAGGAAGCCGATCAGGGTCATGTCCAGCTCCAAAGCTGTCTGCACAGCCAAGGTAGTGGCTGCTGAGACCCCGGCCAGGACCTGCAGCCCCATACGGGCGGCCTTGAGCACCATCTCCAGGCTGAGCCTGGAAGATACCAGGCCCAGGTGACATTCGCCCTGCCCCTGATTGCGAAGCGCCTGGCCGATGGCCTTATCTAAGGCGTTGTGCCTGCCGATATCCTCGGCAAAGCCAGCCAGGTCAAATCCTGGAGTGAACAGGGCTGCAGCATGGGCGCAGCCGGTGCGCTGGAATATTTCCATCCTGGATTCCAGCTCCTGTTGCAGGCTGAGCAGCCTGGTTGCGGAAATCCTGCACTCCAGATCCGGGACCTTGCTAACCCGCTGCAGCAAAAGCTCCAGATCCAGCCTGCCGCACAGCCCACAGCTGGACAGGGAACTGTGCTGCTGCAGCTCTTTATCCTGCATGCTCTGCATCCAGGCCGTGGTACGGGCCAGCTGCACCAGGACCCGGTCCTGGGCTTCCCTCTCCTGGCAATGCCTGATATCCTGGATATCCTGCAGGGAATCTATCAGGCCCTCGGTGAAACAAAAGCCCCGCACCAGGCTGAGGTCATCTCCAGGAAGGCGCATGGTGCTGGAATAGGGGGCCTCCTGGATATAGATCTCCAGGAGCTCCTCCAGGGCCAGCTCGTCCTCGAGCTGCACAAAGCTGGCTTGGGCCTTTTGATACCTCTGAATCTGCAAAAACCTGGTTCTGTCCTGCATCTTGCTGCCTGTTTGCTCATCTCTGCCGTCTAACTCGTACCCGACAACCCTCATCGCTATCGTTGTCGTTGTCGTAATCGTAATCGATATTGCTGATCTCTTCCGTGACCAGCTTCCTAAATCCAAGCACCAACCCGTAAAGATAATCCTGAGCTCTTCAAGCGCAGACATCCAGCATGCGCTGCAAGGCCTGCAGGGCCTTTTCCCGCTCCTCTGCCCTGATCTGCACAGGCTGGACCTGGTCCAGGTCCTGCAGCAGCCTGGACAGCTTGGCCTCGCTGACCTTGGCCATGTTCGCGCACTCCACCTCCCGCAAGGGAAAGACCCCTTTATCCTGGTCCTGCTCCCGGGCCAGGCGCTGCACAAGGTTCAGCTCGGTGCCGATATAGATCCTGCTGCCCCTGGGAGCCTCTCGCACGTAGTTGATAATCTTGGAGGTGGAGCCGCTGGCGTCAGCCAGGGCCACCACCTGCTCCGAGCACTCAGGGTGCACTATGATCCTGGCCTCCGGATCCCTGTCCCTGACCTGCCTTAGCTGCCAGGGCTTGAACTTGTGGTGCACAGAGCAGATCCCGGGCCAGATATAAAGCCTGGCCCTGTGCTCAGGAGTCCGCCTCAGACTCAGCTGCAGCCGCTCCTCCCGTGGGATACCCAGCTCATTGGCGGTGTTCCTGGCCAGATTCCTGTCCGGCAGGAACAAAACTCCCTGCGCCTGCCCCAAGGCCCAGTCCAGCATCCGAGAAGCATTGGCAGAAGTGCATACCGAGCCCTGGTATTCTGCGCACACAGCCTTGATTGCTGCAGAGGTGTTTACATAGGCTAAGGGGGTAGGCTGCTCCCCCTGCTCCGCCAGCTCCTGCAGCTTCTGCCGCACCAGCCTGGCCGGGGCCATATTGGCGAGCACACAGCCGGCGTCCGTATCCGGAATATAGACCTTCTGCCCGGCTCTAGCCAGAATGGCAGCAGATTCCGCCATGAAGTACACCCCGCACATGATGATGTACTCCGCATCCAGCTCGGGAATCCTGCGGGCCAGCTCCAGGGAGTCCCCGGTATAGTCTGCATGGCGCACGATTTCATCCTGCTGGTAGTGGTGGGCCAGGATGCAGAGCCGGGAGCCAAGACCGGCCCTGGCCTGCTGAATAGCCTGCTGAGGGTCTGTACCAGACATTTTGCCTCCTTAGCCTAATTGCCTTGACTTCACCAAGAAGCCTAGTATGTTACTAGATATTTTGCAATTTGGGCCTATATCAAGATATAGCTGCCTTTGAAACAAAGCAGCCCGCGAGCAAACACCCCAGGAGGATAGGGATGAGCTGGAAGCCGGAAACCCTGGCCCTGCATGCCGGACAGACCCCGGATCCTGCCACCAGGAGCAGGGCTGTGCCTATCTACCAGACCAGCAGCTTTGTATTCCAGGACGCAGAGGATGCTGCCGGCCTTTTTGGCTTAAAGCCAGAGGTCTGGGCCCCCAGGCTAAACCTGCAGCAAGAGGGGCTAAGGCCTGAAGATTTCGGCTCCCGGGACACCGGAAATATCTACAGCAGGATCATGAATCCCACCACTGATGTGCTGGAAAAGCGCCTCATGCACCTGGAGGGCGGTCTGGGCACCCTGGCTACCAGCTCCGGCTCGGCTGCAATAACCTATGCTGTATTGAACATCTGCCACTCTGGGGATCACATTGTCTCCTCCAGCAGCCTGTATGGCGGAACCTACAACCTGTTCCGGCACACCCTGCCCCAGTACGGGATCTCTACCAGCTTTGTCAACTGCGCCCGGCCCCAGGAGTTCGCAGACAGCATCCAGGACAACACCCGCTGCCTGTTTGTGGAGAGCATAGGCAATCCCGGCCTGGACATTCCGGATCTGCAGGCCCTGGCAGAAATCGCCTCCCAGGCCGGCCTGCCCCTGATAGTGGACAACACCGTGCCTACCCCCTATCTTTGTCAGCCCTTTGCTTTCGGGGCCCATATCGTGGTCCACTCCCTGACGAAGTTCTGCGGCGGGCACGGCAACAGCATAGGCGGAGCCATAGTGGACAGCGGTACCTTCCCCTGGGAGGAGGCAGGCAAGTTCCCCATGCTCACCCAGCCTGATCCTTCCTACCATAACCTGACCTGGACCCGAGCAGTGGGCAAAAGCGCCTATATAATCCGGGCCAGGACAGTGCTCATGCGGGACACCGGGGCCTGCCCCTCGCCCTTCAACAGTTTTCTGGTCCTGCAGGGCCTGGAAACTTTGCATCTGCGCATGCAAAGGCACTGCGAGAACGCCATGGCTGTAGCCAGATTTCTGCAGGACAGGCCTGAGGTCAGCTGGGTCCTGTATCCAGGCCTGCCTGAGCACCCCAGCCATAGCCTGGCCAGCAAGTACCTGGGACAAGGTTACGGGGCTCTGGTCTGCTTTGGACTGTGCGGCGATCTGCAAGCAGGCAAAGATTTCATCAACAGCTTGCAGCTGTTTAGCCATCTGGCTAATATCGGGGATGCCAAGAGCCTGGCCATTCATCCCGCCTCCACCACCCATGCCCAGCTCAGCCCGGAGGAACAGCAAAAAAGCGGGGTCAGCCCGGAGATGATCAGGCTCTCCGTGGGCCTAGAGCATATCCAGGACATCCTGCAGGACCTGGAGCAGGCTTTGCAAAGCGCGCAGTAGCCCAAGGAACAAGGAAATGGCTGAGGATACCAATACGATAGGCATAGTCCAGACCAGGTATTTCGAGTTCGCCCATCCTCCAGAAGATATGGGCTTTGAATGCGGCAGCAGGCTGGGCCCATTGACCCTGGCTTATGAAACCTACGGCACCCTGGACCAGGCCGGCAGCAACGCAGTGCTGGTGCTGCATGCCCTGACCGGGGACGCACATGCTGCCGGCTACCACAGCCAGGAAGATGACAGGGCTGGCTGGTGGGAGACCATGGTAGGCCCGGGCAAGGGCATAGACACCAACAAGTACTTTGTGATCTGCTCCAATGTCCTGGGCGGCTGCATGGGTTCCACAGGCCCCTCCAGCTTCAAGCCCGGCTCTAATAAGCGCTATGCCCTGGATTTCCCCCTGGTGACCATCGGAGACATGGTCCAGGCCCAGATGGAGCTGGTGCGACATTTGGGCATCTCCAGGCTGCTTGCGGTGATCGGAGGCTCCATGGGCGGCATGCAGGCCCTGGAATGGAGCGTGCGCTTCCCGGATATGGTCAAGTCCGCCATCCCGATCGCCACCACCAGCAGACACTCCGCCATGGCCATAGCATTTAACGAGGTCTCCAGACAGGCCATCATGAAGGACCCCAACTGGAACCAGGGCAACTACTACCAGGGGCCCCAGCCTGGGCACGGCCAGGCAGTGGCCAGGATGATCGGGCATGTGACCTATCTCTCTGACGCAGCCCTGCGCAGAAAGTTCGGCCGCGGGCTGCAGGACAGGCATGAACCAACCTTTGATCTGAGCACAGACTTCCAGGTGGGCAGCTATCTGCAACATCAGGGGGAAAAATTTGTACACCGCTTCGATGCCAACTCCCTGCTGTACCTGACCAAGGCCACGGACTACTTCAATCTGGCGGAATCCTACGGCCAGGGCTCCCTGGTGCAGGCCTTTTCCAGGGCCAGGGCGGACTATCTGGTGGTCTCCTTCAGCTCAGACTGGCTGTATCCCACCACCCAGTCCAGATCCATGGTCCAGGCCATGAAAAAGAGCAACCTGGAGGTCAACTTCTGTGAGATCCAGATCGACTACGGCCACGACTCCTTCCTGGTCTATAACCCCAGACTGGCTCAGCTGGTTTCCAGCTTCCTGCACAGACAGCAACGCGAATGGAGGCCAGTAGAATGAACAGCATGCGCTTTGACCTGCGGACTATAGCCTCCTGGATCCACACCGGCAGCAGGGTCCTGGACCTGGGCTGCGGCGAAGGCGAACTGCTGGGATATCTGCAGCAGAGCAAAGGGGTGCAGGGCACCGGAATTGAGCAGGATGAGGACAAGGTGGCCCAGGGCATATTCAACGGGGTCACGGTGATCCACGGGGATCTGCACGAAGAGATCAAGGACTATGCTGAGCAGTGCTTCGACTATGTTATCCTGAGCCAGACCCTGCAGCAGGTATTAAGGCCAGCACTCCTGCTGCAGCAGATGCTCAGGGTGGGCCGCAAGGGCATAGTCAGCTTCCCCAACTTCAGCCACTACCTGAATCGGCTCTATCTGCTTTTCAAGGGCCGGGCCCCCATCTCCAGGGAGCTGCCCTATGAATGGTATGATACCCCGAATATCCGGGTCATCCCCCTTTTGGACTTCAGACGCTTCTGCGGCATATTCGGCTTCAATATCCTGAAAGAGGTGGCCATCAGCACCTACCACCAGGAGCAGCAGGGCCGCAGGGTCCGCTTCCTGCCCAATCTGCTGGCCAAGTACGGCATCTACCTCCTGGGCCGGGAGGAATAACCTCCCCAAACCCTAAACAGCTTCCAGGGCGCAGGCCATGGACACCCCGCCACCGCCGCACAGGGTAGCCAGGCCCAGATTCAGGCCCTTTTGGCGCAGGGAATGGATCAGGGTGACCATGATCCTGGCTCCAGTGGCTCCCACAGGGTGCCCCAGCCCGATGCCAGAGCCCTTAATGTTGGCTATGGCCCGATCCAGGCCCAGCTCCCGCTCGCAGCCCAGGTACTGGGCTGCAAAGGCCTCGTTGACCTCCACCAGCTCAAAGTCTGAGAGCCTGAGACTGCCTCTTTGCAGCAGATCCTGCACTGCCGGCACCGGGGATAGGCCCATAATCGCGGGATGGCAAGCCCCCCTGCCCACTGCCCTGATCCTGGCCAGGGGACTTAACCCCAGCTCCCTGGCCCTGGACGCGGACATGAGCAGCAGGGCTGCAGAGCCGTCGTTCAACCCGCTGGAATTGCCTGCTGTGACCTTGCCTTTGTCCGGTACAAAGGCAGGGGGTAGCTTCTGCAGCTGCTCCAGGGTCAAATCCTGACGGTAGTGCTCGTCCTTGTTGAACTGCAAGGGCTCCTGCTTTTTCCTCTTAACCTGGACCGGGACGATCTCCTCCTGGAACTCCCCGTTTTCAGTGGCCTGCTGAGCCCTGTTGTGGCTGCGCAGGGCCACCTCGTCCATCTCCTGCCTGCTGATCCCCAGCTTCTGGGCCACGAATTCAGCTGTAAGGCCCATGATATAGGGCCGGCCCAGAAAGTCCCTGGCCGGCTCCTGACTGGTGTCCAAGGGCGCATCCTCATCCAGGGGCAAGAGGTGGGAACCTGCATGCAGGGCATGCAGCATGGCGTCCTCCAGGGGGCTGTCCTGCATCCTGCAGCCCCACCTGACGCCAGGCACAGCATAGGGCACTCCAGACATGTGCTCCACTCCCCCAGCCAGGACCACATCCGCCATCCCAGCCTGGATCATAGCCAGGCCTGATATGGCTGCCTCCATGCCAGAGGTGCAGACCCGGTTCACTGTAGCCGCGGTTACGCTCTGCGGAATACCAGCCATCAGAGCCGCCACCCTGGTTACGTTCAGGGTGTTGTGGTGCTCCATGCAGCAGCCAAAGCGCACATCATCTATTATTTCTGGCTCTATGCCTGCCCTGCGTATCGCCTCCTGCATGCTGACCGCAGCCAGGCTGGCTCCGTTTTCTTCCCTAAGAGTGCCGCCAAAGGTTCCGATTGCTGTCCTGCAGGCGCTGACGATCACTGCCTCCTGCATCTTGCTCCTCCTTTTTTGTGGGGCTTTATGGACTGCGGATCCCCATAGCCTTTTTCCTGCCCTTGGTCAAAAGGGCTCAAGCCCAGGATGTTTTGTCCATTGCGCACAGTGTCTTTCTGCTTTCGCAGCATAAGGTGCTGGACTTGGAGACACAAATGATTTAAATTTATAATATACCTTACAAGAACTGGATCTTTTTAAAAGAGCTGATAACTGTTTGAGTCAGGCCCAATTCAACCCCAGAAGGAGCGTGGGCCCATGCAGATACTGCAAGCCATGCATGAGCAAGATTTTGAGCAGCTGGTCTTCTGCCAGGATCGTGGAAGCGGGCTGCAGGCGGTGATAGCTATTCACTCCACTGCCCGGGGCCCTGCCCTGGGTGGCACCAGGATGTGGGCCTATCCCACAGAACAGGACGCGGTCCTGGATGTGCTCAGGCTGGCCAAAGGCATGTCCTATAAGGCAGCTATAGCCGGGCTGCCCCTGGGTGGAGGCAAAGGGGTGATCATCGGGGATCCGGAGCGGGACAAGACCGAAGCCTTGTTCAGGGCCTACGGCAATTTCATAGACAGGTTGCAGGGCTTGTACATCACCGCAGAGGACGCAGGCACTTGCCCGGAGGATATGGACTGCATCCAGGGCTGCACCTCCTGGGTCCTGGGCACCAGCCACAGCGGAGGTGATCCCTCGCCCTGGACCGCCCTGGGAGTCAAGCAGGGCATGCATGCGGCGCTGAAGTACCTGACCGGCTCCAGCGAGCTGCAGAATAAAACAGTGGCAGTGCAGGGCGCGGGCCACGTGGGCTGGAACCTGTGCAGGCTCCTGGCCCAGAATGGGACCAGGATCCTGATCGCGGATATAATGCAGGACAGGGCCAAACAAGCAGCCCGGGAATTCGGGGCAGAGCTCCTGTCCACTCAGGAGATCTTGCAGGCTCCCTGCGACATCCTGGCCCCCTGCGCTTTGGGCGGAGTAATCAACGACTCCACCCTGCCCGGACTGAAATGCTCCATTATTGCCGGGGCTGCCAACAATATCCTGGAGCAGGAAAGGCACAGCCAGGCCCTGGCTGACAGGAACATCCTGTATGTCCCTGACTATGTCATAAACGCCGGAGGCCTGATCTGCGTGGCTGACCAGCTGGAGGGCTTCAACCCGCAAAGGGTGGAAAGCAGGGTCCTGGCTATCCAGGACACCTGTCTGGAGGTCTTTGATCTGGCTTCCAGGGAAAGACTGCTTCCGGCCCAGGCTGCGGACCGGATAGCAGAGGAGCGCATCTATCTGGCTGCATCGCTGCTGGATCAGGAGTTTAGCAGCTCTCAGATACCAGGCGGAAGGCAAAAAAGAGGCTCCCTGTAGCCTGAAGTGCCTAAAAAAGGAGGGTTGGGAAATGTGCGCTGCTGTGCGCAGGTATATCCAGGATCTGGCCCTGGGGGACAGGATCAGGCAGATGCGCGAGCACCAGGGCCTGTCCCTGCAGGAGCTCTCAGAGCGGACCGGTCTGGCCAAAGGGCTTTTGTCCCAGATAGAAAAGGAGCAGGTCTCTCCACCCATCTCCACCCTGCTTAAGATCGCAGCCAGCCTGGAGACAGACATCAGCCTCCTCTTCCAGGAGGAGCAGGAAGCACCCGAATCAGGCAAGACCACAGTGATCCGCAAGCAGGAAAGGATCATCTCCCAGCGCAGACAGGTACAGGGCAAGGCCAAGCTGGGCTACACCTACGAGGCCCTGGCCTTCAAGAAGGCCTTCAAGCAGATGGAGCCCTTCCTGGTCAGCTTTGATCCCAAGCAGGAAGAGGAGGTGCTCAGGTTCAGCCACTCAGGCGAGGAGTTCGCCTTTGTCCTGGAGGGCAAATTGGAATTCAGCACAGACAAGGAGACCATCGTGCTGGAGCCTGGAGACAGCCTGTATTTCGAGTCGGATCAGCTGCACGGCTTCAGGGCCCTGGACCAAGAGCCTGCCCAGGCCCTGGTGGTGGTGCACCACACATAGCCTCCAAGGGAGGGACCCCATGCTGGAGATACGCATTCATGGCCGCGGCGGCCAAGGAGCTGTGCTTGCCTCCCAGATCCTGGGCTACGCTTTCTTCCTGCAGGGCATGTACTCCCAGTCCTTCCCCACTTTCGGCGCAGAGCGCAGGGGAGCGCCGGTGGCTGCTTTCGTGCGCGCGGATACGGAATATATCCATCTGCGCAGCCCTGTGCTGCAGCCGGATCACGTCCTGGTCCTGTCCACCAAGCTGGCTGAGACTGTGGATGTGGCCTCAGGTCTGCAGCCAGGCGGGATCATGATTATCAATAGCCATCTGGGCTCTGAGCAGTACTCCCATCTTAAGCAGGACTGCAGGATACTGACCCTGAACGTGAGCAGGATAGCCCTGAGCCACGATCTGGGCAGCAGGAATATGCCCCTGGTCAACGCCCCCATGCTGGGTGCCTTTGCTGGAGCAAGCCAGACTGTGTCCCTGCAGGCCCTGCTGCAGGCCTTGCCCAAATTTATTGCGGCCAGGACAGAGGCCAATGTTAAGGCCCTGCAAGAGGCCTTTCAGCAGGCAAAGAGCATGCAAAACTCCTAAAGGATCAGGCTATGGAAGCCATCAGCCAAGACAGTTTAGTCTCCCCAGGGGACATCAGCGAAGCCCCGATCTCCATGACCACTACTGATGCCAACCTCACCGGGAGCTGGAAGTTCTTTAGGCCGCAGCCAGGCCAGGGGTTGGCGCCCTGCACAGCTGCATGCCCCCTGCACAACGACCTGCCCATGATAATGCAGGAGCTGCAGCAGGGCAGCTGGCAGCAGGCCCTGCGCATCCTGCGCCAAAACAACCCCTTGCCTGCCATAACCGGCAGAGTCTGCCCCGGATTTTGCCAGCAGAGCTGCAATCGGGGACATAAGGACCAGGAAGTTCTTGCCGGTTGCATTGAGCGCTATCTGGGCGATCTGGGCCTGGAAGAGCCCTATCCTGCGCCAGGGCGTAAAAGAAGGCAGCGGGTGGCTGTCCTGGGCAGCGGGCCAGCGGGCCTGGGAGCTGCCTACTTTCTGGCTCTGGCCGGGGTCCAGGTCTGCATCCTGGAGAAGGAGCAGCAGCCAGGCGGACTTTTGCACCAAGGCATCCCAGCCTACAGGCTGCCCAGGGACATACTGCATAAGGAGCTGGATAACCTGCTGCAGAGCCTGGATATTGAGCTTAGACTAAGCCAGGGCATAAGTCAGGACAAAATCAGTGAGCTGCTGCAGGACTTCGACTTTGTGTTCTGCGCCCCGGGCCTGGGCAGCTCCCTGCTGCCTGCAGAGCTGCAGGAAATAAGCCAGGAGGCCCAATCCGGACTGGAGCTTTTGCGCGGCCTGAACCAGGGCCGGATCCCGGCTGGCCAAAGCTTTGTAGTGGTCGGAGGGGGCAATGTGGCTGTGGATGTGGCCAGGTCCCTGCTTCGCTGCGGCAAGCAGGTAGAGATAGTCTACCGCCGCAGTTTTCAGGAGATGCCTGCCTACCCTGAGGAGAAGACCCAGGCCCTGCAGGAGGGCGTTAAGCTGCGCGAGGGGCGCCTGGTGGTAGCAGCTGCCAGGAATGGAGGCAGACTGCGGCTTCAGCTGGCCCAAGCAGTGCACCAGGAAGCAAAGATCCTGCCCGGCCAGGAGGCCGAAGAGCTGCAGGCGGATCAGCTGGTGCTGGCTGTGGGCCAGAAGGCCCATATGCACATCCCCGTGCAGGAGAGGCTCTTTCTGGGCGGGGACTATCACAGCGGCCCGGGCACCGTGGCCCAGGCATTGGCCAGCGGCAGACAAGGGGCGCTTAGCATCCTGGAGGAAATACAGCCAGGATTGGCCAGGACTGTCTATTCTGAGCAGGAGTTGCCAAAGCTTCAGGCCGCTCCTGGCGGACTGGAGTTTGTGCCTGCCAGAGCCAGGCTGCAGGTCCCCCAGCTGGAAGCGGAGCAAAGGATATCCGGATTTCAGGAGATTCAGGGCAGCCTGACCCAGGAGCAGGTCCTGGAGGCTGCAGGCCGCTGTCTGGGGTGCGGCAGCTGCAACAGCTGCGGCCTGTGCTGGTTCTTCTGTCCAGATGTCTGCATAGACCTGCAGCAGGAGCAGACCCTTCCTCAGATAGACCTGCTGCACTGCAAGGGCTGCGGGCTGTGCGCCACGGTCTGCCCCAGGGGTGTAATCCAGATGCAGGAGGATTTTTAATGGGCCCCCAGGAACAATCCAGCAAGACACATCAAATGCTCCTGGGCAGCGATGCAGTGGCCTGGGGAGCTGCCTTGTGCAGGCCTGGAGTTATAGCAGCCTATCCCATCACTCCCCAGACCCATATCGTGGAGACTTTGTCCGCCATGGTGGACCAGAACAGGCTCAAGAGCCAGTTCATCAAGGTGGAGTCAGAGATGTCAGCCATAGCCTCCTGCTACGGGGCCTCTGCAGCTGGCTGCAGGACCTTTACTGCCACCAGCTCCCACGGGCTGGCCCTGATGCATGAGATGCTGCACTGGTTCTCAGGCTCCAGGCTGCCCATGGTCCTGGTCAACGCCAACCGGGCCCTGGGCGCACCCTGGAACATCTGGGCCGACCAAAGCGACAGCCTCTCCCAGCGGGATACAGGCTGGCTGCAGATCTACTGCTCCACAGCCCAGGAGGCCCTGGACAGCATCATCCTGGCTTACAGCCTGGCGGAGAGGCTCATGCTCCCGGTGATGGTCAACATCGACGGCTTCATCCTGTCCCACACAATGGAGCAACTGAGCCTGCCCAGCCAGGAGGAGGTGGACGCCTTTCTGGCCCCTTACCAGGCCCCGTACTGCCTGGATACGGACAATCCCTTGAGCTTCGGGGCCCCGGCAGCGCCGGAGAATTTCTACCAGCTGCGCAAATCCCTGGCCAAGACCATGCACAAGGCCCACAGATATTTAGAGCAGGAGACCCGGCGTTTCCAGGAATCCTTCCAGCGCTGCTACTCAAGTATTGAAACCTATCAATGCCAAGATGCGGACTGCGTGCTTTTGGTCAGCGGGGCCCTGGCAGGCACCATCAGGGTAGCCGTGGACAGGCTGCGCCAGGAAGGCCGCAAGGTGGGTCTGGCCAGGCTGTACCTGTTCAGGCCCTTCCCCCAGCAGGAGCTGACCAGGCTACTGCAAGAGGTCCCGGAAATACTGGTCCTGAACCGGGCAGTCTCCTTTGGGGCAGGCGGCAGCCTGAGCCAGGAGCTCCGGGCTGCATTCTACCATCTGAACCCAAGGCCCCGCATCTATGATGTGGTCTTGAGCCTGGGGGGCAAAGAAATCTTTCCTGAGACCATATCTGAGCTGCTGGAGCAAAAGGAACAGCTCTCGGAAATGAACAGCAACTGGTTCTAGTGACGCGCCTCAAGGGGCTAAAGATCTTTTGCCCCTGTTACGCGAAAAGAGCTCTGCAAAGAATACACACCATACAAGAGCATAGATTGCGTTATAGAGGTGTTGTTGGACCTTATTCGTCATTTGATCATTGAGATTCAACCCCAGAAGGTTAGCTTATGCTCTGGAATGTCAGCAAAGTAGAGTACATGCACAGCGGGCACATGGCCTGCCCTGGCTGCGGGGCCTCCCTGTCCATGCGGCACGCCTTGAAGGCCCTGGGCGAGGAGACCATCCTGGTTATTCCGGCCTGCTGCTGGTCTGTGATAGGCGGCCTGTTTCCCACCACTGCCCTGTCAGTGCCACTTTTGCATGTGCCTTTCGCCACTGCTGCCGCCTGCGCCTCAGGCGTACGCCGGGCCCTGATCTGCCAGGGCAGATCCCGGGTCAATGTCCTGGTCTGGGCCGGGGACGGGGGTACCTTTGACATCGGCCTGCAGGCCCTGTCCGGGGCAGCTGACCGCAGGGAGGACTTTTTGTACGTCTGCTACGACAACGAAGCCTATATGAACACCGGCATCCAGCAATCCTCAGCCACTCCTGCAGGGGCCTGGACCACCACCACTCCAGGGGGCAAGGAGCTGGGCTCAGGCAAGAAGGACATCCTGGGCATAGTGCGCAATCACAACCCTGCCTACCTGGCCACTGCCTGCATCGCCTACCCCGAGGATTTCTACGCCAAGTTCCGCAAAGCAGCACAGACCAAAGGATTTCGCTTTTTGCACCTGCTTTGCGTCTGTCCCCCGGGCTGGAGGATAGACTCCCAGGATGCCCTGCACGTCAGCCGCATGGCTGTGGACAGCGGGGTTTTTCCCCTGCTGGAGCTGGATCAGGAGGGCCTCAGGCAGACAGTAGAGCCGGAAAGCCCCTTGCCCCTGGCTGACTACTTCCGGGCCCAGAAAAGGTTCAAAGCTCTCTCTGAGCAGGAGCTGGATCAGCTGCAGACAGCCATAACCCAGCGCAACCAGAGGTGGCTGGGGCAATGAGGCATGTCTGGTATTTGGCTTTGCTTGGCAGGTGGACGCGCCTCAGGTTTGCTCCTGCTCAGCCTCGATCTGCAGGATCTGCAGGAAGCTTTGCACCAGATCTGGATCAAACTGGGTCCCTGCACAGCTTTTGAGCTCCTGCATCGCCCGCTGCCTGGATTTGGCCGCCTGCCAGGGCCGATCCTGGGTCATGACGTCAAAGGCGTCCACAACAGCCAAGATCCGGCACTCCACTGGGATGTCCTCCCCTAGCAGCCCCAAAGGATAGCCCTTGCCATCCCATCTTTCTTGGTGCTTAAGGATCAGATCCGCTATATGGGCCAGGTAGGAGGTGGACATGGCGATCCTGTGCCCGATCTCGCAGTGCCTCTGCATCTCCTCAAATTCCAAGGCGCTCAAAGGACCCGGCTTGAACAGGATCCTGTCTGCAATGCCCACCTTGCCTAGATCATGGAATCTGGCCAGCAGCTGCAGATCCTTAAGCCTCTCTTCAGAAAGCCCTATGGACTCCCCCAGCTGCTGGGCATAGTGCTGCAGACGCTCAGCATGGCCCTGGGCCAGATAGTCCCTGGCCTCCAAGGTCTTGAAAAGGGCCTGCAGGGTGGAGTTGCTGGAGGAGCTGGCCCTGTGCTGCAGCTTTTCCTGGTACATAGCATCATCCGCTCTCTTGAACAGCTCCTGCATGTGTACTTCAGAGCCGCTGCAGACAGCATAGCCAATGGATATGGACATGCCCAGCTCTGGATCTTGCTGGTTGTATTCCTCCACCTTGTGCCTGACCCTCTGGCAGCAGGCCTGGACTGCTTCTTCTTTGCTATCGGGCAGTAAAACCGCAAATTCGTCTCCGCCTATCCTGGCCAGAATATCGCTCCTGCGAAAGCAATTCTGCAAAATCTCAGCGCTCTTTTTGAGCAGCTCATCCCCCTTATAATGCCCCAAAGTATCGTTGATCAGCTTCAATCCATCTACATCGCAGACAATGATGCCTATCGGGGTATGCCTCTGGTCTCCCAGGCGCTGCATCTCCTCCTCGAAGAAAAAGCGATTGTACAAGGAGGTCAGGGAGTCATACAGGCTCATCTCCTCCAGCTTCTCCTGGGCCAACTTCCACTGGGTCAGATCCCTGACTATGCTGATGCTGCCCATCGGCTGGCCATCCTCGTCATGGATCTTGCTGATGGAGACTGAGCAAGGTTTCAGGGAACCGTCCTTGTTGATGAAGTAGACCTCGTGGTCATGCACAAAACCCTGCCTGCCCAACAGGCTCAAGAGCTCGCTCAGCTCCTCTTGCCGGGCATAAAACTCCGAGTAGTGCTTGCCCTGCATGTCCAGGAAGCTGTAGCCGAACATCTCCGCAGCCCTTTTATTCCACCTGATGAATCTGCCTTCCCAGTCCACAATAGCAATGGCATCTGCTGAGTTCTCGAATATGTTGTCCAGGTACTCCTTTTCGTGCTTATACCTTTTCTCGCTTTGCCGCAGGGCCTCTTCAATCTCCTTTTGCCTGCTGATATCCGTAACAAAGGCAAAATACTCGCTAATTCGGCCGGAGCTGTCAAAAAGCGTTGAGGAGTTGAACTGGGCGGAGACCTTGCTGCCCTGCTTTGTCCTCAGGGTGATCTCGTAGCTGCGGTTGGTCTGGCTGGTGTTCCTGGCGCTGTTATTGCGGAATATCTCTGCATTTTCCTCATCTACAAAGTCCATGGGCGTCCTGCCCACTATCTGCTCCCGGCTATAGCCCAGCATATCACAAAGGGCCTGGTTGACGTCCACGGTGATCTCCCTGTCGTCCACCTGCCAGCAGCCAGAAGAGGCAGTCTCGATTAAGGTCCTGTACTTTCTCTCGCTTTCCTGCAGGGCTTTTTCCGCATTCTTGCGCTCGGTCACATCCTGCAGGGTTTCCACCACTCCTATCATCTCTCCATACTGATCCGTAATCGGAGCGGCTGTAAAAAAGAGCCATCTGCCCCCATTTCCCAGATCCGCAAAGAAATCTTCAGCCTCATAAGCCCCCTTGACCAGAGAAGAGCGCCTCCATTTGCCGGGATAATACTCCTGCAGCCTGGACTCTGTATCCTGCTCAAGCAAAAGGTCTGCCATCACCGGTCTTCTGCAGGAGTAAAAGGCCTGCCACTGCCTGCTGGTGCCCTGCATATCCTGCTCCCTGAGCCCGGTCAGCTTCTCGCAGGCCAGATTCCAGTGGGTGATCCTCCGGCTCTGGTCTATGACAAAGGTGGCAATAGGCGTGCTGTATACTATATGGGCCAAGCGGCTGGAGCCGGAGCGCTGCCTGTCTTCCACCTGCCTGCAGGAGGAAGCCTCCATGATCGCCCCCAGGCAATAAGCTGGATTTCCAGCCTCATCCCAGACAAACTCTGCATTTATGCTCACCAAGAGCTCCTGGCCCTGCCGTTGCAGCAAAGTGCATTTATAGCCCTGGACGCTGCCCTGATCCTGCAGGATATTCAGCAGCTCTTGCCAGTCTGCTGGGTCCTTGTGCACTTGCCCGGGGATGTCCGTAACCCAGGACGTCAGCTCTTGGGGAGAGCTGTAACCCAGCATCCTGGCCAGGTATGGATTTGCTGCCAAATAATTGCCCTGGGGCTGGGCCTGGAAAAGGCCTACAGGTACATGCTGCAAAAGCTCCCAAACACCCTGCAGGCTGAAGACCCCAGCTTGTGAAACGCGCTCGGGAAATGCTTTTGGGGACATACTACAGCTCCTGGGCCCTGGATGCAGTTCAACAAAAACTCTTTGCTAAGGCAATCAACTTGCATCTTGCTTACCAGGGAGGGAGAAATATATCAACAGACAGAATCAAGATCTTAATGCAGGCTTAGCACCTCCCGCACTTTGAACATCAGCTCAGCCAGCTGGAAGGGCTTGCTTATAAATCCAGCAGCCCCTAGCTGGAGCATCTCCTGGCCTTTAGATTCCGCAAAATAGCCGCTGGCCACCAACACCTTGGCCTCTGGATCCCTGGCCAGTATATCCAGCAGGCACTTTCTGCCCCCCATACCCGGCATGCTGAGATCCAGAATCACCAGGTCTATCTCCTGCTCATACCCGAAATACATATTTAGAGCTTCTTCTCCGCTGCTGGCAACCAGGACCCTGTAACCGCTCCGGTCCAGGACCCGCCTCAGCACCTCCTGGTATGCACCTTCATCGTCCACCACCAGGATGGTTTCATTGCCGCCCTGGATCGGCACCGCAAGCTCCTCCTGCCTCTGAGCTCCAGGTATTTCCTCAGACTTGCCTGCAGGCCAATATATACGGATGTCAGTGCCTTGGTCAGGTGTGCTGCTGCATTGGATATGCCCTGCATGGCTCTGAACTATCCCGTACACAGTGGACAGTCCCAGGCCTGTCCCCTGGCCCACTTCCTTGGTAGTAAAGAAAGGATCAAAGATTTGCGCCAGGGTCTCTGCATCCATACCCAGCCCTGTATCCTGGACCCTGAGCAGCACATAGCCCCGTGGATCCAGTCCCAAATCATAATGTGCATACCTGCTGCCTGGATGCACATTCCTGGCCTCTATGCTGATCAGGCCGCCTTCCGGCATGGCATCTGCAGCGTTTGTGCAAAGGTTGACCACCACCTGCTCCACCTGCACAGGATCCGCATATATGGGCCACAGATCTTCGTCTTGACTGAACGTAACCTGGATCATTCTGGGCAGGGTCTGCTCCAGGAGGTTGATAGCCTTCTGCACGCTATCACTGGGATCCACCCATGTCTTCATAGTGCTGGAACTGCGGCTGAACAACAGCAACTGCTTCACAAGCATGGCAGCCCGGTTGACTGCCGTTCGCACGCTCTCCAGATGCTTCAGGTCAGGATCCTGGTCAGTCTTACTCATCAGCAGAAGCTGGATGTTTCCACTCATGATCTGCAGCAGATTATTGAACTCATGAGCCACTCCTGCTGCCAGAACACCTATGGACTGCAATTTCTGGCTCTGCAGCATCTGCATGCGCAGTTGCTCCCTTTCCTGCTCCGCTTTCTGGCGCTCGGTGATGTCCTTGGAAACTAGCTGAAATGAATCCCTGGCATGCAAGGCATAAACCGGTATATAATAACTCTCGTAATACTTGTCCTGTCTCGTTTCCTGCCGGCAGACCACCTCCTGACTGCTTAGGGCCAGATTTCCGTTCTGCATTATCTGCTCTGCCTGTTCTTGGGGCAGTATTTCCTGCAGGGGCTGGCCTACCAGGTCCTGCTGCTCCTGCCCCAGCTGCTTTCCCAGGACCGGGTTTGCAGCCATGATTTGGCCATCTTCGTCCACCAGGGCAATGGCGTCTGGAGAAGTGTCTACCAGCTTTCTATACTTCTCCTCGCTATGCCTGAGGCCTTCCTCTGCAGCCAGTTTAAGTCTGAGCTGTTCCCTCCAAAGCTTGTAAGTAGCGCCCCAAAAAGTAAGAAAAAGAGTCAGACAAAGCAAAATCAAAGCCAAAAGGCCCAAGGTCAGCCTATTGTGAGTATCTATCTTGTCCTGGATATTCTTATGGATGGATTCTACTATATTGGCGACTGCAGCCTCAAAGGCCTGACGATTCTTGGTGTATTCCCAGCCGTCCAGGATCTGCAGGGCCAAGCCCTTGTTGCCTGTGCCCAGCAGACGATAGACTTCAGCTTCAGTCCTGGTATTGATCTGCAGATATGTCTGCAGATCCTGCAGCTGCTGATTTTTGATCGCATCAACGGCAATGCTGGAGATCCTTTGCATTATGTCCTGCAGACTGGAGTAGGATTTGTCATAGCTGTCTTTCCAGTCCAAATTGCCGCTCAATGCGCTGAGACGAGTGGCCTTGTCCATGTTCCTGGCATGCAGCAAAAGCTCCCAGGAGGCTCGCTCCGCAGCCAGATCCTTTTGCTTGAAGGAGCGAAAAAGGCTGAAGGAGAAATAAAGATTCGTTATCAGCAGCAGTATCAGCAAACAGGTTACAGCTGCAGATGCAATGAACCACCACTTGGTGGAGGAGGTTTTCCCTGCCTCAACAAATAGGAAATTCCTAGACATGGTGGGCTGCTTCCCCTGGGGATCGATCCAGCTCTGGAACAGGTCCCGGTTATAACGCCACTGCAAAAAATGGATCTAGCCATGGAGACAAGGCACACAGTAAAGCATATACCCATACTCCTGTCCCGGTTTTTTTCTCTCAGACATCATGTTTACCGTAACAGTCAAAACTCCTTGAAAACACATTAATTTTATTGAGCATCTGCAAGCCTCTGAATGTCTATAACGACAACGAGCTTAACATTTTGATTTATTTGCCTTTAATTTTCACTTTTCACTTTTCACTTTTCACTTTTTACTGTCCAGGTATTTTACATTATCCGGACTATAGCAAATAGTCAATTTCCCCATGAAATTCACTTAAGATGTTTTCAGCGCAGAGACGCTGAGAACGCTGAGATTGCGTTTTATGTATCCTTGCCGATGAGATAGGCGACAAAGATAAATTTTGTCGTAATGGTAGGAAAGGATCATGCGCTGATGCACTACCAGCAAAGTCCCCATCCGGCAAGCCGGATGGGGACTTTGACCTCACAGGGACTGAAGTTGCTGCATCATGCCTCAGGGGAAACGTAGAGTATTTTTGTCAGATGCAGCAAACAGGGCGCAGGGTATTTTCCTCCTCAATTGGCCCACCCCGGAACCTGCATTATATCGATACCCCAAACCACCGGCAGATAATATAAGGTGAGCAAGGTAATGACGGCGATGCCGAACAGGTTCATAAAAATACCTGCCCGTGCCATTTGGGGGATAGATATATACCCGCTGCCAAAAACAATGGCATTGGGGGGCGTGGCTACCGGAAGCATAAAGGCAAAGGAGCAGGCCAGGGCCGCGGTAACCATCATGGCATATGGATGCAAGCCCATAGCCACTGCCATGGAGGCCATGATGGGCATAAGCATGGTTGAGGTGGCTGTGTTCGAGGTGATCTCAGTCAGGAAAATGGCCAAAGTGACTACGCAGAGCACAATCAAGAGCATGTGAGCTCCCTCCAGGGCCGCCAGGCGGGTAGCAATCCACTCAGCCAGTCCAGTGTCCGAAAAACCACCCGCCACTGCAAAACCGCCTCCAAAGAGAATGAGAATACCCCACGGCAGGTTCTTCATTGCGGTCCAGTCCAGTATGAATTGACCCTTTTTCAAATCAACCGGCCAGGCAAACAGGGCCAAAGCGCCCATGATGCCAATAGTGGCGTCGCTCATGTCCGGAAAGATATCGGACAGCAAGAACCCGCGCGAGAGCCACAAAAGAGCGACAGCCACAAACACAATAAGCACCCTGGATTCTTCCCTGCCCATGGGGCCCAGCTTTTTCATCTCATCGGCAATGAGCTCCTGCCCTCCCGGCAGTTTGTTGAAGGTGATTTTAAAGGCAAAATTGGTCAGGTAATACCAGCAGAAAAGCAAAGACGCAGCGGCCAGCGGAACCCCATAGAGCATCCAGGTCCCAAAGCCTATTGCCTGTCCATACATTTCCTTGACTACTCCGGCAAAAACGGCATTGGGCGGAGTCCCGATCAAAGTGGCAACCCCGCCGATAGACGCGGAATAGGCAATGCCCAGCATGAGAGCGGTGCCAAAGGCGAAGCGACCCAGGGAGACGTCCACATCCATTTTTTCCCTTTCAATGATGACCGCAAACTGCAGGATGACCGCCAATCCGATGGGCGTCATCATCATGGTCGTGGCTGTGTTGGATATCCACATGGACAGAAAGGCCGTGGCCACCATAAAACCCAGAATAATCCGTTTGGGCCCGCCTCCGATAAGCAGGATGATAGCCAGGGCAATCCTTTTGTGCAGATTCCATTTTTGCATGGCCAAGGCGATCATAAAGCCGCCCATAAACAAAAACACCAGGTGGTTGGCATAGGATGGGGTGACATCGCTGGTGGCCAAGGCCCCGGTCAAAGGAAACAAGACCACCGGCAACAGCGAGGTAGCCGGGATAGGGATGGATTCACATATCCACCAGGTTGCAATCCAGGCCGTACTGGCCATGACCGCCTGGGCTTCAGCAGACATCCCCTCTGGGGTAGGAACAAGATAGAGGATAAAGAACAGAATCGGTCCTAATAACAGTCCGATCTTCTGTCTGGCAGAGTAACAACCGTTGTTATCGCTCTGATGATTGTTCTTGTTGTCATCGCCACCGCCCGAACCTCCGCCGGTTTGGCATCCCGGAAGCACCTGCTCTGCCAGTTCGTCTTTTTCTTCCTCAACAGACTGGCTAGAGTGCAGGTTATGATTCTCATTTCGGACGACTGAAAATTGCAGGAACATAAGCTTCTTTGTCTGATAATGCAATTGCCATAAATAGGACCAAAAGTTGTTAAATGTTCCGGCGATACTACTCATGTGCTAAAAACCTCCGTCATTTTTTCAAATGTTTCGTTTATCCGGATCATGAGTGATGAGCAAAACAAAAGGACATTGCAGCGTTTAGGATCCAAAAACCGAAAGCATGATCCCTGCTGCCACAGCAGATCCAATGACGCCGGCCACATTCGGCCCCATGGCGTGAACTTCCGCTTCACCCAGTATAGGGGTAGGGAAGGGTTTCCCCTCCCCTCCCTCCGAACCGTGCGTGCGGTTTTCCCGCACACGGCTCTCCAGTCGGTTGTTTCCTCATCGGGATTGGCTCACCTTGGCACGGGCTTCTTTCATGGTGAAAAGCCCGTGTCCAGCGAAAAAGGCATTCGGCCAGCGTTTATCGATCAAACTGAACCACTTGCCTCCTTTGACCCCGTTCTCCAGGGCCGCCA
>JBKGXZ010000021.1:0-22516 GCA_046546355.1 Desulfohalobiaceae bacterium | reverse complement strand
ATTTTTCAACCAAACCAAGATCCCAGCAAAAAACATGAAACTGAATATTCCCCTTTGCGGTCTAAAGCTCAACAACCCGGTGCTCACCGCCTCAGGCACCTTCGGCTACGGCCTGGAATTCTCCGGGTTCGGTGATCTGAGCCAGCTGGGAGGCATTGTGGTCAAGGGCCTGTCCCTTGAGCCCAGGCAGGGCAATCCCCAGCCCCGGATGCTGGAGACCTCCTGCGGCTTCCTGAACAGCATCGGCCTGCAGAATATCGGGGCCAAAAGCTTTGTGCAGCACAAGCTCCCCCAGCTGCCCTGGCAGCAGACCAGGATCATAGCCAACCTGTATGCCCAGAGCCACGAGGAGTTTGCCCAGCTGGCCCAGTACCTGGCGCAACAGACCCAGATAGCTGCCCTGGAGGTCAACATCTCCTGCCCCAACGTCCAATCCGGAGGCCTGCAGTTCGGCCAAAACCCTGAGGCTGCAGCCGGGGCCTGTGCAGCAGTCAAGTCCCAGGCCGGAGAAAAGCCGGTGATCATCAAGCTGAGCCCGAATGTGGGCGACATCACACAAATCGCCCTGGCGGTGCAGGAAGCCGGCGCAGACTGCATCTCCCTGATCAACACCCTGCAGGGCATGGCAGTGGATGTACGCAGCCGCAGGTCCAGGCTCCACAGCCTCTATGGGGGACTCTCCGGACCGGCTATCAAGCCAGTAGCCCTGCGCATGGTGCACCAGGTCTGCAGCAGGGTGCAGATCCCTGTTATCGGGATAGGCGGTATAAGCAGCGCCCAGGATATTTTAGAGTTCATGCTGGTCGGGGCCCACGCGGTACAGGTGGGCTCTGCCAACTTCATCCGCCCGGATCTATGCTTCAAGCTTGTGCAGGAGCTCCAGGACCTCTGCCAGGAGCTGGGGCTTAGCTCCCTTGAGGATATCCGGGGCCGGCTGCAGACAGAATAGGCCTTATTGCCAGATGATTGAGTTCAAGACCATCTTCGAGATTGCCCTGCCCTTGTTCCTGATCATGGATCCCTTTGCCAACTCCACCGCCTGTCTGGCTATCCTCAGGAACTATACTCCGGCAAGGCAGCGCTGGATCATTTTTCGAGAGCTCATAATCGCCCTGGCCCTGATGCTGGCCTTTCAGTTCCTGGGCCGCATGCTCCTGGATGTTTTGGATATCCAGCAATCCACGCTCAGGCTGGCTGGAGGGGTGATCCTGTTCATCATCTCCTTGAAGCTCATCTTCCCGGAAGAACGCGGCTCCCTGGCTGAATATGAGAAGGACCCTTTCATAGTGCCCATAGCCACCCCTTTCGTGGCCGGCCCTTCACTATTGGCAGCTATCATGCTCTACTCCCACCGGGACATGTCCACCGCAGTCCTGCTGACCGCTTTGCTCCTGGCCTGGTGCGCCACCGTGGGCATCATGCTGGCAGCCACCGCCCTGCAGCATGTCCTGGGCTCCAGGGGCAGCAGGGCTGCAGAGCGGCTCATGGGCTTGGTTTTGATCCTGCTGGCAGTAAAGATGATGGAAGAAGGTGTGCAGCTCTTCTTGGCTGCCACCTAGCCCTAAAACGCAAGTTAGACAAGAATAATTTTTAATGTTTTTCTACACTATGAGCTGTGACTCCAGTAGGAGCGAAAGATTTTTCGCCCCTGCCTGCGCGGACAACCAGGGAAAAAAAATTGCCGTCATAAATATAACTTGCGCTGCAGTGCTCATCCCGCAACGAAAAGTCCAGCTTCTAGATTCCGCACAAATCCCCAACTGGATCAAAGAGTCCCGACAAAATTCACAGAGAAATTGCCCAGGACGAGCATCAACCTGATCAGATGCGCAACGAGCTGTCTGTCTGCCCTGTTTGGGCCTTGCAACTATAAGAATAATAACCTAAGCTTAGTAGCTTTGAGCCTCAATAAAGCTTTATCGGCTGTGACAATGGACATGAAGCCCGCAAAATCAGCCAGCACCGGCCAGCACCAGATGGAGCAGCCCGCCCTGCAGATCCAGGGCCTGTCCTTTGCCTACAGCTCCCATCTGGTCCTGGAGGATGTGCACCTTACCCTGCAGCAGGGGGACTTCATGTTCATGCTGGGTCCCAACGGCGGGGGCAAGACCACGCTGATCAAGATCCTGCTGGGCATTTTGCCTTACAGCAAGGGTATAGTGCGGGTTTTGGGCCATGCTCCAGGCCAGGCGCCCCATCTGGCAGGCTATGTGCCCCAGCATGCCAGCGGGGCGGAGCAGTTCCCTATCAATGTCCTGGAAGTGGTGCTCATGGGGCGCCTGGGCCGCTTGGGCAGGATCCAGGGCTATCGCCAGGAGGACCGGGATCTGGCCCTGCAGGCCTTGGAGCAGGTAGAGATGTCGGATTACCGGGACACTTTGATCAACAGCCTGTCCGGGGGCCAGAAGCAAAGGGTGCTCATTGCCAGGGCCCTGGCCTGCCAGCCCAGGATAATATTCCTGGACGAGCCCACAGCCAGCGTGGACTATGCCTTCCAGTCCAGGCTGTATGAGATCCTCAACGATCTGAACTCGAGTGGCATCACTGTGGTGGTCATCAGCCACGACTTGTCAGTTTTGTCCAGCCATGCCAAGTCCGTGGCCTGCGTGAACCGCCAGCTGTATCACCACAGCCCGGGAGAAATAGATCAGCAGGTCCTGGAGAAGATCTACGGCTGCCCTGTGGACCTGGTTACCCACGGCAGCGTACCGCACCGCGTCCTGAAGAGGCATTCCTGATGCTGGAGATCCTGGAATACGAATTCATGCGCAACGCCCTGCTGGCAGGTATTCTGGTCAGCCTGGCCTGTGGAATCATGGGCTCCCTGGTGGTGGTGAACCGCATCGTGTTCATCTCCGGAGGCATCGCGCACGCCTCCTACGGCGGGATAGGCCTGGCCTTCCTGGCAGGCTTCTCCCCTGGGCTGGGGGCTGGCCTTTTCGCTATGCTGAGCGCCCTGATCATGGGCCTGACCAGCCGCAGGCAAAAACACCGGGCCGACACCGTGATCGGCGTGATTTGGGCCGTGGGCATGGCCCTGGGCATTATCTTCATGGACCTCACCTCTGGCTATCGAGTGGATCTCATGGGCTACCTCTTCGGCAATATCCTCATGGTCCCGGATCAGTTCGTGCTGGTAGTGCTGGTGCTGGTCCTGCTGCTCCTGTTGGCTGTCTTTTTGTTCTACAAGGAGTTCCTGGCCCTGTCTTACGACGAAGAATTCGCCCAGGCCATGGGCGTGCCCGTGGCCAGGCTCTATTTCCTGCTCCTGGGCCTGGTGGCTGTCAGCGTAGTGCTGAGCATCCAGGTGGTGGGCCTGATATTGGTGATCGCTCTTTTGAGCATTGCCCCGTATATTGCAGAAAAATACACCAACTCTTTGAAGCAGATGATGTTCCTGGCAGTAGCCCTGAACCTGGTCTTTACCCAGATGGGCATCTGGCTGGCCTATTTCCTGGATCTCAGCACCGGGGCCACCATCGTGCTGAGCGCGGCTGTGTTCTTCTTCCTGTCCTTTTTCATCCCCGCCAGGGGCAAATAGCAAGCAGCCATGCTGGAATACCCGCTCATAGACCCTGTAGCCGTAGAGATCGGCCCCCTGCAGCTGCGCTGGTACGGGCTGATGTACCTGCTGGGCTTTGGCCTGGCCTGGCTCCTGGCCAGGATCCGGGCAGGCAGGCCGGGATCCGGCTGGCAGCCCCAGGAGCTGCCGGATCTGATCGCCCTCTTAGCCCTGGGCCTGATCCTGGGTGCCAGGATAGGCTATGTCCTGTTCTACGAGCCCTGGGCCCTCTGGCAGGATCCATGGCTCCTGTTTAAGATCTGGCAGGGCGGGATGTCCTTCCACGGGGGTCTGCTGGGGGTTTTGATCTGCTTTTACATCTTTGCTCGCAAAACAGGCAGGAAATTCTTCCAGGTCGCGGACTTTGTGGCTCCCCTGGCTCCCCTGGGCCTGGCAGCAGGCAGGATAGGCAACTTCCTGAATGCTGAGCTCTGGGGCAGGCCCAGCGATCTGCCCTGGGCCATGGTCTTCCCTGATCCGGCTGCAGGCCCTGTACCCAGGCACCCCTCCCAGCTCTATCAGGCAGGCCTGGAGGGAGTGGCGCTCTTTATCCTGCTCTGGGTTTTCTCCGCCAAACAAAGGCCCAGGATGGCTGTCTCCGGCATGTTCGCCCTGGGCTACGGCTGCCTGCGCTTTGGGGGCGAATTCTTCCGGGCCCCTGACCCCCATCTGGGCCTGGTGCTTTTCGATTTCCTGAGCATGGGCCAGGTGCTGTCCATACCGCTGATCATACTAGGGATGATCATGCTGGTTTTGGCATACAGGCCTAAAGATGCTCCGCGAACCTAACGCGGCTGGAGCCCTGTTCACTTTCAGACCCACGCAGCCAAGAGAGCCCATCCACTAGCCTTCTAGCCCCTGCTGAGGTATGCTGTGCGTCCATGAAAGGACAGCCTGGACAAGATACCAGACCCGGGCTTTTGCCCTGGCAGAAGCTGTTCGTCTTTTTCCTGCTGGGGCTTTTGGCCCTGGCCTGGCCTTTTGCAGCAATTTGCAGCGCTTGTGTGCTGTTTCTCCTGCAAAGGCAGCTATTGCAGGGTCCAGGACCTGGCTTGCTCCAGGCCGGGGCCTTGTTTTGCCTGGGCTGGCTTGTGCAGCTCTGGGTCTTTCCCGGACCGCAAGCACCTGTCCCGGAATGGATGCAGCAAAGGCGCAAGGTGGAGATTGAGGCCAGGATCCTTAAGGTGGAGCCCAAGCAGGACTCCAGGCTGCAGATCATCCTGGACCAGGTGCGCTATACCGCCCCTGACGGGACTCAGGACAGGCTGAGCTCTGGGCTGCTCTGGAACTGGTACGACCCTCCCCAAAAGTGGCCTGCTCCAGGCCAAAAGCTCACTGGCAGCTTTCGGCTCAAGCCGATCAAAGGCTTCATGAACCCTGGGGCCAGAGACAGCAGATTCTACTGGCGTGGGCAAGGCATCAAGTACCGAACCTATACCAGCAAAGAGGCTGAGACCCTGGAGCTTAAGGGCCAACCTGGATTCTTCTGGCAATTGCGCCAGGACCTCAGGCAGACCATACTGAATCAGACCCCCCAAGGCCCTGCCCAGGGCCTGCTTCTGGCCCTGCTCATGGGAGACAGGACCCATCTGGACCAGGAGACCATGGACCTGATCCGCAACAGCTCCCTGGCCCACAGCCTGGCTCTGTCTGGGCTGCACCTGGGCTTTCTGGCCAGCATGGGCTGGGGCCTGGCCTGGCTATGGGGCAGATTCTGGCCTGGCATTTACCTGTTTTTGCCCAGGGCCAAGCTGGCGGTGCTCATGGCCGCACCATTGATACTGACCTACCTCTGGCTGGGCCAGGCCAAGGCATCCTTGCTGCGGGCCGCGCTGATGTTCTTCTTCTGGGGGCTGCTCCTGCTCCTGGGCAGGGACAAAAAGCTTCTGGACGGCTTGTTCTTTGCCGTGCTGGTCATTATCCTCCTGGATCCTGCTGCGGTATACGACCTGAGCCTGCAGCTCTCGGTACTGGCTGTATGCGGCATTGTCCTGGCTTGGCCGGTGATCTCCCCCTACCTGGAAGCTTGGAGGCAGCAGGGTCCAAAAGGCATGACCCTGTTCGTCCTGTTGTCCATCCTGGCCATTTCCCTGGTGGCCAATGCAGCTCTCATGCCTGCTATGGCCTGCTATTTCGGCGAGATAAGCCCCCACTTGTATTTGAACCTGTTCTGGCTGCCCTTGCTGGGCTGGGTGGTGCTGCCCTTGGGCCTGCTGGCCCTGGCCTGCAGCCAGATCCCTGGTCTGGAGCTGATGAGCCCGGTGCTGTTTACTGCAGCTGCCCAGCTCCTGGATCTGATGCTTCTGGGCCTGAAATCCCTGCAGGACCAGGGACTGCTGCAGCCCTTGATCGTGTTGCGTCCCCTATGGCCTGCAATCCTGGGCTACTGGATACTGCTGATCCTGGTCCTGTTTCGTCATTCTGGACAGGCAGCAGCGACTCGCAAGGCTGCGTGTGCAGCCTTATTGTTAATGCTGCTGCCTGCAGCTATGCAGGAATGGCAGCTGTCCAGGCAGCAGGTCAGGCTTCAGGTTTTGGATGTCGGCCATGGACAGGCCGTGCACATCCAGGCCCCGGGCGGCAGGCGGCTGCTTGTGGATGGAGGCGGGTCCTGGAACCCGGACTTCGATCTGGGCAGCTATGTCCTGGCCCCCGCCTTGAGCAGGAATCAGACCCCCAAGCTGGACCAGCTTCTGCTCAGCCACAGCCATTTCGATCATCTGCGCGGGCTATTCTACCCCTTGCGACATTTCCGGATAGGCGAATTCCTGTACAACGGGCACTGGCCCCAGGGCAGGGACAGGGAGATGCTGCAGGGTCTCCTGCAGGACAGGAATATTCCTGTCCGCAGGCTCAGCAGGGCTCAGAGCCTGGATCTAGGCCATGGATTGCAGCTGCAGGTCCTGCACCCCGCTGCAGACACCTCTATAGATGATCCCAACAACAGATCCCTGGTGCTGCGACTTAGCTATCAGGGCCTGGGACTGGCCCTGCTGCCTGGAGATATTGGGCAGCCTGGTCTGCAGCAGCTCCTTAAAAGGCAGGATGTGCAACTTGGGGCCCAAGTCTTGCTCCTGCCCCATCACGGCAGCCGCAAGAGTTTAAGCCTGGATTTCCTGCGCAGGGTGGACCCAGAGCTGGCTCTGGTCAGCTCCGGCTATCTGCACCACTTTGGCCTGCCCCACCAGGAAGTAACAGCTGCCTTGCAGGACCGGGAAATTCCCATGTACAACACAGCCAGACAGGGTGCTTTGCAGGTCAAGTGGCAAATAGGATCAGGTCCCCCCAGGCCCAAAATAAGCACCGGCAGGTAGGTCATTAGCGGAAAAAGGCATCAGGATCGATTACGGCAACCACTGCGACTACGACTTGCCATTCCCTCGCTATCGTTGTCGTTGTCGTAATCGATCCATCTGATCTCATTCGCACTTCTCCAACCCACCGTATTGAGTGTGTATTATGCTCAGGTATCAAGCCGTTCCCGAACCTTGATCCAGGCTCAGAGATGACTGTACCAGCGCTTAATCTCAAAGATACAATTTCCTTCTAGCTGCAGGTCGCTGCTGGGTTCCCTGTTTCGCGCCTGCCGCGGACTGGATTGACCAGCCGGGAGAACTGGCTTAGTATAGTTGTAATTTAAGTAATGCTCATTCTCAACACCTTAATACTTCGTTAGGAGGCGGAAATGGAACCAAGGCAGCAGGATAACTCTTGGAGCCCATACCTGGCCGGGGCCCTGGCTGGCCTGCTCATGATTCTGTCTGTCCTGGTGGCTGGCAAGTACTTCGGAGCCTCCACCAGCTTCAGCAGATCTGCGGGCATGATAGAACAGCTTTTTGCTCAGGAGCATGTAGACAAGCTGGAATACTTCCAGAGTAAGGTGCCCAAGATCGAATGGCAGTGGATGTTCGTGGTGGGTATCCTGATAGGTTCTTTTATATCCGCCAGGAAGTCCCAGAGCTTTAGGCTCCAGTTTGTGCCTGACATGTGGCGGGATCATTTCGGCCCCACACCTCTCAGGAGGGCCTTGGTGGCCTTTGCCGGAGGAGCTGTAGCCATGGTGGGAGCCAGGCTGGCGGGGGGCTGACCCAGCGGACACGGGCTGAGCGGTACGCTTCAGCTGTCTGTCAGTGGCTATCTGGCCCTGGCCTGTTTTTTTCTAGCCGGGCTGTACACTGCACGCCGTATTTACAGGAGGTAGATCATGAGCCTTATCTATGGGCTAATCACCGGCATTCTCTTTGGCTTCCTGCTGCAAAAGGCCAGGGTCCTGCGCTACGACAAGCAGTTGGGCGCCCTCAGGCTGCAGGACATGACCATTGTCAAGTTCATGCTCTCCAGCGTCCTGGTAGGGACCATCGGTATCCACTTGCTCCTAGATCTAGGCCTGGTGGAGCTTTCGGTCAAGAGCCTGGTATTGGGTCAAAACCTCACAGGCGGACTGCTTTTCGGACTTGGCTGGGGCTTGCTTGGCTATTGTCCAGGCACCTCCATGGGGGCTGTGGGAGAAGGCAGACTGGACGCCCTTTGGGGCATCCTGGGCATGCTCCTGGGCGCTGCCCTGCATGCCGAGATGTATCCCATCCTGAAGGGACCTCCCTTTTCCTGGGGCAATTTCGGCCCCCTTAGGCTGCCAGAGCTCCTGGGGATTGGACACTGGCCTGTAATCGCGGGGCTGGCGATACTCAGCTTGCTCCTGTTCCTGTTCTTCGAGAGAAAAGGTCTTTAGGCCCAAGCCATTTGCCCAGCCCTGGACAAGGAAAAGCCCATGAAGATTCTTATTGCAGAAGACGATCCAGCCTCCAGGGTCATGCTGCAGAACATGCTCCAGAAATGGGGCTACCAGGTGAGCGCTGTCGACGATGGCGCAAAGGCCTGGGAGATCCTGCAGACAGAGGATCCCCCTCAGATGGCCATCCTGGACTGGATGATGCCAGAACCTGACGGACCTCAGATCTGCCGCCTGGTAAGGGAGAAGCTGACACCCAAGCTGGACAGTGGGCAGGAGGCTGAATTCCTGAGCCTGGATCAGCCCGGCTATATCTATTTGATCCTACTCTCAGCCAAAGCTGACAAGGAGCACTTGGTCCAGGGCCTGGAGGCTGGAGCTGACGATTACATCCCCAAGCCCTTCAACGCAGAGGAGCTCCAGGCCAGGCTCAGGGTGGGCCTCAGGATAATAGATCTGCAGACCAGACTGCTGAACACCCAGGCCCAGCTGCAGCAACTGGCCAGGATAGACCATTTGACCTGCAGCTACAACCGCAGGGCCATCCTGGAGCTTTTAAGACAGGAGCTGGACAGGGCCGATCGGGAAAAGAATCAGCTCTCCCTGGCCATGCTGGATATAGATCACTTCAAGTGCATTAACGACCAATACGGGCATCAGGTAGGGGATCTGGTACTGCAGGAATGCGTCCGCCGCTCTGACGAGGTCCTGCGCAAATACGATCTTTTGGGCAGATTCGGGGGCGAGGAGTTCCTGCTGCTATTGCCCAATACCAACCTGGACCAGGCCCAAAAAATTTGTGCCCGGGTCAAGGAGAACATCTGCAGCCAGCCCATCAAGACCCAGGGCCAAGAGATCAGCTGCTCCATCAGTATGGGGGTCACTGTCTGGGACAGGCAGAGCAGCCTGGACCAGCTGATCATGCAGGTGGACGCTGCCATGTATCAGGCCAAGCAACAGGGCAGGAACCAGGTCTGCAGCTGGAGGCAGCCCTAGGCCGCATCAAGTTTCTAGTACTTTTCCAGGAGCTGACCACAAATGAGGCTAGAACCAGAAAAGCCCTGCAACCAGGGAATCGAGCTGCGCAAAAGGATCATCTGCGCCCTGGATCTGCCCCAGGCAGAGCAAGCCCGGGACTGGGTGCGCAGACTGGGTTCCAGGGTGGGCTTCTACAAGGTGGGCTGGGAACTGTTCCTGGCTGCAGGCTGGGATATTGTGCACTGGATCTTTGACCAGGGTCATGAGGTGATGCTGGATCTCAAGCTCTACGACGTGCCCCGCACTGTAGGTCAGGCCATGCAGCAGGCAGCAAGGCATCCTGTATCCCTGGCCACAGTGCACGGCAATCAAGCCATCCTGCAGGCAGCACAGCAGAAAAGAGGCCAATGCCAGGTCCTGGCGGTCACGGTACTGACCAGTCTGGATCAGGAGGACCTAACTGCAATGGGCCTGCCCTGCAGCCCCAGGGACCTGGTTCTGCACCGGGCGGTCCAGGCCCTGGCAGCCGGCTGCGCTGGAGTGGTCTGTTCTGGCCAGGAATTGCCCCTGCTCAGACAAAACCTGGGTCAGAACTTCCTTGCTGTGGTCCCTGGAGTTCGTCCCCAGCAGGAGCTAAGAGACGATCAGAAGAGGGTGGTCAGCGTGGAACAGGCCTTTGCCCAGGGCGCGGACCATGTGGTCCTGGGCAGGCCCCTGCGGGAGGCCCAGGATCCCTTGGAGCTGCTGGACAGCCTGCAGCAGGACATCCAGCAGCAGTTGCAAAAAGCCAGTTGACATCCAGGGCCAACTAAGATAGACACCTTTGTTTGCAGGGCGGATAGCTCAGCTGGAAGAGCACCGGCCTTACAAGCCGGGGGTCACAGGTTCGATCCCTGTTCCGCCCACCATTCCATCTGCGGAGCCGTAGTTAAGCTGGTTATAACGCCGGCCTGTCACGCCGGAGGCCGCCGGTTCGAATCCGGTCGGCTCCGCCACTCCCTAATCCTTTGCCCCGCTAGCTGGATCACCATCTCCAGGCATCACAGATCTGGGTGCGCTGTGTCGTCTTCATGCTTGCTCAGGTCGTATATGCCCTGCACCGGGAAATCAAGATCAAAGTTGGGCAGCTGATCGAATCTGATTTTGCCCAGCTTGCCCTGCTCCTGCACCCAGGACAAGGGATTAAGCCCTATAGGTACAGGAAAATCCAATACCCTGGCAGTTACTGACTCCAACTTGCTCTGGTAGTGCTTGTACAGGTAGTCTAAAACCTGCTGCTTCTCCTGCTTCGTGAAGGTCTCCATGATCACCTGCCTGCTGCCCACAGGATCCGCTGGCTGATCAGGGCTGACAGGGCTGCTGAGGAGCCGTTCCCAGTCATAGATCTCTTCTTCCTCTGCATCCCAGCTAGGCCTGAAAAGATGGACCTGGACATCCTTATAGCCCTTGAATGAGCTGATGACTATGGAAATCACGTAGCCCCGGTCGATTTCCGGGGGATTTTGTTCAGTTTGGTCATAAACCTGCATATCCAGTCTCCTTTGCTTGGGCGTGGCTGAAGCCGAGCCCTGCGCGGATTCAAAATTGTGGAGGCATGCAAACAGTGACACTGATGTGCTGCCCTGGGCTGCTGCTATGCCAGGCCCAGCTCCAGCTCCAGCTTGTGCACCTCTTGCTGCAGCACACGCCTTTGCTCTGGATCCTGCTCCTGCTCAAGCCTGGAGCGGAGAGCCAGCAGCTGCATCTCCTGCCTGTAGTCCTGGCAGGTATAGCTCCTATCGTGATCTGACATAAGTTCGCAAGAGTTATTCCAAGCCCAGCCTGCTGGCCACCCCAGCCACCCTGACTCCAAGCTTGCGGCCGTTTTCCAGGGCCTTCTCGTCAGGCTCCCCGCTGCAAGCCACTCCATAGTGCCCAGTGGCGCTCATAGGATCGCCCACAATGATCATGCCGTAGATCATCAAGGCCTGAATAATGGAAAACATAGTGGTTTCCTTGCCCCCGGTGGGATCCCCGGAGGTGGCGAACGCAGCTCCAACCTTGCCCTCCATCTTCTTGCGGGTGCTGATGAAATCGTCCAGAACCCGCTTCAGGTCCGCTGCCATAACCCCGAAATATACCGGGGATCCGGCAATAACCCCCCGGGAGGCCAAAAAATCCTCTTTGCTGACCTGGGAGGTGGACTTGAGCACAGCCTTGGCCCCCTGTACCTGCTCCACGCCCTCAGCTACTGCCTGGGCCAGCTTTTGGGTATTCCCGGTCTTGGAGTAATAGAGCACCAGTATCTGCATATGGGCCTCCTTTTTGTCTTGGTTTGAATGATTCTAAGGCCAGGGCCAGCTTCTGGCAAGTGGGACATGGTCTGAGCTAAAAGTGCCGGTTTGCTGCCATATCCGTCAATCTCTGTCTGAAATAACAAGAAAAAATAGAACCACAAAGGCACAAAGATCACGAAGGAAGAAGCACAAAGGGGCTCTGTGCCTTTGTGTCCTTCGTGCCTTTGTGGTTCAATTCTCTTTTCCTTAGGTTGCGGGCTAAAATCGCTTTAATTCCCAACTTGGGAGTTTGCCTTCGGGTTGCCAACCAAGCCAGGTGGATTTATGGTTGTGAGTATTGCCGAGCCTGAGCAGGAAAATTTAAAGCTTGATTTTCGCCTAAAAGGAGGAACATATGCAAAATGAACAGGTATTTCTGACCCCCTGGAAGGCAGGGGCCAACATGCTGGAGAGCACAGAGAATCTCTACAAGCAGTCCGGGATCTTGGATGTCATCCAGAAAGGGGATGCTGTGGCTGTAAAGCTGCACGTGGGCGAACTGGGCAATCCCAACTACGTGCGGCCATTTTTTGTCAAGCAGGTCCTGGACCTGATCCATGATAAGGGAGCCAGCCCATTCCTCACTGATACCAGCACCCTGTACCCCCTGTTGCGCACCAACGCCCTGGAGCACATGCAGACCGCTGTGGCCAACGGCTTCGGCTTTGCACCCTTTATCATCGCAGACGGCCTAAAGAGCGAGAACAAGATCCCAGTAGCCAGCAAGGACAGCTCCCTGCTTTCGGACGTGGAGATTGCAGGGGCGGTGCATGAGGCAGACGCCATGATAGTCATCTCCCACGTCAAGGGCCATCCCTTGACCGGCTTTGGAGGAGCGGTCAAGAACCTGGCCATGGGCTGCGTGAGCAAGAAGACCAAGTTGGAGCAGCACCGCCTGGTGGATCTAGTGATGCAGGAAGAGCTCTGCCAGGGTTGCGGGGAGTGCGTGGAGGCCTGCTGGCTGGGCCTGCCCAGGCTGGAAGGAGACAAGGCTGTCATCGACAGCCCCTATTGCATGCGTTGCCCTATCTGCAGCAGCTCCTGCCCGGAAGGGGCCTTATATCTCCAGAATTTACCCAGGCTCAGCCAGGGCATGGCTGTGGCCGCCCAGGCTGTGGAGGACAGCTTCCAGCCGGGCAAGGTGGCTTATGTCAATTTTGCCACCGAGATCTCCACAGTCTGCGACTGCGCGCCCATAGAGGGCAAGATCGTGGGTCCTAACCTGGGAATACTGGCCGGGTTCTCCCCTCTGGCAGTGGATGCCGCCTCATTGTCCAGGATCGACCATCAGGCCCTGTATCAAGCAAGTGGAGTGGACTGCTGGGTCCAGCTGCAGAAGCTGGCAGAGCTCCTGGGCACCGGCCTGCAGCCTGAAGTGCAGGAGGTCTAAGGCCTGGACAAGCTTGAAGCAGGCGGTGTATATTGTCTGCCTTGCTTAGAAATAATGTGGCTGCCAACAGCTTACCCAGAGGGAAAACAATGACTGGCCTCAGACCTTGTCCACCCAATGCGTTGAGCAGAAGGGAATTCATACTCATGTCTGCCCTGGCTGCTGCAGGGGCTTTATCCGGCTGCGCCAGCAATCCTGTAACCGGCCAGCCCCAGCTGATGCTCATGTCCAGGCAGCAGGAGATCAGCATAGACCAGGAACACTCCCCGCACCAAATCTCTGCTGACTATGGCCCACTGCAGGACCAGGATCTCAACAGCTACATCCAGGAGACAGGCCAGGGACTGGCTGCCCAGAGCCACAGGCCGGACATGCCCTATTCTTTCCAGGGCGTGAATGCTGTGTATGTCAACGCCTATGCCTTCCCGGGCGGCACCATAGCCGTGACCAGGGGCATTTTGCTGGACATGCAAAGCGAGGCTGAGCTGGCCGCCCTGCTGGGCCACGAGCTGGGCCATGTCAATGCCAGGCACACAGCCTCCCATATGTCCAAGGGCATGCTGGCCTCTGCAGTCCTGGCAGGCACCGGGGCTGCCTTGGCGGACAAGAAGGAATACGCCACCCTAATCTCCGGCTTGGGAGGCATTGGGGCCGGGGCCCTGCTGGCCAAGTACAGCCGAGACAATGAGCGCCAGGCAGATGCCCTGGGCATGGAGTACATGGTCCAAAGCAGCTACAACCCCGAAGGCATGGTCAAGCTGATGGATTTGCTGCGCCAGAAGTCCGAGCAGCAGCCCGGCATGCTGGAGGTCATGTTCTCCACCCACCCCATGTCCCAGGACCGCTATCAAACAGCCACACAAAGGGCCAGGCAGAAATTTTCACAGGCCAGGGACTTTCCTTTGCACGAAGAGAGGTATATGGATCGGACTGCTGAGTTGCGCAGCCAGAAGAAGCTTATCCAGGAGCTGCAGAAGGCAGAAAAGCTCATGGCCCAAGACAAGCCCGGCCAAGCCGAGGAGCACATCCGATCAGGCCTGAAGCAAAACCAGCAGGACTATGCAGCTCTGGTCATGCTCTCCAAGTGCCTGCGCGCCCAGGGCAAGCAGGAGCAGGCCAAGCAGGCAGCAGAAAGGGCCAGACAGGTCCAACCCTCAGAACCCCAGGCTGTGTTGCAGAGCGCACTGGCAGCCCTGGCTGCTGAGCAGCACCAGACTGCCTACCAAGATCTGGAGGCTTACGAGGAGATGCTGCCTGGCAACCCCCAGACCTTATTCCATCGCGGCCTGGCCATGGAGGGTATGCAGCGCAGCAAGCAGGCCGCTGATTTTTACCTGCGCTTTTTAAGGCAGGGAGCTCAGGGCAAGCCCGGGCAGTATGCCCTGAGCAGGCTCCAGGAATGGGGGTATGTGCAACAATAATCAGCCCTGAGACAGGAAACAAATATGCAAAGCCCAGAAGCACTGCACCCGGAGCTGGAGGATACCAGCCACCTGCATAGTATCCAGGACCCCTTTCTGGCAGAGTTGTCCATGCAGTACCTGCGGCTATTGCTGCAAGGGGACCGGCAAAAGGCTTCAGAGCTGATACTGCAGGCAGTGCAGGGAGGCCGAAGCAGTGTGCAGGCCATCTACCTGCAGGTATTTCAGCCGGTGCTGTATGAGGTGGGCAGGCTCTGGGAAACCAACCAGGTCTCAGTTGCAGTGGAACATTTCTGTACCGCTGCCACCCAGCTGGTCATGTCCCAGCTGTTTCCCTACATCCTGAGCACCAGGAAGATAGGCTGCAGCATGGTGGGCTGCTGCGTGGGCAATGAGCTGCATGAAGTAGGCATGCGCATGGTCTCGGACTTCTTTGAGATGCAGGGCTGGGAGACCTATTTCCTTGGCGCCAACTCACCCAACGAAGCCATCCTGGAAGCCCTGGAGCAAAGATCCGCCCATCTGCTGGCCATATCCGTGACCCTGAACAGTCACCTGCCCCAGGCAAGGCAGCTCATTGAGCAGGTCCAATCCCAGGACAGCCTCCAGGGAGTCAAGATCCTGATCGGCGGCTACCCTTTTGTGTGTCAGCCTGAGCTGGCCCAGGACATGGGTGCCCATGGCTGCGGCAAGGATGCTGCCCAGGCCTTGCAGCTAGCCCAGGAACTGGTTAACTGCAAAGAGTAGGTATATGCAGGAGCAGGAAAAAACTAGCGGAGCCGGGTTCATTTGCGGCCCAGATGGAGAGATCCAGGAGGTGATCTTCAATGATCTCCTTTCCCTGTCCAACACAGGGCGAAACAGACTGCAGGATCTGGTGGACAATCATTCCTGGAAAAAGCTGCAGAACTTCCTGCAGAAGGTGGAGACTGACGGCGCTGCACTGTTCTGGGAGCTGAACATCAATATGCAAAACGGGCCGCAAACCATGGTCTTCTTCGGTCTGGCCAGACAGGAGGGGCGGTTGGTAATCATCTCCCAGAGCGCCCACTCCACCTTCATGCTCTATGAAGAGCTTTTGCGGATCGTCAATGAGCAATCCAGGCTGCTGCGTTCAGCCCAAAAGGAAAGCCAGGATGACCAAGACTCCAGACAGCGGGACCTGGGCATCCTGGAACAGCTCTCCGAGGTCAACAATATCCTGATGAACACCCAACGGGAGCTAAGCCGCAAGAACTACCAGCTGGAGAAGGAGCAAAAGCGGTTCTTGCAGCTCATCAACTCCAACCAGGATGCCATCCTGGTAGTGGATAAGGGGCAAAGGATCCGCTTCGCCAATCCGGCAGCGGAAAAAATCCTGGGCCTGCCCCAGACTGAGCTGATGCAGGAGGGCTTCAGCTCCCACCTGCGCCAGAAGGATCCCCTGGAGCTGGAGCTCCCCCAGGCTGATGGCTCCATCCATGTGGCAGAGGTCCGCAGCAACCTCATCGATTGGGACCAGGAAGAGGTCTACCTGGTGTCCCTGAGGGATATCACTGCCCGCAAGCAGGCTGAGCAGCTGCAGGAAGAGGTGCAGCAGATGACCAGGCACGACCTGAAGACCCCGCTCAATGCCATCATCGGCATTCCCCAGCTATTATTGGATGAGCCCAATCTTACAGAGCAGCAAAAGCAGATGCTGGGCTATATAGAGGAAAGCGGCAACCGCATGCTGAACATGATCAACCAGTCCCTGCACCTGTATCACATGGAAATGGGCAGCTATGAGCTGCAGCCGGAGCAGATAGACCTCCTGGCCCTGATACACAGGATACAGCACGATCTGGAAAACCTGCTGACCCAAAAGCGTTTGGTGCTAAACATCCAGGTCCAGGGCCAGGCTGCCGGGCCTGAGACCCAGTTTTTCCTCCTGGCAGAGGAAGGGCTTTGCTACACCATGCTGGGCAATCTGCTAAAAAACGCGGTGGAAGCCTCTCCGCAGCAGGCCTGGATTAGTATCCAGCTGGAAAGCATGCCAGACAAAAAAATCATCCGGATTCACAACCAAGGCGCAGTACCGGAAGAGATCCAGCCCAGATTCTTCGAAAAGCTGGTGAGCAAGGGCAAAAAGGATGGCACCGGACTGGGCACCTATTCAGCCAGGCTCATCGCCAGGGTGCACGGAGGGGACATCTACCTGCAGAGCTCCCAGGAGCAGGGTACCCTGATCAGCATTTACCTGCCTGCGTCACCTGGTCAGGTCCAGGCCTAGCCTCTACCCTTTGTCTTGAGCCCAACATGCTGCAAGAGGCCTTCCTTTACTTCCGGATCCTGCTCCTTCTGGGCGGCATCAATCTCGCTCCTGCTCTGCTGGGCTACCTGCACAGGCATGCCCAGTCCAGGCCTTTGGATCAAGGTCGCAGGCTGGGGGACAGCCAGCCTATTTTCGGCCCGGGCAAGACCGTTTGGGGCTTATGCTCAGCCTTGCTGGCAGGGCCGCTCTTGGCCTTGATCCTGTTCTGGCCCTGGTGGCTGGGTCTGGCCTGTGCCATGCTCAGCATGCTTGGGGATCTGGGCAGCAGTTTTGCCAAGCGCAGGCTGCATCTGCCCCGGGGCACTGATCTGCCTGTACTGGACCATCTGCCTGAATCCGCCCTGCCCTTGATCCCCTTGGCTGCCTATCTGCAGCTGGGCCTGCTGCAGTGCCTGCTTTTGCTGGCAATCTTCTGCCTGGCTGGTTGGCAGTGGACCAAGCTCTATAAGCAGGTCCTGCTGCAAAAGCCCTTTGCCTGGTATCCCAGGCCGCTCAGCCCCAGGGTCAGGCTTAAAGAGCTGGCCTCTTGCAGGGAATCCTCCAGCTTTTGGGGCACTGTCCTGCACTTTGAGGAGGCCATCTACTACCACCTGCTGCTGCAGGGCTTCTTCCGGGTCACTGGCCTTTATCCCCGGGGCATGGCTAATGCCCTCTGCTTCCAGGTCCAGGAGCTCAGCATCAGCTTGCCAGACCTGCCTCGGGCCTTCGACGGATACAGCATCCTGTTCCTCTGCGATCTGCACCTTGACGGACTGCCCGGGCTCACAGAGCGCCTGCTGGGCGTCCTGGACAAGCTGCGCCCGGACCTTTGCCTCCTGGGCGGGGATTACCGCATGCGCACCCACGGTACCTATCAAGAGGCACTGGGCCATTTGCGCAGACTCCTGCAGAAGATACATGCCCCGGACGGGACCTTGGCTGTCCTGGGCAACCACGACTGCCTGGAAATGGTGGACACCCTGTACAGCCAGGGGGCCAGGGTCCTGATCAACGACTCCTGCAGGATAGAAAGGTCCGGGCAGCATATCTGGATTGCCGGAGTGGATGATCCCCATTATTACAAATGCCATGATACTGCCCGAGCTTTCCAGGAAATCCCTGCGGATGGATTCTGCCTGTTCCTGGCCCACTCGCCGGTGCTCTATCAGGAAGCCCAAAGCCTGGGTGCCAGCCTGTACCTGGCTGGACATACCCATGCCGGACAGATCCAGCTCCCCCCCTGGGGTCCGGTATTCACCCACTGCCCTGCCCCGCGCAGCTTCTGTACAGGGTTCTGGACATACCAGGGCCTTCTAGGCTACACCTCCCCGGGTGTCGGAGTCTCTGGAGTGCCTGTGCGATTTAACTGCTCCGGCGAGGTCACCATGCTCACCCTGCACCAGGGTCCGAAACAATACAACAGCCAAGGCTATACGTCATGAAACAAGAAGATCAGCAGCCCTTGGAAAACCTGCAGCACATCAAGCTGCAGGACAAGGATGTCTATATCCTGGGCACAGCCCACATCTCCAGTCAGAGCGTGCAGGATGTCCAGCAGGCCGCGCAGCAGCTCCAGCCGGACACAGTCTGCGTGGAGCTCTGTCCTTCCAGGTACCAGACCATGGTCCAGCACGATACCTGGCAGAAGATGGATCTCTATCAGGTTATCCAGGATAACAAGGCCTTATTCCTCCTGGCCCAGCTGGCCCTCAGTTCCTTTTACCGCAGGATTGGCCACAAGCTGGGAGTCAAGCCCGGGGCGGAAATGCTGGAAGGTATCCGGCAGGCAGAAGACCTTGGCGCAGAGCTGGTCCTGGCGGACCGGGACGTAAACATCACCTTGAAAAGAGTCTGGGCCTCTCTTAGCCTCTGGGCCAAGCTCAAGCTCATGCTGCAGCTCCTGGCCGGACTTTTCTTCCAGGACAAGGTCAGCGCTGAAGACATCGAGAACCTGAAGGACAAGGACCAGCTGCAGCTCATCATGGACGAGTTCGCCCAGTCCTTTCCCCAGGTGCAAAAGACCCTGATCCAGGAGCGGGACCAGTATCTGGCCTACAAGATAGCTGACAGCCCTGGCTCCAAGGTCCTGGCCATAGTCGGAGCAGGCCACGCCACGGGTATTGTCAGCTATCTGGGCCAGGAGCTGGACATCCAGGAGCTGTGCAGGATGCCGCCCAAGCCTGTCTGGCCGGTGCTGGTGAAATGGGGGATCCCCATTGTGATCGTGCTCCTGTTGCTCCTGGGCTTCTTCCTGCAGGGCACAGAACAGTCTATCCAGTCCATATATATCTGGGTCCTGGTCAACGGCATCTTCTCCGCCTTGGGAGTTTGCCTGGCCCTGGGCCATCCCCTGACCATCGCCGCGGCATTTGCATCTGCTCCCCTGACCAGCCTGAATCCTGCCATGGCTGCTGGCTGGGTGGCAGGCCTGGTCCAGGCCTGGATCAAAAAGCCCAAGGTGGGTGACTTAGAAGACCTGCCCAGGGCCATGAGCTCCCTGAAGGGCTTTTGGCTGAACCCCTTATGCAGGATCCTGCTGGTGGTCGTCCTGGCGAACCTGGGCAGTTCCCTGGGTACCTTTGTGGCCGGGACCTGGATCGCCTCCAGGCTGTTTTGAGGTTTGCTTCAACCCCTTCTTTCCCTGCTCCACCTTGACATTCCCTGCTGCGGATCTATTGTCTAAGGTTGTGCTTTTTAAACCAGCTTAACCCCGCCAAGGAGGTAGCATATGACCCAAGCCCAAAGCCACGATTTTCAGGCTGAGACCCAAAAGCTCTTAAACATCATCATCCACTCTATTTACACCCAGAAGGAAATCTTCCTGCGGGAGCTTGTCTCCAATGCCTCTGATGCCCTGGACAAGGTCAGGTTCGAACAAAGCAGGGGCAGTGACATTGCTGACCCGGATCAGGAGCTGCGCATCGATATCCAGGTCCAGCAGGAACAGGGCAAGCTCACAGTCAGCGACACCGGCATCGGCATGAACAGCCAGGAGATAGTGGACAACCTGGGCACCATAGCCAAATCCGGGACAGAGGAATTCTTGAAGCAGGTCGCGGACCAGAATCAGAACCCGGACAACATCATCGGCCAGTTCGGTGTGGGATTCTACTCCGTATTCATGGTCGCGGACAGGGTCCGGGTCAAGTCCAAGTCTGCCAGGAGGGAGGATCCTGCAGTATTCTGGAGCTCAGACGGCAGGCACGGCTACGAGGTCGCTGAGCTGGAGGAGAACCTGCCCCGGGGCACCAGTGTGGAGATAGACATCAATCAGGACTGCCAGGAATTTTTGGACCCGGAAAGGATCAAGACCGTGATCAAGACCCATTCCAACTTCATTTCCTTCCCCATCTATGTAAACCAGGAGAAGGTCAACACCGTCCCTGCCTTGTGGAAGGAGTCCAAATTCAATATCAATCAGGAGCAGTACAACGAGTTCTTTAGATTCCTGAGCTATGACACCCAGGATCCCTTGCTCACCCTGCATATCAGCGTGGATGCCCCGGTACAGTTCACCGGGCTTTTGTTCATCCCGGCCAAAAGCAGGATGATGCTGGAGAGCTACGCCAGCGAGTACGGCCTGGACCTGTATGTGCACCGGGTGCTTATCCAGCGTAAGAACCAGGAGGTCATCCCCCAGTACCTGGGCTTTTTGGAAGGAGTGGTGGACACCGAGGATCTGCCTTTGAACCTCTCCAGGCAGTCCATCCAGGAAAACGCGGTGATCAGGAAGATCAGTCAGACCCTGGCCAAGCAGGTCTTAAACAGATTGAAAAAGCTGGCCCAGGAAGAGCCCCAGAAGTACCAGGATTTCTGGAAGGAGCACGGCAAACTGTTCAAGCTGGGCTATACCGACTTCGAGAACCAGGAGAGCTTCAAGGAGCTGCTGCGCTTCAACTCCTCCCACTTGCAAGACGCCCAGGAGCAGACCTCCCTGCAGGAATACACGCAACGTATGCGGGAAGGGCAAAAGGAGATCTACTTTATTTCCGGCCCCAGCCGGGAAAATATGGAGCAGAATCCCCACCTGGAAATGTTCACCAGCCGCGGCCTGGAAGTTTTGTACCTTTTCGAGCCTGTGGACGAGTTCGTACTGCAGACCCTGGGCAGCTACCAGGATTATCGCTTTGTGGCTGCTGAGCACGTGGATCCCGCGAACCTGGAGAGCTTCCCGCTTAAGGAGCAGGAACAGGCCCAGGAAGAGCTCTCCGGGCAGGAGGAGCAGGAGCTGCAGGACCTGCTGCAAAAGATGCAGGAGATCCTGGGCGAGCGAGTCACTGAGGTCAGGGCCTCCAAGCGCCTGCTAAACAGCCCTGCCTGCCTGGTGAACCCTGAGCAGGGCATCAGCTCCCAGATGCAGAAGATCATGCGCACCATCCAGCAGGACACCTCCATCCCCAAACAGATCATGGAGGTTAATCCCAGGCATCCCCTGACCAAGAACCTGCTCAAGGTCTATGCCCGGGACCCCCAGGATGAGTTCCTGCGCACCAGCACAGAGCAGCTCTTCGAAGCAGCCCTGCTCATGGCAGGCTATCTGGCTGATCCCCACAACATGGTCCAGCGCACCTTCAGCCTGCTGCAGGATGCAGGCAAGTGGTACGTGCAGGCCAGCCAGCAGAGCTAGGCACTACCCGGGGCCGGAGGCCGGCCTCCGGCCCCTAGTCAGCCTGTTTGCGGATAAAGGAGGGGATCTCAAACTCCTCCTCGTCGAAAACAAACTCCTCCTCCCCTGGCCCGGGCTTGGACTTGCCCTGCATCTGACCCTGCTGCTCCTGTGCTGTTCCTCCCTGGCCCTTGCGCAGATAGGCGGGGATATTCCGGTCCTCTTGAGACTGGGCAGCGTTCTTGGCCCATTGGCTCTGCACCTCGCGGATCCTGCCCTTTTCCTGCTGCAGATTGGTGACCTTGCTCTCCTTGCCTGAGCCCTGCTCCTGCTGATCCTGACCGGACTTCTCTATTCCGGTGGCAATGACTGTGATTCGCAGCTCGTCACCGGCATCAGGGTCAAAGACCGTGCCGAAGTAGATCTGGGCGTCCTCCTGGGCTGACTCCGAGATGGTGCTGGCTGCCTCGCTGACCTCATCTATGGTCAGATCCGGCCCGGAGGTAATGTTCATTAATACCCCCTGGGCCCCATCAATGGAGACGTCCTCCAGCAAGGGGCTGGTGATGGCCTTCATGGCAGCCTCCCTGGCCCGGCCTTCGCCCTGGGCAATGCCTGTGCCCATCAGGGCCAAACCCATCTCAGACATCACAGACTTCACGTCTGCAAAATCCAGATTGATCAGCCCGGGGACCATGATCAGGTCAGAGATGCCCTTCACTGCATAGTACAGGACCTCATCCGCCTTCTTGAGCATCTCCAAAAAGGAGGCCTTCTTGGAGGCCAGGGAGAGCAGCCGGTCGTTGGGAATGGTGATGATGCTGTCCACCACCTCCTTCAGGCTATCAATGCCTTTTTCTGCCTGTTGCAGCCTTTTCTTGCCCTCGAAGTAGAAGGGCTTGGTGACTACAGCCACAGTCAGGGCCCCCATCTCCTTGGCTACATTGGCTATCACCGGCGCAGCTCCTGTGCCTGTGCCTCCGCCCATGCCTGCAGTCACAAAAACCATGTCGCATTCACCCAGCATCTCCTTGATGCTTTCCTGGCTTTCCTGGGCCGCGTCCCTGCCGATGTTGGGATTGGCCCCTGCACCCAGGCCCTTGGTCAGCTTTTCCCCCAGTTGCAGCTTGTGCTCCGCCTCGGAATGCTTCAAGGCCTGCACATCCGTATTGGCCACAATAAAGGAAACCCCCTTCAAGGAAGAGCTGATCATGTTGTTGATCGCATTGCCGCCACCTCCGCC
>JBKGXZ010000020.1:0-23239 GCA_046546355.1 Desulfohalobiaceae bacterium | reverse complement strand
AAATTCGCAGCAAAGGGCTGGACAGTCCAACAGCACGTTCTGGCGGGAGCAGCTTGGAAAGCAATGACATGTCTGCTGGTTTATTTCCTCTTAGGCAGGTAATTCATCCTGATCCAGCTCCAGTTCAGGATAATGTGCAGCAGGATGGCCAGGCCCAGGAGATAGCCATTGAGCTGGTGCAAGGAATAGAGCTGGAAGAACTGGCTCATTAAAACTCCGCTGCAGATCTGAAACACAGCCAGCAGGAACAGTACAGGGTTCAGGTACAGCAAAAGCTTCTGCTTAGACTTGGGGCTCAAGGACTGTCTCCTTATGTATTGATATCATTAGTATCGATAGCGATTGCGACAACGACCACGATTACGATTTGCTCTGCCCTTCCCTCGCTGTCGTTGTCGTGGTCGTATACGTCTCATAGCGAAGCAAAATATTATATTTATTCTGCCCTGTCCATTGAGCTTGACAGCAGCAGCAGAAGCCTATATTTTTTGACCGTTGGTCATTTATTGAACAGGAGACAAATCCGCATGGCCTGGAAGCAAAAGGAAAAATCCAGACAAACCAAGAATGAGCTTATGCAATCCGCAGTCCAGGTCTTTGGCCGCAAGGGTTTTGCTGCCAGCACCATCTCCGAGATTACTGAAAATGCTGGATATGCCAAGGGAAATTTTTACCGCTACTGGAAGAGCAAGGATGATATCTTTCTGGATATCATGGAAAAAAGGCTAAGGGAGTATAGGGCCTCCAGACAGCATGGCCTGCAGAGCGCCGGCAGCGTCCAGGAGGCCCTGGATGTGCTCATAGATTTCCTGGAGTCCATTATAGACGATCAGAACTGGTCCAAGGTCTTCCTGGAATTCACCACCCATGCCTTCAGCAGGCAGGAGCTGAAGCAGAAGATGAACAACAGCAACTACAGGCTCTCCAGCGATTTGTTCTCTGAGTTGCTAACCCCGTTTACCGCCAACACCCAGGAATGCAAAAAGCTAGGGGCCCTGGTCACCGCCCTTTTTGACGGCTACTTGATCCAGATGGCCCTGGGAACCCGGGTGCTGAGCAAGCAGGATCTGAGATTTGCCATCCAGACCCTGGCCAAGGAGCTGATATATGGGTAAGGATCGTATTCACTGTTTAAGAAAGGGGGATTATCATGCGCAGCAGTATGTTTCTGGGAATGCTATGTCTTATTTTGCTGGTGCCCTGCGTCTCTTGGGCTTCGGATTCGAATGAGGTCTACAATTTAACCATGGCCACTTTCTGGCCCTCTACAGATTTCCAGGTCCAAGAGGGTCACAAGAAATGGATTGAGGAAGTGGAAGAACGTAGCAACGGTCGAATCCAGATCGACTTCCATCCAGGCGAGGCCCTGCTGGGAGCCAAGGAGATCTATAACGGGGTGGTGGACGGAGTTGCGGACATCGGCACCACCTGCCCCTCCTATACTTCCGGCATGTTCCCCCTGACTGAAGCCTTTGAGCTGCCCGGCTACAAAAACGTGAATGCCACAGCCGCCTCCATGACCTTCCACGAGGGCTATAAGGAGATCAAGGACAAGCTGGACATTGACGAGTTTGAGGAGGTCAAGGTGCTCACCCTATGGGCCACCGGACCCGGGCATCTGATGACCAGGAAAGAGCCAGTGCACAACCTGGATGACCTCTCTGACAAGGAGATCCGGGCCGTGGGCGGAACAGTGCCTCCCTTGAAGAAGCTGGGAGCCAAGACCCATGCCCTGCCCATGTCAGAGTCCTATTTAGCCTTGGATCAGGGTATAGTGGACGGAATTCTCGGTCCCACAGACATCCTGAAAGGCTTTAAGCTGGCTGAGGTGGTGGATTATGCCACAGAAACACCTGACCTGTACAATGTTGTGTTCATGAAAGTCATGAACCAGGAGACCTGGAATTCCCTGCCCCAGGATCTGCAGCAGATTATCCAGGAAGTAAGCGAAGAGTATGCCCTAAAATACGGCAAGCTCAGAGCTGAATACACCACACAAGGCCTTAAGTACGCAAAACAGGAGCACGATCTGCAGGAGATCCAGCTGGATCCTGAAGAGGAGCAGAAATGGCTGGAGCGCATCCAGCCCGTAGTGGAGGAATGGATCCAGGAAAAAGAGGAAGACGGCCTGCCTGCTAAGGAGGTGGTAGAGATCGTAGAGGAGCTGGATGCCGAATATTCCCAGAAATACGGGCAGGAACAGGCAGAATAGTCTTTGCCCTGCAAGGGCTGCATATAACTAGCCCAGGGCTAGATATGTGCAACCCTTTTTGGGGTTAAGATCATTCGTAATAACAAGGCTATTGCCTATGTTACACCTGGAAAACGCGATCCATAAGCTGGCCTTGAGGTTCTCCCAGCTGGCCCAGGTTGCCCTGGTGCTGGTCATGCTGATAATTGTGGGCAATATCCTGCTCAGGGCAGTCTGGCGGCCTGTTACCGGAAGCTACGAGATGGTAGAGATCCTGGGGGCAGTGCTGCTTTCCCTTGGCGTGGCCCATTGCGCTGTGCTCAAGAGCCATGTGGCCATGACCTTCCTGGTGGAGAGGATGAAACCCTTAAACAGGGCTATAAGCGATTTCTTAACGAATTTGATCTCCAGCTTATTCCTAGGCTACATCTCCTGGGGCATATTCAAGTATACAGCCAAGGTTTACAGTCGGGGATTAAGCACCACGTCTCTGGACATCCCCCTGTATCCAGTATATTTCCTAGCAGGCTTTGGTCTGAGCGTGCTGGCCCTGGTTTCCTTCCTGGAGCTCATTCATGCGCTGCTGGCCTTGCTTAAAGGAGGCAAGAAGAATTGAGTGCAGTAGAAACAGGCCTGCTGGGTATCTTCCTGGTCTTTTTGCTAATTCTGCTGCGCATGCCTGTGGCCTATGTGATGCTTGTAGTAGGCTTTGCAGGCTACGCATTTTTGACCTCCACGAATGCAGCCCTGTCCATTGCCGCTTCCACCATGTACAATACCTTCGCCTCCTATTCCTTGATAGTCGTCCCCTTGTTTGTCTGGATGGGTTTTATTGCCTTCCATGCCGGCATCAGCTCCAGGATCTACGATGCGGTGTATAAAGTTATGGGCAATCTGCCTGCAGGCCTGGCCCTGGCCACTATCGGGGCCAGCACCGCATTCGGGGCCATCTGTGGCTCCACCACTGCCACTGCCGCTACCATGAGTGCCATAGCCGTCCCAGAGATGAAGAGGTACCACTACAATCCCTCCCTGGCCACTGCTGTGGTAGCCTCATCAGGTATTCTGGGGGTCATGATCCCGCCCAGCGTGATCTTTATCCTCTACGGCATTGCCACTGGTGAGTCCATTTCCGAGCTTTTCCTGGCCGGAATAGTGCCCGGAATCCTGCTCAGCTTTCTATTCATGCTGGTTACCTATGTCTGGGCCAGCAGAAGTCCAGGCCTGGCCCCTGCAGGCCCCAAGGTAAGCCTGCGGGAGAAGCTAACGGCTGTACTGAGCGGTGGCGTGGAGGTAGTCCTGATCTTTGTGGCTGTGATCGGAGGATTGTTCGCTGGCCTGTTCACCCCAACAGAAGCAGGTGCAGTTGGGGCTGCTGCCACTTTGTTTGTGGCTTTGCTCAGAAGACAGCTGAGCTGGCAGGGTTTCCTGAACTCCCTGCGCGACGCGATCCGGATTTCAGCCATGATCATGTTCCTGGTAGCCGGGGCCTCGATCTTCGGCAGGTTTTTGGCCGTGACCAAGCTGCCCACCCTGATGGCGACCTGGGCTGCAGGGCTGCCCCTGCCCCCAGTGGCCATTCTGGTTATGATTCTTTTTATTTACCTGTTACTGGGTCTGTTCATAGACGCCCTGGCCCTGATCCTGCTAACCATCCCTATTTTCTATCCAGTAGTACAGCAACTGGGATACGATCCCGTCTGGTTCGGAGTGATCATCGTTTTGGTGGTGGGCATGGGTGTCATCACACCCCCTGTGGGGGCCAACATCTACGTGGTGGCAGGCACGGTCAAGGATGTGCCTGTGACCACTATCTTCCAGGGTGCCTGGCCCTACCTGGGAGCGATAATAGCCTGTATAGCCCTGCTCATAGCCTTCCCTGGCCTGGCCCTGTTCCTGCCCGGACTGTTTTAGGGCTTTGGCATAGAAAACTGGATCTCCAGCAACAGCTTTCTCCAAAAAGGGCGATCGCCGGTCGAACTTCTGCCCGTGGCAATATTGATATCATTAGTATTGAAAAGTTACCTTTAGGACCGATTGGCAGCTAGCAGGTTCAGGATATTATCCCTGCAGACAGCTTGCAGGGTTTCCTGCTCCAGGCCCAGGTTCTGTATCTTGCGCAGTTCTCTGGCAGGATGCCCAAAAGGGAAATCAGAGCCGAAGAAGATACGCTTTGTACCAAAGCGCTGCATATAGGCCCGGATCTCCCCTGCTCCAGCCAGACTGGTGTCCGCATAGACCCGGTCCAGATCCCAGATACCTGCCTGGGCCAGACTGGTGAAGCCCCCGTTCAGCCCTCCCAGGTGGGGGATTATGACCCTGACCTCAGGGGCCAGTTCCTGAATGAAAAACAAAGTGTTTTCAAACTCCTCCTCCAGGAGCACCGGCAGGTTCCTCCTGGCTATCTCCTGCAGGAACTCCCTGCAGGAAGGATGTTGATAGTTATACACAGGCTCGTCAGCATGCCTGTGCCATTTGATGCCCTGGAATTCGGCATCCAGGCCCTGGAGGTCAAAATCGTTCCAGACGAAGAAAAAGGGGATGACTTCCGGACTTTGCCCCTGGAGCTGCAAGATGTACTGGTTGGCCTGCCTGCGGCTTTCTCGCCAGGAATCATTGTCCTGGAATCCCGGATCGAAGCGATCGTAGATCTCCTGCACCGGAGCGAACATGATAACTTGCTCAATTGGTGTGTCCTGAGCCAGCTCTCGATAGTCGGAGAATTCCTGCTGCCTAGTTTTATCCTGCCTGCCGCAATGGGCGTGGGCATCTATGACTGGGAATCGCATGCTGCTCTCCTTTTTCAAGCTTGAACTGTGGCTTAGAAAGCTATACACATATACAAGCAATGAAGCCCAGGTACAATGCAAGTGTTTCAAAAAAAGGCCCTGTGATGCTTCACCAAGACAGTCTCGTGCAATTTTTCCTGCAGCCAGGAAATTATCCCCACCGGCCCAGGCAGGTGGAGCTGATCGAGACCCATGCCTCCTGGGTCTTTCTGGCCGGGGAATATGTATTCAAGGTCAAAAAGCCGGTGAACTTCGGCTTCCTGGACTTCTCCAGCCTAAACAAGAGAAGGCTCTACTGCGCGGAAGAAATCCGGCTCAACCGGCGTCTGGCCCCTGATGTATATCTGGGGCTCTGGGCTTTGCTGCGCGACAGCCACGGTAATCTGCGTCTGGGCGGCCTGGAGCACGAGGAAGCCGTGGAATATGCGGTCCAGATGCGCAGACTGAATCCTGAGCATATGCTGGATAGTCTGTTGCAGCAAGGTCGGGTGGATAAGCATCTTTTGGATTTGCTGGCCCGCAGGCTAGTGGCTTTCCACCTGGAGGCTTGCTGCAGCGGTGAAATAGCTGAGCTGGGCAGCCCAACTGTGATCCGCAGCAATCATACCGAGAACTTCGAGCAGACCAGGCCGTTCCTGGACTGGACTATCCCTGGTGCCTGGTACAGGTTCATCAAGTGCTACAGCTATAGTTTTATAAAGAACCATAGGCAGCTGCTGCTGCAAAGAAAGGCCCAGGGCAGGATCAGGGAAGCTCACGGCGATCTGCGCTGCGAGCATGTCTGTATTGAGCCCGGGGATAAAATACTGGCCTTTGACTGTATTGAGTTCAATTCCAGGTTCAGATATATTGATGTGGCAGCTGAAATCGCCTTTCTGGCCATGGATATGGAGCTGGCAGGGCATGGGGCTCTGGCCCAGGAGCTCATGATTTCTTATGCGGAACAGAGCCAGGATCCACAACTGCCGCAGCTGAGCATTTTCTATAAGTGCTACTATGCCTTTACCCGGGGTAAGGTGCAAAGCTTTCATTTGCAGGAAATGGATCCTGGCCAGGAAGGATACCAAAAGCTCCTGCACAGCGCCCGGCAGAGCTTTGAGCAGTCCTTCAGCTATGCCTGCAGGCTAGAGAAAAAGACCCTGATCCTTTGCTGCGGCTTAACCGGCAGCGGCAAGAGCCATCTGGCCCAGCTCCTCTCCCCCCTGCTGGGCGCAGAGCTTTTAAGAAGCGATGTGCTGCGCAAAGAGCTCCAGGGACTTTCAGCCCAGACTCCCAGCCCTGCGGAATACGGCCAGGGCCTGTACAGCCCGGAGATCACAGAGCAAGTCTATTCCAGGATGCTGAACCAGGCCGAAGCCCTGCTGAACCAGGGCCGTGCCGTTATGCTGGATGCCACGTTCCTAAGGCAAAGGCCCAGGCTAGATGCCCGTCAGCTGGCCAGGGACCAGAATTGCAGCTTGTTCGTGATATACTGCACCTGCCCGGAAAGGGTGATCCAGGACAGGATGCGCCGCAGGCAGCAGGAGCAGCATCAGGTCTCGGACGGGACTTGGGACGTCTACCAGAGGCAGAAGCAAGATTTCCAGCCCTTGAGCGAGATGGATCCGGGACAGGTGGTCGAGCTGGACACCAGCAGGTCCCAGGAGGAAGTCCTGATGCAGGTTTTGTACAGGATAAGGCTGAAAACTGAGTATTGCCCGGAGGAGTAAGACCCGGATTCCCATGCGTTTTTTGACCCGCAGCCTTTTTGCTGCAGCTGGAGAACAAACAAGCGGAGTCAGGAGACCTTATGCGTACATTGATCGTGGAGGACGACTTTTACAGCCGCAAAATCATGCAGACCATCCTTGCTGAATATGGGGAATGCGATGTTGCGGTCAACGGAGAGGAGGCAGTAGAGGCCTTCAAGCAGGCCCTGGATGAAGGCCGGCCTTATTCCTTGATCTGCCTGGACATTATGATGCCGGTTATGGACGGACACCAGGCCCTGCAGCGGATCCGGGACCTCGAGGACGAACGTGACCTGCGCTACGGCAAGGAAGTCAAGGTGCTGATGACCACCGCCCTGGGGGACATCAAAAACGTGAACCTGGCCTTTTTCAAAGGTGCGGCCACCTCTTACCTGGTAAAACCCCTGCAAAAGGAAAAGCTCCTGCAGGAGCTCAGGCTGATGGAGCTGATAGAGTAAGCCGGGAAGGTCCTTACTTCTTTCTGTCCTTTTTATTCTCTGCCAAACGCTGCAGGAGTGTCTTGCTTGAGGAGCCCTTCTGTTTGTCGCCAAGGCCTGGCTTGGTTCCAGAGCTGCTCCCTGATTTGCTGAATCTGTCCAGGAGCCTTTTCTCCCCTGCTGGATTCTTGGCCTGCGCCTGCTGCCGTGATCGAGGGGCTGGAGCTGGCTCAGGTTCTGGAGCCTGTTTCTGGGGCGTAGGCCCTGCCCTCTTTTCAGGGGCCGGCCTGTCCTGGGTTGACTGCTTCTGCAGCGCAGGCTGCTTGGGCTTGTGCTGACTCCAGACCTGACCTCCCTGGGTGTTTGCTTGTTGCTGCTTAGTGGGCTGAGTCTGGGCTGACTGGGCCTTGGCCTGCTGCTCCTGACGCAGGTGGTAGTAAGTGGCCCGCAGATAGCGCTTACTCTCGAGCTGGGGAGCAATATCCCGGCTAAGTGATTCGGAGCCCCCCAGCAGCAGATAGCCCTGCGGCTGCAAGGCCCGGGCCAGTCTGGAAAAGAGCTTGACCTTGTCCTGATGGCTGAAATAGATAGCCACGTTGCGGCAGAAGATGACATCAAACTTGCCCAAGCGGGAAAAATCATGCATCAGGTTTAGCTTCTGGAATCTGACCATGCTGCGGACTTCATCCTTGATCCTCCAGCCGTCAGGCAGGGGGTTGAAGTACTTGTTCAGGATGGTCTTGGGCAGCCCGCGTTCTATCTCGAAGGTGTTGTACTTGCCGTAGCTGGCCTGGGCCAGGGCCTGCTCCGAGATGTCCGTGCCCAGGATGTCAATCTCAAAATTTTTCAGATCCTGGATCACCTGCAGGATGGAAATAGCGATGCTATAGACTTCCTGCCCGGTGGAGCAGGCGGCGCTCCAGATGTTGATCCTGGTTTTGCCCGAGGCCTCCTGTTTGCTGTCTATGAGATCAGGCAGTATCCTGAACTTGAACAAGTCAAAAGGGGCATTGTCTCGGAAGAAAAGGGTTTCCTGGGTGGATATGGCATCGATGATCTTCTTCTCCAGCTCCCCGCTCCTGTCTACCTTGGCCTGGGAATAGAGCTCCTGGTAGCTCTGCAGGCCTAGGGAGATGAGCAGCGGCTTGAGCCTGGTCTGAATCAGGTAGCCTTTTTGCTCATCCAGATCTATGCCTGAGATCTGATAGATATATCTGGCTAAGGTCTGGATCTCTTGATTGCTGATGCTTAATTCTGGCATGGGGCTAACGGACTTGTATGCCGCGGGGTTTTCTAGCTGATTCACAAGACAGTTTTGGCGATCTCCTTTGCCAGTTGCTGTAAAGGAGCCACTACATCACTCAAGCCGGCATCTATAACCATCTTGGGCATGCCGAAGACCACACTGCTGGCCTCGTCCTGTACCAGGCAGATTCCCCCCGAGGCCTTAAGGACCTTAGAGCCCAACTTGCCATCCTGGCCCATGCCGGTCATGATCACCGCAGTGCTCCTGGAACCGTACTCCCTGGCTACAGAACGCAGCAGATAGTCCACAGAGGGCTTGCAGTTGTTCTCCGGAGGATCCTCCGTGATCCTGAGCACCTTATCTTGGAACTGGCCTACGCCAGCCACCTTCATCTGTTTTCCGCCAGGGGCGATATACACAGTATTAGGCCGTACTGATTCTCCGTTCTCCGCCTCCTTGACCTGCAAAGGGCATTTGGTGTCCAGGGACTTGGCCAAGGACGAAGTGAATACAGGGGGCATATGCTGGACCACGAACAAGGGAACATTCAGCTCCGGATGCAGGTCCGGCAGCAAAGCAGCCAAGGCGCTGGGCCCCCCGGTGGAGACACCGATGGCCACAGCTCGGGACTTCTCAGTCCTTTTCTCCAGGTCCTTTGATTTGGCCAGGACCTGTTCCAGATCCTTTGCAGGCTGAGCAGGTCTGACTTCCTTGACTTTTGCCCCTTGAGGGGGCTTGCCCCAAAGCTTCCTTTGCCGGACAAAGGTCCGTATCTTGGGAAACAGCTCCTTTTGCAGGAGCTGCATGCTCTGCTCAGCGTCATCTGCCTGGGGCTTGGTAATAAAATCCAGGGCTCCCAACTGCAGGGCCTGGACTGTTAGCTCACCTCCCTTTTGAGTCAGGGAGCTGACCAGGAGGCAATTGGTGGGCAAACCTTCGTCCAGGATACCCTGCAGTACCTGTAGACCGTTCATTTCCGGCATTTCCACATCCAGGGTCACCAGATCCGGCTTCAAGCTCCTGATCCTGGACATGGCGATCTTGCCGTTATTGGCAGTACCCACCACCTGGACCTCAGGCAGAGTTTTGAGCAGGTCGCTCAAAAGCTTTCTGTAGAATATGGTGTCATCCACCACGAGAACTTTAATCTGCACAGTCGTATTACCCTGTCCTGGCACTAAGATGTTCAGGATTCAGTAGCGCACAAGGCGTCAATATCCAGAATGCCAACCAGCTCCTGGCCAGCCTTGTAAACGCCTTGGAAAAACCTGCCTTTGGCCCCTTTGATATTGGAGGGCGGGGAAACTATCTCGCTGATCTTGGCTGTCAGCACATCCGTGATGCTGTCCGCCATCAAGCCCACGTATTCTTCATTCCATCTGATGATGATGATCCTGGCTTGATCAGTTACCTGGGCGGGGCTCAACTGCAGCTTGAGGCCTGGATCCAGGACAGTAACTATCTGACCCCGCAGATTTTTGATGCCCAGAATGTACTCCTGGGCCAGGGGCACAGGAGTCAGATCCAGATTCTTGTTGATCTCCTGCACGGAGTTGATATCCACTCCGCAGAGCACATTGCTGATATAGAAGCAGGACAACTGGATTGTTCCGGACTCTGCTTCCTGAGTAGTCTTGTCTTCAGAACTCATTGATCCTCCGGATGCACGGGGCTTTTGGCATTCACTCTAGGCCTGAATCTGTTCCAGGTAGGATTTGATGCTGGCCAGTAGCCTTTCCTTGTCCATCTTGATCTGGTAGTCGTCAATGCCTGCTTCCTGGCCCTTGGCCCGATCCTCCTCAGCAGCCAGGGAAGTCAGGGCTATGACCGGCAACTGGGCCAGGGTCTGGTCCTGCCTGATGTACCTGGTAAGCTCAAAGCCGTCCATATTGGGCATCTCCAGGTCAGTGACCACAACTTTGATTTCGGGGTTGTCCTGGAGCAACTCCCAAGCTACCTGGCCGTCCTCTGCTGCAAGCACCTCAAAACCTGCATCCTGGATAACATTGCTGACTTGGGAGCGGAAGAAGTCAGAGTCCTCCACCAACAGGACCTTGCTTTGCCCCGTGTCTGGAGTGGAGTTGCCTTGGCCCTTTTCTGCTGTGCAAATCTCAAGATCAACTCCTGAGCTCCTCTCCAAGGATTGCAAGACCTCGTAGATGTTGACCAGCAAGGTGGTCTTTTCCTTGATTATTGCAGACCCGCTTATACCGGGCTGGCGCAGTGTTTTTTCATCCAGGAGAATATCGGTTTCCAGAGCGTCCACCGGCTTGGCAGCCAAAAGGCCTATCTCCCGGCCCTGGAGCTGGAAAACCAGGACTATCAGCTCCTCGCTGTCCTCGATCTGGCCCACATTGGCCACTTCCTCCAAGGCAAAAACCGGCAGATTGCCTCCCCGATACTGTATGACCTTTTTGCCGCCCACCACCTCGATCTGTTCCGGGCTGATCTGCTCCACCCGCTGCACCAGGTTCAGGGACACCGCACAATGCTCCTCAGGCGCATTCCGGAACAATAGCAGAGAATGCCTGCTGCTCTGCTGCTCCTGGGAAAGCTGTTTTTCTGCCTTGATCTCTGTGGCCCGCTCTGTTCCAGCCATGGAGCTCAGCTCAGCTATCCTGGCCAGGCCTGGAACATCAAGAATCAGGGCCACCTTGCCGTCGCCCATGATGGTGGCCCCGGCATAGGCCTCGCAATTCTTGAGATGCCTGCCCAGAGGCTTGACCACAATCTCCACTGAATCGTGCAGCTGGTCTACCACCAGGCCATACTTGTAGGGACCGGCCTGGACCACCACGATATTCATCACCCCGGCTTCCTGGTTCCTGCGCTCCGGGATCTTCCGGGCTTTTTCCTCATCAGTCTCCTGTAGCCTCTTATCCGCAAGGCCCTGACGCCGATCCGGCTTTTTCTTCCCGGTCTGGGGATCCAGGAAATATTTCTGCAAACCAAGCAGCTGATCCAGATGCAGCAAAGGTATGAGCTCCCCGCGCAGGACCAGGACTTCGGCGTCCCCCACCTGCTCCACTCTCTCCCTGGCCTGGCCTGGAGTGACTCGCAACAGCTCGCTGACATTGACCTGGGCAACTGCGAACCTGTCCTCTGCCACTGAGACCAGCAGGCTGGGGATGATGGCCAGGGTCAAGGGCAGCTTGATACGGATAGTGCTGCCCTGATCAAGTGTCGAATCAATATCCACCTGGCCTCCCAGCTTGTCCAGGTTGGACTTAACCACATCCATGCCCACTCCCCTGCCGGAGACATCTGAGATCTGCTCTGTAGTGGACAGGCCCGGAAGCATGATCAGGTTCACTTTCTCCTTGTCTGACATGGTCTGGACCTTTTCCTGGCTGATGAGCCCCTTTTGCACCGCCTTGTCCGCGATCTTATCCGGATCCATGCCCTTGCCGTCATCCTGGATCTCGATGTTTACCTGACCGGATTCATGATAGGCCTTAAGCAGGATATGCCCCGCTTCAGGCTTGCCCTTCTGCAGCCTTTGCTCTGGAGATTCGATGCCATGGTCAGCTGAATTGCGAACCAGATGGGTCAAGGGATCGCCCAGGCCTTCTATGATGGCCTTGTCCAGCTCCACTTCCTTGCCCTGCAGCTCCAGCTCCATCTTCTTGTTCATATCCCGGGCCATGTCTCTGACTACCCTGGGGAACTTGTTGAAGATATTGCCCACAGCCTGCATCCTGGTGAGCATAATGGCTTCCTGCAGCTCAGAGGTCACCAGGTCTATTCTCTGGCCCGCGGCCTGAATGTTCCGCTTGTCATCTTGGTGGATTGACTGCAGGAGCTGATTCCTGGAGAGCACCAGCTCCCCTGCCAGATTCATGAGCTGGTCCAGGACATTGACATTGACTCGCAGGGAATCTGCCTGGGCAGCGCTCTTGGACTTGTCCTGCTGGTCCTTCTGGGCAGCCTTGTCCTGCTGGTCCTTCTGCGAGGGCTTGGTCTGCTGCGATTTTTGCTCCCGGCTCCTGGAAGCTGCAGTCTTGGTCTGAGTTTTGTCGGTCTTGGGCTCGACTGCTGGCTGCTTCGGCTCCTGAGGACCGGCTTCTTTGGGCTTGGATCTCTCAGATGAGACCTCTGCAGCTGATGGCTCAGAGGCCGGCTCTGCAGGCTGTTCAGGCTCAGGCCCTGCAGAAGGTTCAAGCTCCACTTTAAGGACTTTGCTCTGCTCCAGGTCCAGAAGCTTATCCACCAGATCCGGCTCTATAATGCTGGAGAAAAGCACAAACATGGGCAGATTGCTGGCTAGCTCCTCTTGCTCCAGGGTGCCTACTGCTGCCAGGTCCATTTTCAGGTCCACTATCTCCCCGCTGTCGGACATGTTCTTGATGACCTGCATAGGGGTCTTTTCCTTGCGCTGCACATCATGGATCAGGTCGTACTCCACCAGGTACAGATATCTGCCTCCCCTTTGGGCCTGTTCTATGTCCACCTGGGAGATCTCGAACACTGTACGGCCTTGGCTGTCCTGCACAGGGACTTTCTGCTCCAGGCCTTGCTTTTGCTCCTGGGGCAGCTCTCCGGCAACAATGTTCTGCAGGGCCTGGATATGGTCCTGGACATCTTCCTGGTTGCTGCCTTGGGCGTTTTCCACCAGCTCATTCAGGCGGTCAAAGGCCAGCAGCACAATATTCACCACCTCTGAGCTGGGCACCAGCTCCTGGTTGCGCACCAGATCCAGGACGTTCTCGATCTTGTGGGCCAGCTCCTTGATGTTCTGCAGGCCCAGAAAGCCAGCTCCGCCCTTTATGGAATGCGCGGCCCGGAAGACCTTGTTTACCAGCTCCAGATCCGCATTCGCCCCTTGCTGCTCGATCTCCAGCAGGTCGTTCTCAATGTCTGACAGGTGCTCCCGTGATTCCTGCACATACATTTGCAGGGTCTCATCATCCATGACTGTCTCCGGATTGTTAAGTTGCTATCTGGAAATGCTGGTCCAGCCGCATGGTCTGCATCAGCTGCAGCAGATCCTGGGAGACATGGATCAGGCGCAGACTCTGGCCCTGCTGCTGCAAAGTGTTGTGGGCAGCAATCAGTACTCCCAAACCGGTGGAATCAATCATTTCCACCTGGGCCAGGTCCACTGTCAAGCCCTGTCCAGGCTCTTTGAGCTTGGACTGCAGCTGCTGCTTAAAATCCTGGGCCCTGGTGGCCACAATATTTTCCTCAGGCGCCAGCAGCCTGTCCTGGTTTTCCTGCATTGCTATAGACTCCTTTTGTTCTGCGCTGTTGGGGCCGGAGGCATTTTTCCCCTTTTAAACCCGCAAACTTTATTCAAGCTGTGCTGTATTAGGTATTGTTGCTTTGGGGCAGCAAAAGCTCCAGATCCAATCTGTTGCCCTGCTGATTGAAGCCCAGCCTATGGAAATAGGCGCGCAGGATGCATAACCCCCTGCCGTGTTCGCATTCTGTAAGGATTTTGCTTTGCAGGGCTTGCTTCCAATCGAATCCAGCCCCTTGGTCCTGGACCGTTATCCGAATCCTGTCCTGCAGGATCAAAATCTGCAGGCTGACCTGCAGGTTTTGATCCTGTCGGCTGCCGTGGACTACTGCATTATTCAAGGCCTCTCTCAGGCCCAACTCTACTGTAAACCACAGCTGTCCCTGGCCCTTGCGCTGCAGAAAATCATGGGCCATACTGCAGGCTTGATCCACATAAGCCAGATTGGCAGAAAATTCGGCCTGAAGCAAATCATTTTTCTCTTGGGTCTGCACCAGGCTAGACCTCCACAGCCAGGAGCAAGGCATCATCCTGGGGCTGCAAAGAGCGCCCCAGAAGCTCCTGCACCACGTTCCTCACAACCCGGTCCACGGCAAGGTCTCCGGTATCCTGCACCGCCTGCTTCAACTCTTCCTGACCCTGGCTCAGGGATCGCTTGCTGTCCTCTCCCCAGCTCTCCAGCAGCCCATCAGAGTAAAGATAAAACCGGTCCCCAGGCTGCACTTTGACGGTCTGCCAGCCGAATTCCGCGCCAGGGAAAACCCCCAGGACATCCCCGACGCTGTGCAGGTAGGCTGGACCCTGGTTTTGCTTCTGGCACAAAAGGGGCGGCGGATGCCCAGCGCTGACCACGTTCAGTTCCTTTTGGGCGCGGTTCAGGCAAACGTAGCAGGCGGTCAGGAATTTGCCTGCAGTGAGGAATTCCAGCAGGACCTGATTGATGAGGCGCATGGTCTCCTGGGGAGAATAGATTGGGGAGCTGTTCTGGCGTACCAGGACCTTCAGGGCGGAGGTGGCCAGGGAGCTACCCAGGTCGTGACCGCTGACGTCAGCCACAAAATAGCCCCAGACATCAGGGGTGATGCGGAATACATCGTAGAAATCCCCGCCAGCTTCCAATACTGGGATGTATTGCACAGCAAATCCTGCCCCAGGCTCGTCTCCAGGCTGCACCAAATAGGATTGCTGGGCCTTTTGCACCTGCTGCAGCTTCTCTGCCTGCCTCTGGATAACCTGCCGATAAGAGTGTCTGAGCTGCAGGTGGGTCTTGACCCGGGCCAGGACCTCTTCCTTCTGGAAGGGTTTGGATATATAGTCCACCCCGCCCAGCTCAAAACCCTGGACTTTGCTCTGCACATCATGCAGGGCGGAGATAAAGATAATGGGAATCTCTGCAGTGCGGGGATCTTTCTTGAGCTGGGAGCAGACCTGGAATCCGCTTTCTTCAGGCATCATGATATCCAGCAGAACCAGGTCCGGCTGCAGATCTTCAGCCATCCTTCTGCCCTGGGGACCGTCCTGGGCCCAGTTGGTCTGGTATCCAGCCCGGTGCAGTATGGCCTGCAGCATTTTGGCATTGATATGCTCATCATCTATGATCAATATGCTGACAGTATTGCTGTGCATGGAACATCCAGGGAAGATAGCGAGTTTGGGAGCTTAAGCCACCCTTCTAACCCAAGCGGAGCACAAATTCAAGCCCGACGCAGACAAAGTTTTTTTGAAGCTGATCAAGGACCGCGATCCGAAGCCTTCTCTGCGCTCTGGACTTCAGAGCTGTGTAGTGCTAATAAATTATCAATTGTCAGTTCAGGCCCCAGATTAATCTCCATAAATGGGTTGGCTTAGGCCTGGAGCTAAACTATGAAACAGCAGGAAAACACAGAAGCAGCAGGCTCCATGCAGGACATGAATAATGCCACTTTGCTGGTGGTGGACGATGAACAAACCAACAGGAAGCTGCTCAAGGTCCATCTGCAGAAGCTGGCAGACCGGATCCTTGAGGCTGAGTCCGGCCAGGAGGCCCTGGATCAAGTCTGGAGCCAGGCCCCGGATCTGATTCTTCTGGATGTGATGATGCCTGGAATGGACGGCTACGAGGTCTGCCAGCGGCTTCAAGAACATGAGCAAAGCAGCGAGATACCGGTCATTTTCCTCTCCGCTCTGAACGATCCTGGGGCCAAGAGCAAGGCTTTCCAAGCCGGGGCTGTGGACTATGTGCCCAAGCCGTTCAATGCTGATGAGCTCCTGGCCAGGGTCAAAGCCCATTTGCTTTTGAAAGAGCAAAAACAGGCCCTGAGCAGATACTCCCAGGATCTGGAACAAAAGGTCCAGGAGCAGACCAGGAGTCTGCGGGACTCAGAAAACCTGTACCGGGCTATATTCGAGACCACCCAGAACCCCATGTGCATTATTGATCAAGAAGAGACCATTGTCCTGGCCAACAAAGCATTCTCCAACATAGCCGCAGAGCCGGTGCAGGAGATCAATAAGAACAGGAAATGCACCGAGTATATTTCCAGGCAGGAACTGGAGAACCTCAAGGATTACCGCAAGCTGCGCCTGCTGGAAGCAGAATTTCAGGCCAGGGCCTATGAATTGGGCTTTCAGGCCCAAAATGGGGAGCTCAGGACAGTCCTGGCCAATGCCAGCCTTATCCACAATTCCCAGCGCTTGGTGCTGTCCCTGCTGGATGTCACCGAACAAAAGCGCTATGAGCAGGAGCTGCACAAAAGAGCATTTTACGATCAGCTCACCGAGCTGCCCAATCGGGCGCTGTTCATGGACAGGCTCAAAAGGGCCCTGCACAGGATGCACAAGGACGGCGATGAGTTTGCGGTGCTGTTCATCAACCTCTCTCGCTTTAAGCTGATCAACGAGAGCCTGGGGCACGGCACCGGAGACCAGATTCTAATCGAGGTGGCCTCCAGGCTCCAAGAGCTGGCAGGCAGCAAGAACACCGTAGCCAGATTCGGAGGCAACGAGTTTGTGCTGCTCCTGGAGGACATGAGCGACTTCTCAGAGGCAGCGTTCACGGCGGACAAGATCCTGCAGGCTGTGGACAGGCCCATTATGGTAGAGGGCAAGGAGGTCAGCACCAGCTGCAACATAGGCATTGTCAGCAGCAACCAGGATTATCATGATCCAGGGCTTATGATCCGGGACGCTGCCACAGCTATGAACCGCTCCAAGCTGGAAGGCCAGAACCGGATCAAGGCCTTTAATCAGAGCATGCATCAGCAGGCTTTGCAGGTGCTGCATCTGGAAAGCGACCTGCGCAAGGCCCTGGAGCGGGAGGAGTTCCATCTCTACTACCAGCCTATTATTGATCTGATCCAGGGCAGGCTGGTGGGGCTGGAGGCCCTTATCAGGTGGATCAGCCCCCAGAAAGGTTTGATCTCCCCTGCCCAGTTCATACCCCTGGCCGAGGAAACCGAGCTGATCGTCCCCATAGGCGGCTGGGTCCTGGAGCAGGCCTGCAGGCAGCTGCGCTCCTGGCAGCAGCAGCTCGGCCTGGAAGATATCTTTGTCAGCGTGAATCTTTCAGCCAAGCAATTCAAGCAAACAGGACTGGTCTACAGCTTGGAAAACCTGCTGCGCAGGTTCGAGCTGCCCGCTGGGAGTCTGAAGCTGGAGATCACGGAATCCGTGATCATGCAGGATGTGGAGTCCTCCACCAAGACCCTGCAGGCCATCAAGGACAGGGATATCCAGCTGGCCATTGACGACTTTGGCACGGGCTATTCTTCACTGAGCTACCTGCAGCGCTTTCCTGTGCAGTACCTGAAGATAGACCGTTCATTTATCTGGCCCATGCAAGGCCAGGACCAGAACTACGAGCTGGTGCGGACCATTGTCAGTCTGGCCAGGAACCTGAACAAGCAGGTAGTGGCCGAGGGCATAGAGACAGTAGAGCATGTACAACTGCTGCAGGGTCTTAGCTGCGATTTGGGCCAGGGTTTTTACTTTGCCAAGCCCCTGGAGGCTCAAGCAGCGCAGGACCTGCTGCTAAGGCAGGCTGCAGGGGAAGCCCTGCCCGGGTTCGAAGCCCAGCTTTAAGCCTAGGATAGGAATTGCTCCGGAAAAAAGGCCTGCAGGCAGCTGCTTAAATCCTGCAGGGTAAAAGGCTTGCCCAGGATCTGGTCCGCGCCCGCCTCCAGCAGCTCCTGTCTGGATTCTGCCTCCTCCTGGGCCGTGACCGCCACCAGGGCCATATCCTGGGAAGAGAACCTCTGCCTCAGGCTGGCTATCAGCTCCACTCCGCTAAGCTCCGGCATGCTCAAATCCGTGAATACCAGGTCCGCAGGATTTTGCAGCAGCCACTGCTGGGCCTGGGCTGGGGACTGGAACAGCTGAGGCTGCAGATCCAGCTGGAAGAGCAACTTTCTGTACAGGGCCAGGACCAGCCCTGAGTCGTCCACACAGCAGATCACCAGGCCTTGCTCTGCTGCAGTCTCAGCAGCAGTCTCAGTCTCCTGCAGCTGCCCCGCCAAGTCAGGCAGGCCATGCTCCTGCAGCAGCCCCTGGTAATACTTGCGCAGCTCCGGGTGGGAAGCCTGCAGGTAGGAGATAATCTCCTGCCTGTATTCAAGGCTGTTTAGAAGCCCCAGGACAATCTGACCGCTTCTGGCTTCCAGCAAAGAGGCCAGGATAGAGCCCCTTTCCTGCCGGTCCTGGAGCATATTCCGCAGCCCAGACAACAGCCCCTGCTCCAGGTTCTGCTCCAGGGCCCGGGCTGCAGCCAGGCGCACATTCCAGACCGGGTCCAGCAGCCCTGCGGCCAGGGTATAGGCTCCCTTGCTGACCGGCAATCTAGACAGGGCCTCATAGGCAGCGAAACGGATGTTCGGGTCCTCGGGGTGGGCATGCAGCAGCTTGCGTACCAGATACAAGGCGTTTTCGGTCCCCAGACTGGACAGTATTTCCAGGGAATTCAGAATCAGGTCTTTGTCTTGGCTTTGCAGGTTCCCTGCCAGCAAGGGCAGGGCCTGCTCTCCAGACTGGAGCAGCTCCGCCCTGGCCAGCCTGCGAACCCTGGCCCCTGGAGCAGCCAGGAGAATATTCAGCAGCTGCAAGTTCTCCCTGCTCTGGGGATGCTTCTCCGCCTGCAGCAAAGCCTCTGTGAGCTGGGGATTGTCTGCGGCTTTGCTTTGCAGGACCTGGGCCAGTCCGTTTTGAGCCTGCAACAGCTGAGGGCTCTTATGGGCCAGAAAGAACAACAGCTCCAGAGAGAAGCGGTCCGGGCTCTTGCTCAGCTCATAGAGCATCCTGGTCCTGGTGCGCTGGCCCAGCCCAGGCAGATGCTCCAGGACCAGGGTTGCCTTTATCCGGTCCTTGCTTTGCAGATTGGCCAGGAATTCCTGCAGGGCATGCTGCTCGTCTATTTGGCTCATATAATTTAAAAGGCCCGCAAAATGCGGGCCTGGATAGGATTATAAGCAGGCAGGCAGCCTAGAACAGGCCGCTGACATTCCCGGTGTCGGGGTCCACGTCCACCTTGGTGTAGGCGGGATTGGAACTGGTGCCAGGCATAAATGGTATAGTTCCCACCACAGGTACCAGGAACTTAGACCCGGAGTAGATGTAAATATCCCGAACCGGCAGGCGCCAGCCCTTGGGCACGCCTTTCCAGGTAGGCTCGTGGGACAGGCTGAGATGGGTCTTGGCCATCATAGTGGAATAGTCCTTGAAATGGGGATCAGCCTCCAGCATCTTGGCCTTCTTTTCCGCTTCAGGCAGCCAGTCAACTCCGTCCCCGCCGTAAACTTCCCTGGTAATGATGTCCACCCTTTCCCTGAGAGGAGTGTCCAGGGAGTACAGGAAGTCAAACTTGGATTCTTCCTCGCAGGCGTCCATGACCGCGTCAGCCAGCTCCAGGGCACCGTCTCCGCCGTCCATGAAATGTGTGGATGCTGCGCAGCGGGCCCCAGCCTCTTCTGCCCGCTTCTTGACCAGCTCGATCTCTTCCTTGGTATCAGTGGGGAAGACGTTCACGCAGACCACAGGATTCATGCCGGACTTGCGGATGACCCCGATCAGGTGGATCATGTTGTCCATGCCCTTGTCCAGAAGGTCCAGGTTCTGCTTGGTGTATTCCTCAGGCAGAGGCAGGCCTGGAGTGACCTTGGGACCGCCGCCGTGCATCTTCAAGGCCCGGATGGTGGCGGTGAGCACTGAGACATGGGGCTTGAGGCCGCTGTTGCGGCACTTGACGTTCCAGAACTTCTCGAATCCGATGTCCGCGGCAAAACCGCTCTCTGTGACGTGGTAGTCGAACATCTTCAGCCCGATGCGATCCGCGATGATCGAGGACTGGCCTACTGCTATATTGGCAAAGGGACCGGCATGCACAAAGCAGGGCTGATACTCTGCCGTGCACATCAAGGTGGGATTGATGGTGTTGCGCATCCAGGCGGTCATGGCTCCGCCCACCTTGAGGTCTCCAGTGGTGACCCGGTTGCCGTTCAGGTCAAAGGCCACGGTCATGTTGCTCAACCTCTGGCGCAGATCAGCCAGGTCTGTGGCAATGGACAAAATGGCCATACATTCTGAACTGACTGCGATGTTGAAGCCGGACTCCATAGTGTAGCCGTTGGCCCTGCCGCCCAGTCCGATGACCATCTTGCGCAGGGCCTGGGCGCAGTAGTCCATGATCCAGTTCATCTCCACCCGGTTAGGATCAATGTTCAGGGCAGGGATCCCGGAGAGTTTCTCGATCTTTTCCGGCCCGTAGTTGCGCTCGTGCTGCATGCGGGAAGTCAGGGCCACCATGGCCAGGTTGTGGGCGTTCATGATGTCATTGATATCCCCAGTCAGGCCCAGCGAAAACTCGGTCATGGGGATCAGGATGGCATTGCCTCCGCCTGCGGCTGTACCCTTGATGTTCATAGTCGGACCACCTGAGGGCTGGCGCAGGGCACCGCCTACGTTCTTGCCCCTTTTGCCCAGGCCTTCCATCAGGCCCACTGAGGTAGTGCTTTTGCCCTCTCCTAAGGGAGTGGGCGTAATCGCGGTAACCTCGATGTACTTACCATCTGGCTTGTTCTGCATCCGATTCATGATCTTCAGGAAATCCACCTTGGACAGCCTGCCCATGGGGATCATCTCCTCCTTGCTGAGGCCCAGTTTGTCCCGCCATTCGTCTGGCATGGGCATATTCTTTTCCGCGGCCTCTGAGATCTGCCAGTCCTGCATTTTGGAAACATCGTACGCCATGGACAAAAACTCCTTTTTTTAGGGTTTAGCAATACCCGGGAGCAAACTCCCCTGGTCGACCTATATGTTGGAAGTTTTAAGCCGCGCGCTGCTTACTCTGGCTGCAGTTCCCCTGAACAGGCAGCTTCCGAGATTTTTACTATAAAAACAACCCATTGTCTCTGCTATGCATGATTTTCTTATTCTTATAATGTAAAGACAAGTTATCTGTCAAAGCATAACTGCAAAAAACTTTATAAATCCGCACCACCCGCCCTGGATTTCAGGGCTTGGAGAAAAAATCCCGGCTGAAGCCATCCAAAAACTATAAAGAGCAATTTTTAGAAATTTAGAGTAAAGAAAGGTTTTCAATGTGGAAACGATGATCCACAGCTTGAGGCATCCAGGTCGATAATCCAAGTATGTCCATTTATAAAGGGGGCTTTAGGCTGCAGCTCAGCAAAGAGCGTAAAGAGTGGGCTCCTGACTTTTATCAAACTATATCAATATCTTATATAAAAAAGCGCCAACTGAATCCATTTGCATTTTTTGGGGCCTATCCTTGATTGATAAACTCTGGCCAGGAGACTATGCTTCCCAACCTATGGAACACGCCTGGGAAAAAATCCAAAACAATCTGCAAAAATCGCTAAAATCCGGAATTTTCCAGGTCTGGATCAAGCCTTTGCAGGGCCAGCTGCAGGATGGGACCCTGTTTCTGTCTGCCCCGAATGAGTTTGTAGCCTCCTGGATCCGGGACCGACTCCAGGACAAGATCAAGGAAGCAGCAGCCCAGGCCCTGGGTTATCAGCCGGAGCTGAGCATCCATGGCCTGCAGGCAAAGTCCTCCGTTCCCCTGCTAGAGAACAGCAGCCAGAATCGCATGCAGTTGCCTGTAAGCTGCGAACAACACTTCTCCAAGCCCAGGAGCTGGCGTTTCTGCTTCGAGGACTTTGTGGTCGGGGACTGCAACCAGCTGGCTTATGCAGCCTGCACCAGCCTGTGCCAAACAGAGTTCCCGGCAGGCAGCCTGTTCCTGTGCTCGGGCCCTGGCCTGGGCAAGACCCATCTGCTGCAGGCCATAGGCCACCAGCTCTGCCAGAGCAAGCGACAGGACTGCATCAATGTGTCCTACCTTTCATCAGAGCAGTTTGCCAGCCAGATGGTCCAAGCCTTAAAGAACAAACAGATCGATCAATTCAAGTCCATGTACAGGGAGCAGGTGGATCTGCTGCTGCTGGAGGACATCCATTTCTTCCAGGGCAAAGCCAAGATGCAGGAAGAGCTGTTGTCCCTGATCAAAAGCCTGGAGGCCAAAGGCAACAAGGTGGTATTCACCAGCTCCTTCCTGCCCAAGGAGCTGGACAAGGTGGATACTCAGCTCAGCTCCTACTTCTCCTCCGGCCTGCTGGCGCCTATCAACAAACCTGACCTGGATCTGCGCCTGCGCTTGATAAAAAAGAAGTCCACCCACTTCCAGATCGATATCCCGGATGATATCTGCCACTTGGTTGCTACGGGCATCACCTCTGATATCCGCCAGCTGGAGAGCTGCATCCAGAATATGGCCCTGAAGGCCAGGCTCCTCAAGCAGAACATTTCCCAGAGACTGGCCCGAGAGGTACTGCAGAACTACAGCCAGGAAAGCCATACCCCGAGCGTGGAGTCCATTGCCGAGTTTGTGTGCAGGACTTTTGAGCTGCCCCTGCAGAAGCTGCGCTCCAAAAGCCGCAAGAAGCAGGTGGTTTTAGCCAGAAACACCGCGTTTTATCTGGCCAGGAAATATACGGAACTGTCCCTGAAAGACATAGGTGAGCACTTCAACCGCAGGCATTCTACTGTGCTCAAAGGCATTACCAATGTGGAGAGGGAGATCAGCAGGGACAGCACCCTGGGCAGGCAGGTCACTCAAATAGCGGACAGGCTGGTGCAGTAGGCAATATGATATGCAGCACTGGATCTTCTGCAACAGCATTCTCCGCAAGGGGCGACCGCCGGTCGGCCTTCTGCCCGTAGTAATATTGATATCATTAGTATCGACAGCGATTACGACAACGACCACGATTACGATTTGCTCTGCCCTCCCCTCGCTGTCGTTGTCGTGGTCGTAATCGTAATCGATATTTTGACCAATACCACAAGGGCGAGCGGCGCTCGCCATTTGCGTTGCAGATTGATGTTTTCTATGCTTCGTTGTGCCCGTCAGGGCATGGGGGTTATTGGGATCGACGACCTTAAATATTGAGCAAGATCAAGCGGTTCTGATTCCCCTCCCCGGCACTCACTTGGCGGGGCAATAATACTTGATACCTGCTTGAGCAAGTGAGTGCCGGGGGGTAAGGGGTGGTTGAAAGATGACACCTTCCTTATCCCACGGTGTCAAGTGTGGGTAAAGACCAGCGTTATGGTGGGG
>JBKGXZ010000019.1:0-23765 GCA_046546355.1 Desulfohalobiaceae bacterium | reverse complement strand
TGTCTGTCTCAACCAGGTTTGTGTGGTAATTTATATCATTAGTTTCGACAGCGATGACGACAACGACCACGATTACGATTTGCTCTGCCATCCCGCGCTGTCGTTGTCGTGGTCGTAATCGTAATCGCTATTTTGACCAATACCTCAAGGTCTTAGCTTGAGAGCCCAAAAATCAAAAGGTGTGTGAGCCATGTTGGACAGCTTCGCCTTTATAGAAAAAATTGCTGAGCAAAAGATCCAGGAGGCCATGAAGAACGGGGAGTTTAACGACTTGCCCGGCAAGGGCAGGCCCCTGCACCTGGAGGATGATTCCCATATACCTCCTGAGCTCCGTCTGTGCTACAAGATACTCAAGAATTCCGGATACGTCTCTCCAGAGGTTGAGGATAGAAAGGAAATCGCCAACATCATGGACATGCTGGAGGACTGCGAAGACGAGCAGACAGGATACCGTCAGCTGCAAAAGCTGAACTACCTGGTGACCAAGATCAACGAGCAGCGCAAGACCCCGGTTTACCTGGAGGAAGACCAGATTTACTACCAGAAGGTGGTGCAAAGGATAAGCGTGCGCAAAAAGGAAAAGGCCTAGCATGAATCTCTACTCCGAAAGCCTGCTGGTGCATTTCCGCCGGGTGGAAGAGCTGAAGCAGGAGGCGGTGGACTACAGGTCCTTAAACCTGAACGAACGTCAGCTCTGCGATCTGGAGCTGCTCTGCAACAGGGCCTTCTATCCCCTGCTGGGCTTCATGGACAGGGAGGAATACCAATCGGTCCTGGAAAACGGCAGGCTGCCCCAGGGCCAGGTCTGGCCCATGCCAATCTGTTTGGATGTGGAGCTGGGATTCGCCCAGGAGCTGGAATTTGGCCAGCGCCTGGCCCTTTGCGACCAGGAGGGCTTTTTGCTGGCCATCATGCATGTCCGGGATATCTGGGAGCCGGACAAAGCCCTGGAGGCCTGGAACACCCTGGGCACTGACAATCCCAGGGAGCATCCTGGCGTGTACTCCTTGTACCACGAAGTGGGCAACTGCTACATAGGCGGAGAAATCGAAGGCCTGCACCTGCCCCTGCATTTCGACTTCAGCGAGGAGCGTCTGCCTCCATCTGAGACCCACCGCATGTTCACCCAAAAGGGCTGGCGCAATGTGATCGGCTTCCATACGGAAAAGCCACTGCACTGCGCGCACAAGGAGATGATCCTGCAGGCAGCTCGCAAGGTTGGGGCCAGCATCTTCCTGCAGCCTGTGGCAGGCATCCCTTCCCCCGGAGACCTGGAGCACTTCACCATGATCCGTTGCTACCAGGCTTTTGTAAACAGGTTCCCCAAGAACATGATCATGCTGGGCCTGCTGCCCTTCGCCTCCCGCAAGGCTGGACCCAAGGAGGCCCTGCTGCAGGCCATTGTGCGCAAGAACTACGGCTGTACCCATTTCATGGTGGCCCCGGACCAGGCTGACCCCTATATGCACGACAGCGACGGCAAGCTGTTCTACCCCCCGGGCCAGGCCCAGGAATTGGTGCGCGGGCATGAACAGGAACTGGGCATCAATATGGTCCCCTTGACCCCGATGGTCTACGTGGAGGAAAAGGCCCAGTACCTGCCTGTGGACCAGGTCCAGGAATCCATGCAGGTCAAGAAGATCTCTTCTGCGGAGCTAAGACGCCGCCTGGAATTCGACCTGGAGATCCCGGAGTGGTTCTCCTTCCCGGAGGTGGTCCAGGAGCTGAAAAAGACCTACCCGCCCAGGCACGAGCAAGGCTTTACCATATTCCTGACCGGGCTCTCGGGCGCTGGCAAGTCCACACTGGCCCGGGTACTGTACGTCAAGTTCATGGAGATGCGGGATAGGCCTGTGACCCTTCTGGATGGAGACATCGTGCGCAGGAATCTCTCCAGCGAGCTTGATTATAGCCGCAGACACCGGGAGATCAATGTACGCAGGATCGGATTCGTAGCCAGCGAAATCACCAAGAACCGGGGTATAGCCATCTGCGCCCCTATCGCCCCCTATGAGGAATCCAGGCGGCACAACCGGGAGCTGATAAGTCAGTACGGGGGCTATATGGAAATCTTCATGAACACCCCGTTTCAGGTTTGCGAACAAAGGGACCGCAAAGGGATCTATGCCAAGGCCAAGAAAGGTCTCATGAAGGGAGTAACCGGTGTTGATGATCCATATGTGCCTCCGGAAAATCCGGATCTGGTTATAGACACCAGTGAGACCACCCCTGCTGAGGCAGCCCAGGAAGTGCTGCTCTATCTGGAGGAACAGGGCTACATCAAATAGCTCCCTGCCTGTTTTAGGTCTTGAAAAAGCAGGCCAAGTTGATTAAGATTTGTAGCACAGGTATGATATCTATCGGGGCATTGGCTTGATAAACCTCATGCCTGCGAAGATTTAGGTACCACGAAGCATGAAAAAGGTGTGGGCAAGGGGCGAATCTTGTCTTCGCCCGTAGACTACGGTGCGTGTTGGGTAGATCCTGTAGGGGCGAAGCTTGTCTTCGCCCATAATCTTAGCCTGCAGCGGAGAGGTGGCCGAGTGGCTAAAGGCGGTGGTCTTGAAAACCACTGAGGGCTAACGCCCTCCGGGGGTTCGAATCCCTCCCTCTCCGCCACTTTTCAAGCCATACAAATCCTATCCCTCCCCAGGGCCGACTTCAGCCCTGGGATTTTTTTGCTCGCAACCAATGTCTTGCTCTGCAGCCCAGGCCCGCATCAGCTTGTGATTTTTTGGTTTATCCTTGACAATGAGCCAGATTCATGTCTAACTTTCCAAAATTTCTGGCGCAGTAATCTCCAGCCTTACCGATATCTCTAGCTTGCAAGAGCTTTTTATCGCCCTTAAATGTACTTATTTTCACAAGAAGAGCATCCCAGCAACAAAAACATGTTGATCCATATTTTTCCTGCAACCCGGAACCGCTAGGGAGGTAACCGTGGCAAACAGCAAACTTGGTGGTCCCATCCCTTTCTTGCTCGGCCTGGCGGCCGCTCTTGCCCTGGGCTGGGGGATATACCCCCATATCATCTACAGCAAGCAGGAACAGCCAGTGCAGTTCAGCCATCAGGTGCACATGGATCAGGGCTTGGACTGTGAGAGCTGCCACAGCTACCGCAACGACGGCTCCTACGCCGGTAACCCCAGCCTGGAGGACTGCACCATGTGCCACAATGAGGTGCTTTCCGGGCTGCCCCACGAGGAGAAATTCGTGGAAGAATACGTGCAGGAGGAGAAACAGGTACCCTGGAAAGTTTACCAGAAGCAGCCGGACAACGTTTACTTCTCCCATATCGCCCACCAGGACTATGAATGCACCGAGTGCCATCAAGACCTGGAAAATGCGGAAAGCCTGCCTTCACTATCCAAGAACTTGCTCACCGGCTACACGCAACAAACCATGAAAATGAAGGATTGCGAGAGTTGTCACGCTGATCACCAGGCCAGCAACGCATGCTATGTATGCCATAAATAACAACAGGGAGTGTAGTCATGGCAGTGGATCGCAGATCTGTTCTTAAATTCATAGTCGGCGGTGCAGTGGGTACCTTGCTGACCCCAATACCCTGGAAGTCAGCCGATGACATAGCCATCTGGAGCCAGAACTGGCCCTGGATACCCAGAATACCTGATGGGGAGTTGGGCTCCAAGCCCGGGCTGCTCAAGATGGGCGGTACTGATTATGGGGTCCTGGTCAATACCGTGGATCAGCAGCCCATTACTGTAGCCGGGAATCCCAAAAGCGGCCTGAGCCAGGGAGCTTTGGATCCATTGGCTGCTTCCGGGGTCCAGATGATGTATAGCCCTTCCAGGATAGACGGGCCCATGCAGAAAAACGGCAATGGGCTGGAGCCCATCTCCTGGTCCCGGGCCAAGGAGCTCCTCCTGGAGAAGCTCCGCGAAGTGCAGGACAAGAAGGACAGCCTGGCCTGCATCAGCGGAGACCACAGCAGCTCCTGCAATGAGGTCCTGTCTGCATTCACCTCCCGCATGGGTTCTGATCTCTTCTATTTGATGCCCAGTGACGAGAACACCCTGCAGCAGGCCTGGCGGGAGCTGTGCAAAGGCACTGGCCAGCCGGGATTCGACCTGGAAAACGCTGACACCTTGCTGGTGCTGGGACCGGACCTGTTCGAGTCTTGGGGCACAGTTGTACGCAATCAAAGGATCCTGGGCCAGAACCAGCCCAGGACTATTTATGTGGGGCCGGTGCAGAATAACACCGCTGCCCTGGCCCAGGAATGGGTCCCCCTGCACCAGGACCATATGGGCTATTTGGCCCTGGGCTTGGCCCATCTCATCCTGGAGCAGGAGGAGCCTTCTCTCTCAGACGTGCAGGGCACGCAGGAGCTCCGGGACTTTGTGCGCAGCAGTTACTCCCCAAAAGATCTGCAAGATGCTCTGGGCATAAAACCTGAGACTTTGCAGCATCTGGCCAGCACACTGCTGAAAGCAAAACGGCCCTTGGTTATCCCAGGCACCATATGCGGCCAGGGCGGCTCCAGGTTCGACATGTTCGCCGGGCTTAGCCTCAACATCCTGTTGCAGCGGATAAATAAGCCGGGCGGGCTCATAGCCCTGCCCCACCCGCCGAAAATCATCGAGGCTGCCCCCAGCAGGGAGCAGATCCTGGGCAGGGATCTGGTCTTTGACTGGCAGGGCTGGCTGGACAATTCGCAACAGATGCCAGAGCTAATGCTCATTTACGAGGCCAACCCCGCTTATGCCCTGCCTGGAAAGGATCTGCAGCAAAGCCTGGCTAAGATCCCCTACAAAATCGGCTTTTGCACCTTCCTGGATGAGACTGCGGCCCAATGCGATCTGATCCTGCCCAATCCCTTCTGTCTGGAGCGCCTGGATGATGCCTTCACTCCTTTTGGCTCAGGCCAGGCCAACTACTCCCTGGCGGAAAGAGTCCAGGAGCCCTGGAAGGACTGCAGGCCCACCGCGGATCTGCTCCTGGAACTGGGCCAAGAGCTGGATCTGGACCTGGAAGTGGACTCCTACGAGGAGCTGTTGCAGGCCAAGGTCGAGCTCCTGGGCGCTGACTGGAAGGAGCTTGCCCAGGGGGACTACTGGAGCGATTCTACTGCCAATGAGCAAGACAGCCTGGAGCTGTGGGGTTCCCAAACCTGGAAGCCGGCCCCGACCAGCCCGTTCCAACGGGAAAGCAAGAATTTTCCCCTGCGGCTGGCTGCCACTCAGAAGCTCAAGAACGGCTCGCAGCAGATAGCCATCCCTCCCTTTGGCCTGAAGACCATGCTGGAGAACGAGCTGCAGGGAGAGATGTTCTTCGTGCGCATCTGCCGCAAAACAGCCCGGGATTACAACCTGCAGCAGGGAGACAGGATCAGGCTGGAGTCACCGGCAGGACAGTGCGAAGCCAAAGTAGATCTGGACGAGGGGGTCATGCCAGGCGTGGTGGATGCCCCATTAGGATTTGGCCGCAGCAGCTGGGACCAATACAGCAGGGGCAAGGGTGACAATACGCACAAGCTGTTCAACGCAAGCAGGGCACACGACAGCGCAAGCGCTGTATGGGCGAACACCAGGCTGCAAATAGTCAAACTCTAGAGGGGTAGCTGAGCATGGCTGATACAATCTATATCCATCATCATTTCAAGATCAAATGGGGCATGGCTATTGACCTGGACAAATGCACCGGCTGCGGGGCCTGCATGGTGGCCTGCCAGGCAGAGAACAACATCCCCCCCAGCACCGAAACCTTCGACAGGCTGCGCACAGTACACTGGATAATAGTCTACAAGCTCTCCAACGGCAAGGAATACCCAGACCACGAGACTGCATATCTGCCCAGGCCCTGTATGCAGTGCGAAAACCCGGTCTGCGCCACAGTCTGTCCAGTGCTGGCCACCACCAAGGACGAAGAGGGAGCCATAGTCAGCCAGATATATCCCCGCTGCATAGGCTGCAGGTACTGCATGGCAGCCTGTCCCTATCACGCCCGGGTCTTTAACTGGTTCGACCCGTCCTGGCCCGAGGGTCTGGAAAAGACCCTAACCCCTTTTACCTCCACCAGGCCCCGCGGAGTGGTTGAAAAATGCCATTTTTGCCATCACCGCTTCCAAGCAGCCAAGGAAAAGGCCAGATACGAGGATCGGGATCCAGAAAAGCTCGCTGAGGATGAATATCAGCCAGCCTGCGTACAAGCTTGTCCTACCGGAGCTATGGTTTTCGGGGATTTGAACAACCCAGAGCACCAGGTAAGCAAGCTGGCCAAAAGCAAGCATGCCTTCAGGCTCCTGGAGAAGCTGAATTCCGGGCCCCAGGTCTTCTATCTGAGCAAAAGGAAATGGGTACGCCTGCAGGGGGATAACTATCTGCAAGAGGAAAAACAAAAGGGGTAAGCAGCCATGATAGATGCCAAACTCATCCCGGAGGGAGTACAGCGCTGCTCCCTTCCCAAGTTCCTGGCTTGGATCGCCTTTTTGGGAGTCATCCTGCTGCTGGGCGCCCTGGGCGCGGCCCTGGTCTGGGGCTTCGGCCTGGGAGTGACCAACCTGGACAACTACTTTAACTTCGCCCTGTGGATCATCTTTGATCTGTCAGTGATTGCCCTGGGCGCAGGAGCCTTTTTCAGCGGCTTTTTGATGTACATCCTGAAAATCAAGAAGCTGCAGAACATCATCAATCTTTGTGTGATCGTGGGCTTTCTTTGCTACTCCGGGGCCATGATCATCCTGGCCTTGGAGATCGGACAGCCCTTAAGGGCCTGGTTCGGATACTGGCACGCCAACGTGCACTCCATGCTCACCGAGGTCATCTTCTGCATCAGCTGTTACCTGATTGTGCTGATCATAGAATTCATCCCCATCATCCTGGAAAACCGCCAGCTGAACAAGATCAGATTCCTGCACCACCTGGCCCACAACCTGCATATCTTTATGCCCCTTTTCGCCGGAGTGGGCACATTCCTGTCCTTTTTCCACCAGGGCTCCCTGGGCGGAATGTATGGAGTGCTGTTTACCCGGCCCTTTGCCTTCAGGGAGGGCTTCTTTATCTGGCCCTGGACCTTTTTCCTATTCATCCTCTCAGCTATCGCCTCAGGCCCGGTATTCATGCTGCTTATTACCGGCCTGATGGAAAAGATTACTGGCAAAAAGCTGACTGACTTCTCGGTCAAGTCCCTGATGGGCAAGATCTCCGGTTTCCTGCTCAGCATCTATCTGTTCTTCAAATTCCTGGATACCTGGGCTTGGGCGGCTGACACCCTGCCCAAGATGGGGCTGAGCTTTGACCAGATGTACCATGCCCCTTACGGCAAATGGCTGATCTGGGCTGAGCTGGGTATCTGCGGAGTGCTGCCTGCGTTGCTTCTGGTTGTGCCTTCCTTGCGCAACCGGAGCCCGCTTTTGTACCTGGGCGCTATCCTGACTTGCGCCGGGGTGGTCCTGAACCGCTTCGTGTTCACCATCCAGACTCTGGCCATGCCGGTAATGCCCTTTGACCAATGGTTTACCTATTTTCCGCACTGGACAGAGATAGTAACCTGCCTGATGGCCCTGGCTTATGGAGCCCTGGTGGTCAGCCTGGCCTATCGCTATCTGCCGGTTTTTCCCCAGGAAAAGCGGCTCAACTACTAGACAGCTCTCGGCAAATATTGTTCAATGGGGTTGGTGCTTCTTCAGGCCAACCCCTTTTTTATGCAAGGATGAGCTATGCTGAGCCAGGACCAATTGGATAAATACACTGACGTACTGCTCTGGGGCATCAAGACTGCCAGAAAAAAGAGCTACCTGCCTGGAGAGATCGTGCTTTTGCGCTACGACCTGGCAGCCAGGGACCTGGTACAGGTCCTGTTCCAGAAAATTCTGCAGCAGGGACTGAATCCGGTGCAGCGCATCAATCCTTTCCCGGATATGGAGCACACCTTTTTTGAGCATTCGGACCCCAGCCAGCTGACCTTCATCCCTCCAGGAGAAAAGGATCTGCACCAGAACCTAAATGGGCTCATTTCCCTTTTGGCCCCGGAGTCCTTGACCCACCTGCAGGACATTAATCCTGAAAGCATCGGCCAATCCATGCTGGCCAGGAAACAGCTCAGGGATATTCTGGAGGACAGGGAGAATCAGCGCGAATTCGGCTGGACCTTATGTCTGCTGACCACTGAGGAGCTGGCCAACAACGCAGGTCTCAACCAGGAGGAATACACCGAGCAGATTATCAAGGCCTGCTATCTGGATCATCCCAGGCCAGTACAGAAATGGCAGGAGATCCTGGAGGCGGCCCAGGAAATAAAGCACTGGCTGAACAGCCTGGAAATAAACTACCTGCACCTGGAATCCGAACAATGCGACCTCTGGATAACCCCTGGCAAAGACCGGCAGTGGGTGGGAGTTTCCGGACACAACATCCCCAGCTTCGAGATCTTTACCTCCCCGGACTGGAGGGGTACCCAAGGCGTATACTTTATGGATCAGCCTTCCTTTCGCAGTGGGAACCTGGTCCAGGATCTGCGTCTGGAGTTCCGTGAGGGAGTGGTCACTGATATCCAGGCTAGCCTGGGGCAGGAGTTCGTGCGCAAGCAGCTCAAAGTAGACAGCAATGCGGACAAGATAGGAGAGTTCTCCCTGACTGACAAGCGATTCTCCCGCATTGACAGGTTTATGGCCCACACCCTGTATGACGAGAATTTCGGTGGCTTCCACGGCAATTGCCATATTGCCCTGGGGGCCTCCTATGCAGAGACCTATGCCAAGGGCCCGGCTAACTTGAGCACCGGGCTTAAAGAAGAGCTGGGGTTCAACGACTCAGCCCTGCACTGGGACCTGGTGAATATCGAGCCCAAAAGGGTCACAGCCAGGCTGGCAACCGGTGCAGAAAAGCTGATCTATCAAGATGGCTGTTTTATGCTCTAAGCTATTCAGCATACAGCTTGGGGAGCCAGCATGCACGAGATGTCCATAGCCCAGAGCCTGCTTGAGATTACCCAGCAGGAAATGAGCAAGAACCAGGTCCAGACCCTGCAGGAGGTCAAAGTCCAGGTGGGGGAGCTCAGCTCAGTGGTACCCAGCGCGCTGGAGTTCGCATTCCAGAGCCTGATCCAGGACTCTGAGCACCACCAGGCCAAGCTGGTGCTGGAGATGGTGCCTGTACAGCTGTGCTGCTCCAGTTGCGATCATGTCTATCAGCCCGAGCTGGAACAGGGCCTTTTGTTGCAGATGTGCTGCCCTGAATGCGGCAGCAGCCAAGGCCAGAATATTATCCAGGGCCGGGAACTGCAAATAGAGCATATCCTGGCGGAATAGCGCGTCTTTTGCATCTAGAGATCCAACACCTCAAGCAAGCAGGGGAAAAATATGCATATTCCGGTAGTGCGCAACATACTGGAGAGCAACCAAAAGACCTCCCAGGAGCTGCAGCAGACCTTCCAGGAGCAGGGCCTCCTGGTCTTGAATCTGATCAGCTCCCCGGGTGCAGGCAAGACCAGTCTCCTGGTCCGTACCTTGAACGATCTTGCCCCGGAGCTGAATATGGCAGTTATCGAGGGGGATCTGCAGACCAGCAATGATGCGCAAAAGATAGCAGCCACCGGTGCCATGGTGCTGCAGATAAACACCCAAGGGGCCTGTCACCTGGACGGGTCCATGATAGGCCAGGCCCTGCAGCATATGGATCTTGACAGTGTGGATATCCTGTTCATCGAGAATGTAGGCAATCTGGTCTGCCCTGCCGAGTTCAAACTGGGCGAGGACTATAAGATAGCCCTGCTGAGCATCCCTGAGGGGGATGACAAGCCAGAGAAGTATCCCGTGTTGTTTGCCGAGTCCAGCCTGCTGCTCTTGAATAAGATTGACCTCTTGCCCTATATCCAGTTTGATACACAGCGGGCCAGCCAGTCGGCCCGGGCTGTGAATCAGGATCTGGAGGTGCTGCAGGTCTCAGCTCAGACCGGCCAGGGGCTGCAGCAGTGGTACGACTGGCTTCGAGGCAAAGTGCAGGAAAAGAGACAGGCCAGCAAGCAGTAGCAAAGGCCCTTTCCCCTCGCTATCGTTGTCGTGGTCGTTGTCGTCATCGATACAATTGATCTCTTCAGCATCACGACGCAAGCAATACCTTTTTTCTTATCTTTCCCACGCTCTGCGTGGGAACTCCTATGGACGCTCCGGCGTGTCCATAAAGAGACCGCTGGAGCGGTCAAAAAAAAACTCCCACGCAGAGCGTGGGAGCGATAAATGACCTCTTCCCTTGCATTATCTCTACCGCTGATCGTTCATCAGCTCCAGGGCCTTGATCACCGCAGCAAAGTCCAGGTCTCCGCAGCCCTGTCCCCAGGCAGTGCGGTACAGCTGCAGCGCTGCCTGGGCCACTGGCACGTTAGCACCCTCCTGGTAGGCTGTATCAGCCACGAATTTCAGATCCTTGGTCATGTGCTTTAATGGGAACTGAGTAGGATACTGGTCATCCTTGAGCATGGGCTCCTTGAGGTTGTACAGCCCGCAGCTCAAGGGGCCGGACTGGACCACTTCCAGCATGCTCTCCAGGTTAAGGCCTCCCTGGCGGCCGAAGTTGATCATTTCTGTCAAGCCTTCCATCATTACCCCCAGCAGGAGATTGATGGCCATCTTCATCATGGAGCCCTGTCCTGCCGGGCCGCAATGCACCACCTTCTTGCCCATGCACTGCAGAAGCGGGGTCTGGGCCTCCACTGCCTGCTCCTCGCCTCCGGCCAGGATAACCAGGGTGGCATCCTCAGCCGGCTTTTTGGAGCCAGAAACCGGAGCATCCAGAAAAGTACAGCCTGTTGGCTGCAGCTTAGAGTAAAGCTTCCGGGTATAGTCGGGTGCTACCGAGCTCATATTGATCAGGGTCTTCCGGCTGCTCAAGCCCTGGGCAGCACCACCCTCTGCCCAGAGCAGCTCGTCAATGGCCTCCGGCCCGGTAAGCATCAAAACAATCACATCGCAGTCCTTGGCCAGCTGTTCAGCCGAGTCAGCCACCTGGGCCCCTTTTTGCTGCAGCTGGGAACATTTGTCCCGGGTCCTGTTGTAGACTGTCAGCTCAAACCCCGCACGTAGCACATTCTCTGCCATGGCTCTGCCCATAATGCCCAAGCCTGCAAAACCAATCCTCTGACTCATATCCAACTTCTCCTTTTAATACGCATTACTATGTTACAATACCTGCCAGACATGCTCCAATTCCAGGCCTTGATTCCGGGCCTGGTCCAGCTTGGCTCTGTCTCCCAGCACAGCGATGAGCCCGGAATCCCGAAGGACCCTGAGCCAGCCGCCCAGATCCTGGAAATGTTCCCTGCCTGTAGCCAAAATCTCATCGCGCAGCTTTTGCCTGTCTTCCCTGCTCTCGCCTATCAGATAGCGCAACAGGGAAATCATGCCCTTGGCGTCAGGCAGGCGATACCTGTCCAGCTCGCCAATAGCCCCTACCACAGCCTTATCAATCTCCTCTTGGGATAAGCCAGAATCAGCCAGAAACTCTGCGCAGCCGTCAAATGCCTGCAGGGTCTGCAGGATGTGGGGATCCCTGTAAGAGACCAAAGTCAGGATCCCGGACAGGCGATCCAGCATGCTGAAGGCCCCGTAGGCTCCCCCCTGGACCCGGATCTTATCCCAGAGCCAGCTGGCTCGCAGATACCTGTTGGCTACCAGGCTTGAGCCGTGGAAGCTGTAGCCCTGGCTGAACAGATCCAGGGCTTTGCCCACATAATTAACCTGGGAAGGGATACTCAGGCCCTCGGACTCCAGCTCGCAGTCCACGCGCCAGGTGGCCTGCCCGGGCTGGAAGCCTGGCAGCCGGTTCATGAACTGCTCCACTTCTAGCTGCAGCCCGGCCCAGTTCTCGGCATCCAAGGTGACGTTGAAGATCATGCTCCTGGAATTGATCAGGGTTTGATGCACGTGCTCCAGGCTGGAGCGTACCCCGGGCCAGTTGTTTTCCAGCTCCTGCTCCAGAAAGCGCAGAAACAGCAGGTAGCTCACGCCATCCATATGCTCGTGAGCCCAATCCGCAAGGTTGTATTTGGCTCTGAGCCTGGAGTTCACCATCTGATGCCCGCCAGGCACCAGCCTTTGCTCCATTTTGGACCTCTCCTCCAGCAACAGCTGTCTGAACCTGGCTTGGTCCGAGAAGTCAGGCCTGGTCAAAACCTCCTCCAGGATGGAGAGCAGGCTGGGCACCTGTCCAGGCAGGCTCTTGCCCCGGAAGAAAAGCCAGGCAGCGATCCCGGAGCTATTGTACAGGCAAGAGGTGAAGCTCTCGGTATGGATGCCTCCGGTCTCGGCTTGGATAAGCTGGGAAAGGTGGACATAATCCCTGAGCTGAGTATCCATCTCCAACAGGGCCCTGCCCCACAAAGGCACATAGCCCAGGTACTTCTGCTCCAGCTGGCCCAGATCCAGACCCAGATCAAAGTAAAAGATATTGTTGGTGGATAGCTCGTGGAAAAGCAACGGAGCAGGCTCATTATGGACTATCTGCCTGGGAATTTCCTTCTCCTCCCGGGGTAGATCCTGCCTGCCCAGCCTGGGTATCTTAGCCAGATCTTCAGGGTTGTCCGGAGCCTGCTGTTTCTGCCTGACTTGCCTGCTCCAGTCCGCCAGCTCCTGCAGCTCCTTTTGACTGAGCTCCTGCTGCTTGTGCTGGATCAGCTCCTGCTCCCTTTGCTCCAGCCTGGTGGTCAGCTCAGGATCCGGCCTGAGGATGACCTTGCTGTAATGGGGATTCTCCAGCAAATATTCCTGCACCAGATTCTCAAACACCTTCTCTCCGGCCTGGAGATCCTGCTTCAGCTGCTCCAGGGGCTCCTCAAACCTGAGCAGCAAAGTGGGGTCCCCGTCATAGAGCCAGGTGGCCAGGCTCCTGAGCATAACTATCAACCCCCTGGGCATGGAACCGGTATTGTTCTCCCGCAGGGCGAACTCCACGCTGTTTATGCCTGCGCGCACAGTCTCCGGATCAAAGCCCTGCTCGGAGATCTCCCGCAAGGTCTGCAGGATAAGCTCCTCCACCCGGGCCAGGTTCTCTTCCCGGACCCCTTTCATGCCTATAGAAATAAACATCTGGCGCAAGTCGCTCTCCAGACCCGGGCCTGCCAGATCTTCGCCCAGCCCGGAATCCAGCAGGGCCTTGCGCAAGGGCGAGGCAGGCATACCCAGCAGCAGATAGTCCAGAACCTGCCAGGCCAGATTGAGCTGCAGATTGCTGCCCACGTCCAAAAGCCAGTTCAGGGTCAGCATGGACTTGGCCTGACTTTCCTGGTCAGCTGCGTAGACTTCCTCCAGGGCTCTGGGCTGCTGCAGCCTGGGCTGCAGGGGCACAAAGGAATCCACCTCCTGAGCAGGGAACTGCTCCAGATAGGGGATCAGCATCCGCAGGCGCTCTTCAGGCGGATCATCCCCATAGAAGAAGATCCTGGCATTGCCTGGATGGTAGTATTTACGATGGAAATCCAAAAACTCTTCATAGCTGAGATTGGGGATCTGTTCCGGATTGCCCCCAGAATCCAAGCCATAGGGGGAATCAGGGAACAGGGACTGCTGGGAGTATTCATTGAGCAGCCCATCAGGGGAGGAGTAGGCGCCTTTCATCTCGTTGTAGACCACCCCCTGCAGGCTGAGCTGGGAATCCTCCTCCTGCTCCACAAAGTGCCATCCTTCCTGGGAGAATATCTCCGGCTCCAGCTTGGGGAAAAATACTGAATCCAGATAGACATCCACCAGGTTATAGAAGTCCTGCAGATTCTGGCTGGCCACTGGATAGCAGGTCTTATCCGGAAAGGTCAGGGCATTCAGAAAGGTCTGCAGGGAACCCTTTAACAGCTCTATAAAGGGTTCCTTGACTGGATATTTCCTGGAACCGCAGAGCACCGAATGCTCCAGGATATGGGCCACGCCAGTGGAATCCTTGGGCGGAGTACGGAAAGTAATCCCGAAGACTTTGTTCTCGTCGCTGTTCTCCAGGGACAGCACTTGAGCCTGATTCTTCTGATAGCGAAACAATCTGGCCTGGGATTGGATCTCTGGGATGTACCTGCTCCAGACCAGCTCGAAACCCTCGACTTCTTGCATTCATGCCTCCTGATTCATTTACTTCTAAAATTCCAGCACTCCCTTGAGCAGGCTGCCTGCCTGAATCTTTTGCTGCTGCCCTGACCTGTTTATCAGCTCTACTTTTGCCTGGCAAATCACATCCTGCTCAAACATGATATCCCCCTTGACCTGCAGATATCTGCACTGCAGCAAACTAGGCGGTCCGTAAGGGAACCTGGCCTCGAACTGATCCACCAGCTTATAGAACTCAGAGTCCAGATCAATCTCTATCTGGGGCAGATCCCTCTGGGGATGGGGCAGCAGCTGATAGCCCCGGCTCAGGATGTAGCAATCCGAACGTACTGCCAGAAGATCATTGGTCTTTTTCACCGGTATAAACCTGTCCCTGCCTACCAGAATAGCCCCGCTGTTTTCGAACTCCGATATGGCAGCACCCATGGCTGTCTCCAGCTGATATACCCTTGCAGAGCCCTCATCTCTGGGATCCAGGGTCTTGGGGTTCACAATCAAGGGCAACCTGGGCAGACCCCTGTTCTGCACATAATCCTTCAATTTTTGCAGATCCAGCCAGATATTGTTGGTATTGAAATAGCCATGCCTTTGCACATCCTGGAAGGCGCCCATATCAGATTCCGGGCACTGAGCGATCTCGCGCAGGATCAGCCTGCCGTCATTGGTGAGCGCCAAATGCCCGCCCTTCTTGTCTGACTCGGTACGCCGGGCCACTTCCATCAGGAACGGCAGCTCGCGACTCCTGATATAGCCTAGAATCGCTGGATGAATCACCGCTCCCAGGTTGTCCGCATTGGAGATGAAGGCGAAGCGTTTGCCCTGCTGCAATAGCTGATCCAGGACTCCAGAGGTGACCAGGGCTGCGTAAATATCACCGTGTCCCGGAGGATTCCATTCCAGGTCGGGATCCTGGGGGCTGCTGGCAGGCTGCAGTGTCTGGGCGTCCACTTTGGGGTACATGTTCTGCATAAAACAAAAGGGCAGCTCTGATTGGGAAAGTCCTTTGCTCTGTAGGTAGTCCAGCGTGTCCTGCTGGGTATTGAAGCTGTTCATCAAAGCCAGGCTCCCGGTCCCGCTTTTTTCCTGCGCTACCCTGGCCTGCTCCAGGATCAAATCCAGAAAGGTCAGCTCGGACTTGACCTTAAGCAGGGACTTGGCATACGGCATGCCCATACTGGTACCCAGGCCGCCGTTGAGCTTGATCATCACCACCTCGTGCAAGGATCCCAGGCCCAGATCATACTCATCCTGGCCCAGATCCTGGAGCTCGGAAATCTTGCCTTCCTGCACAGGATTGATATCCTGCTCCCCAATCAGGGCCTGGGAAACCCCGGAGCGCAGCCGGAGATAATACTCCTGGAAAAGATCTATAACCTGCTCATGCAGGCCCTTGGCTTGCATTTTGCGCCTGAATGGTTCAAATTCCTTCTGTACATCAGCGCTGTCCATGGAAGCCTCCTTGTAGGATTTTCTGAACTCTTTTGCTTTACCCGGGATCAACCGACTCTGTTTGGCACTAATTGCCTCCCACAATAACTAAGCCAGCAAAAGAAGGCAGGCTCTTCCAGAGATAAATCAGGCTGATACAAAACACAAGCTATAAAGCAAGGAAATACTCATGAGCAAAGTTCTGGTCACCGGGGGCGCCGGATACATCGGCTCCCACACTGTGCTCAGCCTGCTTGAAGCCGGCTACCAAGTCGTGGTCTACGACAACTTGAGCACAGGCTTCTTTGCTGCTGTCCTGCCCCCTGCCCAGCTAGTGCACGGGGATCTGTGCGAACTGGACAAACTGGATGCCCTGTTCCAGGAAATGGAATTCAGCAGCATCATCCACTTTGCCGCAAACATTGTAGTTCCGGAGTCAGTAAAGAACCCACTGAAATACTACAGGAACAACACCCTGAACACGACCCGGCTCATAGAGCTGGCTGTAAAGCATGGCATCCAGAACTTCATCTTCTCCTCCACTGCAGCTGTCTACGGCATCCCTGAGCAGATCCCGGTGCCAGAGAGTTCACCGTTGCAGCCCATAAATCCCTACGGCAGATCCAAACTGATGAGCGAATGGGTCCTGCAGGATGCCGCCCGGGCCCATCCAGGACTGGAGTACATCATCCTGCGCTACTTCAATGTTGCTGGAGCGGATCCTCAGGGGAGAATGGGCCAAAGCACGCCTGAGGCCACCCACTTGATCAAGGTGGCCTGTGAGACCGCACTGGGCAAAAGGCCTGTCCTGGAGATATTCGGCTCAGACTATCCCACCCCGGACGGCACTGGGGTCAGGGACTACATCCATGTCACCGACCTCTCCCAGGCCCACGTGGCAGCCCTGCAGCACCTGGAACAGGGCAGGGGCTCAGAAATTTTTAACTGCGGCTATGGACACGGGTATTCTGTGCTGGATATTGTGCAGGCTGTGGAAAAGATTGCCGGGGCCAATCTGCCCACCAGGCAAGTGGAACGCAGACCAGGGGACCCGGCTGAGCTGGTGGCTGATCCTCGCAGACTGCGGGAGGCATTCAATTGGCGGCCGGATTTCGACGATATTGAAAAGATTGTCCAAACCGTCTATACTTGGGAGCAAAACCCAAGATACTAGTCCCGCGTCTCATAAGTTTAATGCTCGTCCTTAGAAATTTCTCTGTGAATCTTATTTCAACTTTTTGACCCAGTTGGCAATCGACGCGGAAATTCCAAATAACAAAAAACAAATTCCAAACGTAACTATTCAGCACCTGATAAAGCTGGAAGATCTAAGCGCACTGCCGCATATCCAGGGTCCGGGGGCTTTATAAACTGGGCGTAAGCTGTTTGAGCGACGTAGGCAGCGTTCATCAAAACCGTTAAACACCGAATATGATTTAAAACATATTATAGAAAATATCCACCGGCTATAAAACACAGATATAGGTTTTGATTTACGCTGCCTTGGAGTGAGTTTTTACGTCCTGTTTATAAAGCCCCCGGACCCTGGTGAACAGTTACAAGGAAAAAAACATTACGAATATATTTGTCTAACTTGCGTTGGAGCGCTAATAGGCCGCTGTTAATATTCTGCCCTTAGCCCAGGAGGTGCGCTGTGAGCATAAAAACTTTGTCCTGTTTTTTGGCCTGCTTATTGCTGATGACCATATGCGCCTGGTCCCTGGCTGCTGCCCAGGAGACGGAAGAAGAGCAGTCCGAGCCCCAAGCCCAGGAAGAAAGCCAGGACGAGAAGAAACCTGAAGTGACCCGGGAAGGCCAGCAGGTCCCGGAAGAGGTGGCTGAGGCCGGCAAGGTGCCTGTCATGGTGGAATACCAGGATCTGGACAGCCTGGGCAGGAGGCTGGTCTTCAATATCCGGGAGAGGCTTAACAGCTCTGATCTGTTCAGGCTGTCCGGATATCAGGAACAAAAGCTCAAAATTGTCATCTCCAGCCAGGAGGAATTTCCTTCCAGACCAGGTCTTAGCTCCATATACTCCATAGTCTGGACTTTCTCCTATGGTGAGGACGTTCTGGACAATTATCTGCAGTCCGAGGTAGGGCAGATCAGCAACCAAGGCCTAAGTAATCTGGCAGAAGACCTGGTGGCCAAGACCGACCGAATTTATTCCGAGTACAGCTATCTCTTCGAGGAGGAATAGGCATCCCTGCTTCCAGTTATTGCTGCAGGGCCCGGGCCTGATCTGCAAAGCTCTGGCCCAGGTCCTGCAGCAACTCGGCCAGCCTGGCCACAGCCCCCTGGCCTTGGTCCTGCGCTAGTCTTCGTTGTACCCATTCCGCTATATACAATAGCTCGTGGTCCTCCAAATCCTTAGAGCTCCTGCCGGACCTCAGGTCACTGATCAGCTCCTCCCTGGCCCTTTCCCTGGACTGCAGGGCCTTACGATAATCCTGGGCTGCATCCCTTTTCTTTCGCTCTACCTCGGAGATTTCCTCTTCCAGCTCGGGATCCTGGCTCTCCTCTTCCTTGGACTGTCTGCGCAGTAGCTGCAGCCTGTTCTGCTCCTGGTTTAGAACATAATTGGCGTGTACAGCCTTTTGTTCCTGCTCCAGATATTCCTCTACCAGCCCGGCTGCTTCCTGGTCCTGGGCCAAAGTCTGGAACACTCCAGCCACAGCCCGCATATAGCTGCTGATGATCTGCAGCAGATCTGCGACTTCCTCCTGCTTCAAGCTCCGGCTCTGAACTTCCCCCTCAGGGCCCCGGAACTCCCATTCCCGCTGCTTGGCCTCCTGCATGACCTGCTCCAGGAATTCCTGAGAATATTTGTCATAGATCCTTTCCAGGACCTGACTGTCCATGACCCTGTCCAGTATCTTCTGCCTGGCATCTTGGGGGTCCTGCTCCTGATACCTGAAGCCGGTCAGCTCCATCCCGTACCTGGCATTCAAGGATTTGAAGCTGAGCCTGCTCTTGCCCTGCTGCTCTGGATTATCAATGCTGCTGGGCGGCGCGTAATGGGCTACCATGTATTCAGCCAGATCTTGGATAAAATAGTTGGTCAGCACATAATCCTGGATCCAGGTCCACCTGGACTCTTGCTGCTCTTCTGGTTCCTGGGCTGCCTGCTCTGCCTGATCCTGAAGGGCTTGTTCCGGATCCGGGATCTGCTCCCGCAGAGCCAGCACAAAATCCTGCTCCTGGTCTTGCAGTATGGGCTCCGCATCCTCTATATCCGGCCGCTGGGAATCTTCTGTCTGTTGTTTAGATTCAGAATCCAGCCGGCTCAGTCTGCTGCTTTGCTGGAAGAGGTACCAGCCGCTCAGACCGCTCAGAAGCAGGACAACCAGGAGCACTAAAAGCAATATCTTTTTTCTGCTCATGCATGGTATACCGGGTTGCGAATTTTGGACTCAAAGTTTATTCCTAGCTGACTTACAGCCTGTAAGCTCACTCAAGTTAGCAAAAGCAATATAGAAACTCAACGTATTTTTGTTTTGCTTACGGTTTTCGATCCGGCGAACCTTATACGCTCCAGTCAGTCTTCAGCCTAAACAGTGATACAAGGGGCTTTATAATGCAGGAGCATACTGAACCCAGGGGGCCTTTGCGCACGAGTCAAGAATTGATCCTGGCCTCCAGATCCCCCAGAAGGCAAGCCCTGCTGGCCTCCCTGGGCCTGCATTTCCAGGTACGGCCCAGCCCGCAGCCAGAGCCCAAGCCTAAGCCTGGGCAGGATCCGACTGTTTATTGCCAGCAGATGGCTAGGCTCAAGGCAGAATCTGCGGCAGACAAGCAGAACCGGGGCCTCATCCTCGCGGCTGATACTATTGTAGTCCTTGAGGAAGAGATTCTGGGCAAGCCCCAGGACCTCTTCCAGGCTCTGGACATGTTGTGCAGGCTAAATGGAGTCCAGCACCGGGTAATCACCGGCTGCTTCCTGCAGGACACCATTTCTGGCGCACAAAAGGACTTTGCTGTAACTACCTGGGTGGGCTTGGGTCCAGTAAGCGAGGCTGTATTGCAAGGCTATGTACACACCCAACAGCCCCTGGACAAGGCAGGGGGCTACGGAATCCAGGAGCTGGGCGGAGCGCTGGTCAGCTCCATCCAGGGCTCCTACAGCAACGTGGTGGGGCTTCCTATGCATGAGGTCTTGAATGCACTGCTGGAGCTAGATGCCCTGCATTTGGAGGTAGATAGCCAATGAGCTCCTGGCTGCAGAAAGCAGACACCGTGCTATTGCACCTGGCTACTCTGGGTCCCCTGGGCAGAATACCATTTGCTCCCGGGACCTGGGGATCCCTGGCAGCTGTGCTGGCAGCGCCTTTTTTGCTGGGGCCCCTGCCCTGGAGCGCCAAGATCCTGTTGCTTATAGTCCTCTTCCTGCTCGGCTCCTGGGCCTCGGGCAGCGCTGAAAAAATCCTGGGCCAAAAGGATCCCGGCGCAGTAATCATAGACGAATTCGCAGGCCAGCTCCTGGTCTTTGCCATCTGCAGCCCTGCAGCCACCTGGCAGCTGGCTGCAGGCTTCGTACTCTTCCGGGCCCTGGACATACTCAAGCCCTGGCCTGTAGGTGCATCAGAGGCCTGGCTTCCTGGGGGATTCGGGATCATGCTGGACGACATCCTGGCCGGAGTCTTTGCCGGGATTGTGCTCCTGCTGCTGCAGCTATTGCTGCGTTGCCTGGCCTGAACAAAAAAAAGCGGGCTGAGGGCCGATATCCAACAGCCCTCACCCCGTCTCACACCCGGCCAAGCAGCAAATTACTACTCGCTTTCTGCCATGCCCTCTCTGACCTGCTTGATCAGCTGCATTGCCTCTTGCAGCTGCTCCTGCTCCTCGCCTTGCAGCTGGTTGCTGAGGAAACCAGCCCGCTGGGAAATATCCTCCAGCAAGCTGGTATAGATCACGTTCCTGGTTTCCTGGGGGAGATTCTCCAGATCCGCCATCCTTTCCTGCAGCCCGCTCAAGGAGCTGTCCAGGCCTGAGACCTGGGTATCAAGCTCAGACAAGGAAGACTCCATCTCATCCATGTTGCCTCCCATCTCCGAGACCTGTTCGTCCACTGCATTGAAGTCCTGTACAGTGGCCTGCAGGTTGGAAACATTGTTGTTCAGGACAAAATAGAAAACCACCATCAGCACCACCGCTAGCGCGGCTATGAACAAAGCTACCTTGCCCATGTCCCTGCGCACCTCATCATGCAGTTGCTCCGGCCTGGGCTCATGTTCTTCCTTGGATGAAAAGCTGACTTTCTTTACTTTCTCGGCCATAGTCATTGTTTGTTACCTCCTTCATGATTTACTGCAGCTTGATCTCCAAATCTGCTCAACCAGGATCAAGCCACACAGATTCTGCCTTGCCAGTCTGCTATGCTCTATATAGACCAAGCAGGAAAAAAACTCAAGCCGAATTCTGGCCACATCTAAGCCTCGATCCACTGTTGCCTTGCTGCAACCACCCATCAGTGCGGCTAATTTATCAGGCTCTGGATAGGAGCAGGAATTCTGCCCCCATGCAGTATAAACCCCTGGGAGCTCTTATTGCCCTGCAAGGATATAATTGGCGCCCTGCCCAACAAGCCGCCGAATTCCACGCTGTCCCCGGCCTGCTTGCCTGGCACCGGGATCAGCCTGGCAGCTGTGGTTTTCTTGTTGATCACTCCGATAGCCATCTCGTCCGCGATCACCGCTGCCAGGGTCTCCTCTGTGGTATCCCCCGGCACAGCCACCATGTCCAAACCCACGGAACATACACTGGTCATGGCCTCCAGCTTCTCCAGGCTAAGCTGGGATCCGCCTACTGCCTGGGCTATGTACAGGTCCTCGCTGACCGGAATAAAAGCCCCGGAAAGTCCACCCACATGCGAGCTGGCAAAGGCCCCGCCCTTCTTCACAGCATCGTTCAGCAAGGCCAGGACTGCAGTGGATCCCGGAGCCCCGATGCTCTCCAGGCCCATGCTCTTAAATATTTCACCCACACTGTCCCCTACATTGGGCGTAGGCGCCAGGGAAAGGTCCACGATCCCGAAGGTCACTCCCAGCTCCTGGGCCACTTCCCTGCCGATGAGCTCCCCTACCCGGGTTACCTTGTATGCGGTACGCTTGATGGTTTCCGAGATCAAGCCCAGGTTCAGCTCCGGATCTGATTCCAGCGCCCGGTCAATGGCCTTTCTGACCACTCCGGGTCCGCTGACCCCGACATTGATCACGCTGTCCGGCTCTCCTGTGCCCAGATAGGCCCCGGCCATAAAAGGGATGTCCTGGGGTATATTAGCAAATACGCACAGTTTGGCGCAGCCTAGACCGTCCCGGTCCCCGGTCAGCTGGGCTGTCTGCTTCAGGCATTTGCCCATGGCATAAACCGCGTCCATATTGATTCCGGCCTTGGTAGAGGCCACATTCACAGAGGCGCAGACCCGCTCCGTGCTGCTCAGGGCCTCAGGTATGGCCTGGATCAGGGCCTGGTCACCAGGCGTAGTGCCTTTTTCCACCAAGGCGGTGAACCCGCCCACAAAATCCACGCCCACTTCACTGGCAGCCTGGTCCAGTACCCCGGCCAGCTCAACCAGCTGCTGAGCCCGGAAACTGCCTGCGGCTACAGCCATTGGGCTGACCGCAATGCGCTTGTTGACCACCTTGATCCCGTATTTATCCCCGATGCGATCACAGATGGAAACAAACTCCCTGCCTGTGTACACGATTTTGCGCCGAATATTATCCGCGAAAATTTTCGGATCGTGGCTGGCACAGTCCAGCAGGCTGATGCCCAGGGTCACAGTACGTACATCCAGGTTCTCGTTCTTGACCATCTCCAGGGTGGAGATGACTTCCCTTTCAGATAGCATATGATTCAAAGCTCCTTCAGCATGAGCGGTTCAGCAAAAGCAGATACCCCTGTTCCGGGCCAGTCCTTTGCTCTAGAGCCTGCAGATATCCTCAAATATCCTCTTGTGCTGAACACTGACCTCCAGACCCACTTCATTTGCCCTTTGGCTCAGGCTGGAGACAAAATCCGCCAGCCTTACGCTGACTGGTATATCCACCTCATAGATAGTCACTGACTTCTGGGGAAAAGCTGTGCTGCCCCGGGCAAACTGCAAATTGACAATATTGACTCCATATTCCTGCATCACACAGGTTATGGTTGCAATAAGTCCCACCCGATCCTGGCCCATGCTGATAACCACAAAGGGCTCGCTTGGTTGCTGCTCTTCGTGCCTTTGCTTGGGATGCACCTGGCTGATGAAGGGCCTGAGGCCGGTGTCCTGAAGCCGCTGCTGCAAGAAGCTGTCCAGCTCAGATATATCCAGATCACCTGGCAGGGCCACCAGAAAGATGCCCGCGAACTCTTCCTGCAACACTGTCTGGGAAACATCTATGATGTTGCAGTTGACTTCAGCCAGCAGGCTGGCCACCTGACAGACTATGCCCGGCCTGTCCCAGCCCAGCACGCTTACTGCCGCCTTTTGCATATCCCCATCCTATTTGCTTGTAGCTGCTGAAAACACCTTGTCCAAGACCAGGCAATAGCAGAGGCTGGCCAGGTTTACAAGCTTTTCCCGCCTGTTTGGAAATGACTTGACATCCTCATCTCAGCCTCCTTAAACTTTAGCTTCAGATCTGAAACTTTCCTGCAGACAAGAGACATCAACCCATCCGTAACCCACAAGGAGTTATGACATGCAACTGGCCATCAGCACCTCGGGCAAGGAAGCCTCTGCTCCATTGACCGGCTTCGGACGGGCCAGCGGGTTCATCCTCTACGACACTGAGAAGGGGGATTCCAGCTACCTGTCCAATGCTCAAAATATGCTAGCAGCAAGGGGGGCAGGAGCCAAGACCGCCCAGGATGTGGCCCAAGCCGGGGTCCAGGCGGTGATCACCGGCAAGATGGGTCCCAAGGCCGCGGATTACCTGCAGGGTAAAAACATCAAAATCTACCTGGCCAGTCAGTCCACTGTCCAGGAGGCCATTCAGGCCTACCACTCAGGCAGCCTGCAGGAGCTTAAAGGTTAGGCTCCAAGATTACAGGCCCGAATTTTTATTGCTCCCACGCTCTGCGTGGGAGCTCTTTTTGACCGCTCCTGCGGTCTCTTTATGGACGCCGGAGCGTCCAGAGGAGTTCCCACGCAAAGCGTGGGAACGATAAAAATCAGAGGGAGGCATTCCTTGATCTAAAGGCCCAGAACAAAGGTTACGGTTTCGACATTCAGGTTCCCCTCCCTGGACAGGGAGGGGTTAGGGGAGGGTCGTCCTGGAGATGAAATCAGTTATATCGACTCCGATTA
>JBKGXZ010000018.1:0-24008 GCA_046546355.1 Desulfohalobiaceae bacterium | reverse complement strand
GCCCATCCACTGGATTTGAAGTCCAGGCGCCACACCGGTGACGAAACGCTTCCGCCCTGATCAGGATATGTAACAAATCTTCGCTTGAAGGACAAGGGGTAGTCGGTTCGATTCCTCCTTTCAGCCCGCCGCAGACCAAATCCAGAATCAGGACCTGGGAGCTCGAGGCCGCAATCCTGATGGACAGCGGGGTGGGCTTGTGTTAATACAAATCCAGGCAGGCCGTAACAGTACTGCAAGGAGTTTTTTTTGAACAATTATCTGAAGAATATAATTCTCTGGGCTACCATTGCTCTGGTGATGGTGGCCCTGTTCAACATGTTCCAGCAGCCCCAGCAGTCCAGGCAGGAGATCAACTACAGCAAATTCCTGTCCCTGGTGGAGGAAGGGGATGTATTGAGCGTGGAGATCGAGGGCCAAAAGATAACCGGGGCCCTGGTGGATCAGGACCGTAAATTCACCACCTATGCTCCAGAAGACCCGGACCTGGTGGGCAAGCTGCTCGAACGAGGGATTCAGGTGGAGGCCAAGCCAAAGGAGGAGTCCCCTTGGTACTTCACCATGCTCATCTCCTGGTTCCCCATGTTGTTGCTGATCGCGGTCTGGATCTTTTTCATGCGCCAGATGCAGGGTGGGGGTGGGGGAGGTAAGGCCTTCTCCTTTGGCCGCTCCAAGGCCAAGATGGTTTCCGAGGAGACCACCAAGATCAGATTCGATGATGTAGCAGGCATAGATGAGGCCAAGGACGAGCTGTCCGAGGTGGTTGATTTCCTGAGCAATCCTGGGAAGTTTACCAGGCTGGGAGGCCGTATTCCCAAGGGTGTGCTTCTGGTGGGCTCGCCAGGAACAGGTAAGACTCTGCTGGCCAGGGCAGTTGCAGGAGAGGCTGGGGTGCCCTTTTTCTCCATTTCCGGATCAGACTTTGTGGAAATGTTCGTCGGAGTGGGCGCCTCCAGGGTCAGGGATTTGTTTGTGCAGGGCAAGAAGAATGCCCCCTGCCTGGTATTCATAGACGAGATAGACGCTGTGGGCAGGCAGAGAGGTGCAGGCCTGGGCGGAGGCCACGATGAGCGGGAGCAGACCCTGAACCAGCTTTTGGTGGAAATGGACGGTTTTGAGTCCAACGAAGGGGTTATCCTGATCGCTGCCACCAATAGACCGGATGTCCTGGATCCGGCCCTGCTTCGGCCGGGCAGGTTCGATCGGCAGGTGGTGGTGCCTAATCCGGATCTAAACGGCAGGAAGCAGATCCTACAGGTCTATGCCCGCAAGGTGGCCCTGTCTGATGATGTAAATATAGAGGTCCTGGCCAGGGGCACACCTGGGTTTTCCGGCGCGGACCTGGAGAACATGGTCAATGAGGCGGCCCTGATAGCTGCCAAGAAGGACAGGGAACACGTGGCCATGGAAGACCTGGAGGAGGCCAAGGACAAGGTCTTGATGGGCAAGGAGCGCAGGAGCGTGATCCTGACCGAGGAGGAGAAGAAGACCACTGCCTATCATGAAAGCGGGCATGCCTTGGTGGCCAGATTGCTGCCCAAGGCTGATCCTGTGCACAAGGTGTCCATTATACCCAGGGGGCAGGCCCTGGGCATAACCATGCAGCTGCCCGTGGACGAGCGGCACAACTATAGCAAGGAGTACCTGGATAGCACCCTGGCAGTGATGATGGGTGGCAGGGTGGCTGAGCAACTGTTTCTGGACCAGTTGACCACAGGGGCCAGCAACGACCTGGAGAGGGCCACCAAGATGGCCAGGAAGATGGTTTGCGAGTGGGGCATGAGCGAGGCTTTCGGCTCCATGGCCATCAGTGACAACGGCAACGAGGTCTTCCTGGGCAGGGAGCTGGTGCAGCATAAGCACTACAGCGAGGAGACAGCCAGGATTATAGACGCGGAAGTGAAAAATATCGTGCAGAAAGCCTATGATAAGGCCAAAAGCCTCCTGGAGCAGCACCAGGAGGTCATGCATAATCTGGCCCAGGCTCTTCTGGATAGGGAGACTGTCTCAGGGGATGACCTGACCAAGCTCATCAATGGCGACAGCCTGCCCCCTTTTCCCAGGCCTGCGCAAGAGGGCAAGGACAGGCAGGAGCAACCTGGCGAGCAGAAGGATCCTGGGGAGCAGGATCAGGAGACTGAGGAGTTCATCTGGGAAGAAGAGCGGAAGTAATTTTCAAGCCGTCTAAAAATGGATGCCTATGTTGAACAGGATCTCGTGGTCATTGGCTAGGGGCAGGGTGCTGGGGCCTGCCCCTTTTTTTGTGCTGGGGGTTTTGAATGTTACCCCGGATTCATTCTATGATGGGGGGAAGTTCCTGGAGCAGGACACAGCCCTGGCACAGGCTGAGGAGCTGCAGCAGCAGGGTGCAGACGTCCTCGATGTGGGCGGAGAGTCCACCAGGCCCTTTTCTGCCCGAGTGGATCAAGGCCAGGAGCTTGAAAGGGTGCTGCCTGTGCTGGAGCAGGTTTTGAGGCACAGGCCGGATGCTGTGCTCTCAGTGGATACCTACAAGTCTGCAGTGGCCAGGCAGACACTGGAAGCAGGGGCCCTGATTGTCAACGATGTCTCTGCCTGCAGGTTTGATCCCGAGCTCTTGGATGTCCTGGGGCAATACAAGCCCGGGTACGTGCTGATGCACAGCCTGGGCAGGCCAGAGGATATGCAGAAAGAGCCCAGATACGAAAATGTGCTGCAGGAGATCAAGGCCTTTTTTGCGCAGCATCTGCATACCCTGACCCGGGCCGGACTGCCTGAGGAGAATATCGTCCTGGATCCGGGCCTGGGCTTCGGCAAGACCCTGGAGCACAACCTGCAGATCTTGACCGGGGTCCAGGAATTTTTTGATCTGGGCAGGCCGGTAATGATCGGACTTTCCAACAAGAGCATGTGGGGCAAGCTCCTGGGCCTGGAGTCGGGGCAGAGGCAAAACGCCACCCAGGTGGCCACCGCCCTGATGGCCAGGCAGGGAGTAGCCCTGCACCGGGTGCACGAGGCGGGGCTGACCAGACAGACCCTGCAGATAGTCCAGAGCTTGCTGGAGAGGTCCTGATTCAGGGTAGCAGCAATTCATTGCATAGCTATGTGCAGTTTTTTGCATGGTGTGGGGCAGTCTTGCAGGGGCTTGTGCTTGTAATCGATTGATAATGTGTGGTTTTTAGGTGGCAGTCTCGGTGTGGCAACTAAATTGCAGAGCAATCCTCAATGCAAAGGGGCGAGCGCCGCTCGCCCCTACTAGCATCGCAGCAGCACGTTACTTCAACACAGCCCTGTATGAAGGCGTAGGCTTGTAGTGGCGACTGGCAGTCGCCCTTTTTGGAGGAAACTGTTGCTGGAGATCCAGTTTTCCATACAAAGCAAAAGATACAAAAAAAATACAGGAGCAGCAGGTATGCGTAAGGAGCTCTTTGGCACGGATGGTCTCAGGGGGCAGGTTAACATTTTTCCCATGCAGCCAGAGACCGTGATCCGCCTGGGTCTGGCTGCAGGCCAGTATTTCCGGAATTCCAAGAAAAGGCACCGGGTGGTGATAGGCAAGGATACCAGGCTTTCCGGGTATGTCTTCGAGACCGCCTTGACCTCTGGCCTTTGTGCTTCAGGCATGGATGTCTACCTGGTGGGACCCTTGCCTACTCCTGCCATCTCTTTTTTGACCAAGAACATGCGCGCGGATCTGGGGGTAGTTATTTCGGCTTCCCACAATCCGTTCATGGACAATGGGATCAAGTTCTTCGACGGCCAGGGTTTCAAGCTGAGCGACCAGGCGGAGCAGGATATCTCTGATTTGGTGCTGAGCGGGGGCAGCCAGTGGGATCACCCTCAGCCCCAGGATGTGGGCCGGGCCTACAAAATAGAGGACAGCCCGGGCAGATATATTGTGTCCCTGAAGCACAGCTTCCCAACGCACATGACTCTGGATGGGTTGAAGATAGTCCTGGACTGCGCCCACGGGGCCACGTACCGGGTAGCCCCCCTGGTTTTTGAGGAGCTGGGGGCCCAGGTGATCAAGCTGGGGGTGCAGCCGGACGGTCTGAACATAAACCAGGAGTGCGGCTCATTATACCCTGAACAGGTCAGCCGCAAGGTCCAGGAGACAGGCGCTGATCTGGGTATTGCCCTGGACGGGGATGGAGATCGGGTTATCCTGGTGGATGAAAAGGGCTGTGTGCTGGATGGGGATCAGCTTTTGGCCATTTGCGCCCAGGATTGCATGGAGAAGGGGATCTTGCCCGGCAACAAGCTGGTAGCCACGGTGATGAGCAATATGGCCCTGGAGGTCTTCATGCAGGAGAGCGGAGGGGAGCTGATCCGGACCCCGGTGGGGGACAGGCACGTGGCCCAGGCCATGCGAGAGCAGGCAACCATTCTGGGCGGAGAGCAGTCCGGGCACCTGATATTCCTCAACTATAGCACCACAGGGGACGGGATCCTGGCTGCGCTGCAGATGCTGAAGATCATGCAGGAAAAGCAAAGGACAGCCTCAGATCTGGCCGCTATCCTGGAACCGTTCCCCCAGAAGCTGATCAATGTCCCGGTGCAGGAGAAGGTGCCTTTCGAGGAAGTGCCTCAGATACGGGAATGCGTGGAAGATACGGAAAAAAGCCTGGGCGGCAGGGGCAGAGTCTTTTTGCGCTATTCAGGCACAGAGTCTCTGGCCAGGGTTATGGTGGAGGGCCAGAATTCGGACCAGGTCCAGAATCTGGCTCAGGAGCTGGCCCAGGTCCTGCAGCATAATCTGTGCTGATGCACATGAGGCCGTGGGCTGACAAGATTTCGTTCCTGCTCAAGGAAATAGTGGCCTGCTGCCTGTTGGCCCTGTTCTTATTGCTGTCCCCACTGCAGGGACAGGTCCAGGCTGCTGAATCCCACAGCCTGGTCAGCTCCAGGCTGGAGAGCCTGGGCTCCTATCTGGCAGTAGTCAGCTTTAGGCCGGCTCTGGATCTGGAGCTGACCCTCTGGCAGCAAGGGGAGCATTGGCGTCAGGAATGGGTCCAGGCCGGGCAGGACCCTGAGCTGATTCAGGTAGCAGTGGGCAGGGGCAACAGGCTACGGGCTGCCTATCCCAGCCGGGATGCGATAAGTCTGCCCCTGCTTATGTTGTGGCACAGGCCAGAAGGGAGCTCTGGCTGGCAGGAGCTGGGCCTGGATCCTGGGCACAGAGGATACGCTTTCCAGGAGGATCTGCCCTGCCGGGTACTGGGCCGGCAGGCCCAGCTCTGGCTGGATATTGAAAAGGAGCTGCCCCGCAGGCTGATCCTGCCCAGCGGGCTGCAGCTGGATTGGTTGCAGTATCAGGAGGTGGGCAACTATCCTTTGCCCCATCAGGTGCACATCAAATCCCCGAGCTTCCATCTGCAGGGGCAGATCATCTGGAAGGCGGTGAACACAGAGTTAGCACAAGACCTCTTCCAGCGGGTTTCTGGGCCTGATTATCAAAACCCTGAGCCAGACAGCCCTGCGGCTAGAGAGCTGCTGCAGTGGCTGCCCCGCGCCTTGCGCTAAGTAGATCCAGGCCTATGTATTGGGACGTGGCCCTGCTCAGTCCGCCTTACTCCACCCTGACCTATGTCTTGCCTGAGTATTTCCCTGTCTGGTTTTGGCAGCTCGGGCAAAGGACTGCGGTGTATGTGGGCAGGAAGCTTATGCCGGGTGTGCTGTTGCAATCCAGGGAAGAAAGCCAGCTGCAGGCCGAAGCGAAGACACTTTTCTGGCCCCTGGAGGCTAGGCCCCTCCTGAATGAAATGTTCCTGAAACTGATCATGGATCTGGCTGAAAGGCACCTGCAGGCCCCAGGCCGGGTTTTGGCTCATGTCCTGCCTAGAGAAGTGCGCAGCCTGGCTCAAACGTTCAGTCCACAGGGGGTGGCAGCTGGCCCTGGTTATAAAATGCGGGACCTGCAAAGCGCCTCCCATGCCAAGCTGCAGGAATTGGCCAGCCTCTGGCTCCAGGACAGACTGCTGGTCCAGGAGCAGCCCCAATCCCAGGAGCAAGGGGTCTGGATCCTGAACCAGGATCCTCCCTGGTCCCTGCGTCCAGGAGCACATAGGCAGAGACAGGTTTTGGATCTGCTGTGGCAAAAAGGCCGGGCCAGCTCAGAAAGCTTGCGCAGGGAGCTGGGCCCTGCAGCCTCCTGCATCAGGGACCTGAAGAAAAAGTCTCTGGTGGTCTGGCAGAGCGAGCAAGAGGAGCACCAGGACAAGGCGGCGCTGTTGGAGCAGCAGGAAAGCCGCTGTCCCAGCCTGGAGCAAAGCCGGGCTATTTCAGAGCTGAGCCAGGATCTGGATTCCCGGGAAGGCAGGCTGAAGCTCCTGTATGGTGTCACAGGCAGCGGCAAGACCCTGGTCTATGCCCATGTGCTTAAAAGATGCCTGCAGCAGGGCAGGTCCGCGTTAGTCCTGGCCCCTGAGGTGGCCTTGGCCTGGCAGCTCTGGAGGCAGCTGCAGGAGGAATTTCCAGATCTAAAAGTTTATCTGTATCATGGCTATCAGAGCGCAGGCCTAAGAGCCCAAAATTTCAAAGCCCTGGCCAGGCAACAGGGGCCCTGTGTTGTGGTGGGCACCAGGTCCGCGGTGTTTTTGCCCAGGCAGGACTGGGGCCTGATAGTCCTGGACGAGGAGCATGATACTTCCTTCAAGCAGGAGGAGAGGTTTACTTATCAGGCTAAGGAGGTGGGCTACTTTTGGGCCAGGCATTGCGGCGGGCTGCTGCTTTTGGGCTCTGCCACCCCGGACGTGAAGAGCTTCTATGCTGCCAGCCAGGGACAAATGGGCCTTGTCAACCTGCATAGCAGGGTGGGCAGCAGCTGCCTGCCCGAGGTGGAGCTGGTGGATCTAAGCCCCAGGCAGGATATGGAGGGCCCTTTTTCTGTCATGGCCCATCAGGCCCTGCAGGAGTGCCTGCAGCGCGGAGAGCAGGCCATTATCCTTCTGAACAAGAGGGGCTACGCCCCGCTGGTCTACTGCGTGGCCTGTTCCAAGGTGGTCATGTGCGAGCATTGCGAGGTGGGGCTGACCTACCACAAGAGGCTGCAGCGGCTGGTCTGCCATTACTGCGGCCTGAGCCGGCCCTTTCCCATGCCCTGCCCCCAGTGCGGAGGACATCAGTTCCTGCCTATCCGGGAGGGCACCGAGCAGGTGGAAGAGTATCTCTCTTCCAGACTGGATCCGGATACCCCGGTACTGCGACTGGATAGGGACAGCACCAGGCGTAAGGGCAGCATGGAGCGCATCCTGCAGGATTTCTCAGCCAGGAAGGCCCAGGTCCTGGTAGGCACCCAGATGTGCAGTAAAGGGCATCATTTTCCGGAGGTGACCCTGGTTTTGGTCCTGGATGGGGATGTGGGCCTGAACCTGCCTGACTATCGGGCCACGGAGCGTACCTTCCAGCTCCTGCTGCAGGTATCCGGGAGGGCTGGCAGAGGCGACAAGCCGGGCCGGGTGCTGATCCAGACCCGGAATCCAGGCCACTACTGCTGGCAATATGTGCAAGCAAGCGACTACCAGGGATTTTATCAGGCAGAGCTTAAGAAGCGAGAGAGGCTCAGCTATCCGCCCTTCAGCAAGCTGGCCCTGCTTCGTTTCAGCTTTCCTGCGCAATGGGAGCCAGGGGAGCAGAAGGTGCAGGAGATAGGCAACCTGCTGCGTTCCAGGGGCCAGGCTTATCAGGTCCAGGTCCTGGGCCCGGCTCCAGCCCCTTTGAGCAGGGTCAGGGACCGGCTGCGCAAGCAGTGCCTGCTCAAGGCTGCAAGCTGGGCAGCTATCCGGGGCCTGGCCAGGGAGGCCCTGAATCAGGCTGGGTCTTCTTCCAGGCTGCGCATCAGCCTGGATCTGGATCCCATGCAGATGCTTTGACTGGGATCTGTGTATCAGCTGAAACCCTAGATCCCTGACCTTGCAGCAGAGATCGCAATGAGATATGATGGTATTAATTTTTTTTGAGAAAAGGAGAGCTGCCATGCAGGGCAACAACCAGAACCATACCAGTTATAATCTGCTTGATAAAGCTGATTATGTGATGGATCGTCAGGGCAATATCAAGAGCGTTATTTTGGATTACCAGACTTTCCAGGCCCTGGAAGAGGTGCTGCTTGATTATGGTTTGGGCAAGGCTATGGAAGAGGCAGAAGATGATGAGGAGTTGAATCTGGATGCAGCCAAGAGGTTGGCAGGTTTTCAGGGATGAATGTTGGATATAAAAAGCGTTTCCTGCGTGACTTGGAGAAGTTGCCAGAATCTGTCAAACAGCGTGTGCAGGAGATTGCTTTTGTTGAGCTGCCTGGAGTAGATGATGTTCAACAAATCTCCGGCCTAAAGAAGTTAAAAGGCTTTAATGTCTACTACCGGTTGCGTTATTCAGACTACCGGCTAGGTATTTCAATTGTAGAAGACAAGATCGTTTTTCACAGAGTGCTGCATCGCAAGGACATTTATAGGTACTTCCCCTGAAGAATTACATCTTATCCGGCAGGAAAAATACAATCTGGGGGAAGGCGGTGATAATGACCACCATCAGGATCATGAGCAAAAAGAAGGGCAAGGTGGCTTTGAGGATGGTGTACATGTTCTCCTTGGAGATATGATTGATCACGAACAGGCTGAAGCCCACCGGGGGAGTGATCTGGGAGAGCTCCACCATGAACACCAGATAGATACCAAACCACAAGGGCTCAAACCCGGAAGCAACGACTATGGGCAGGACAATGGGCAAGGTCATGACCACGATGGAGATGCCATCCAGGATCATACCCAGCAGGATGTACATGATGCCTACCACCAGGATCAAAACATAAGGTGAAAGCTCCAGGCTGACAATGTAGCGGCTTAAGGCATTGGCAATGCCGACAAAACCAACCATCTCGGACAGAAAAGCAGCTCCGGCGATGATAAAGCAGATCATGGCAGTGGTCCGCACTGCTGCCATGAAGGACTCCCTAAGACTCTCAAAAGTCAGGTTGCGCATGGCCCAGGCCAGGACCAGAGAGCCTACCACCCCTATGGCTGCGGCTTCAGTGGGCGTGGTCAGACCTAGATAGATCCCGCCCAGGACCACGAAGATCAACCCGAATACAGGCAGAATATTCTTTAAGCCCTGCAGCCTCTGGCTCCAGGTAAAGTACTCCTCTTTGGGAGGGATGTACTCCGGATGCCTGATGGATTGAATTCCGATATACAGGCAGTACAGGCTGGCCAGCATTAGCCCGGGAATAATGCCTCCGATGAAGAGCTTGCCAATGGAGGTGTCAGACAATACCCCGTAGATGATCATGATCAGGCTGGGAGGAATCAGGAAGCCGATGGTCCCGGCTCCTGCCAGGGAGCCCAGGGCCAGCTTCTTGTGATAGCCCCGCTCCGTGAGCTCATTCAGGGTGATTTTGCCTACTGTGGCGGTGGTGGCTGCGCTGGAGCCAGAGACTGCTGCAAACAATGAGCAGGCCAGGACATTGATGTGGTACAGCTTGCCCGGGACCTTGGTCAGCCAGGGTACCAGTCCGTTTAAGAGCTTGGTGGAGATCGCTGTCCTATACAGGATTTCACCCATAAGGATAAACAGGGGCAATGCGCTCAGGGCCCAAGAGTTCAGGCTGTTCCAGATGGAGTTGGCCAGCAGGGTGCCTGCCTTGTCCCAGATGGAGAGCACCGGCGGCAGGTTGGCATCATACAGGATCAATCCGGCCATGCCGGTACTGATCAAGGAAAAGGCAATCCATTTGCTGGCCAAAAGCAGCCCGAACATGATGGGCAAAAGCACCAGGGCCAGGGTCAGGGGGCTGCTGATCATGACCTAAGCCTCCTGAGGATAAAGTTTATGAGCTGCAGAAGCAGCATGGCCAGCCCTGCAGGGATGGCTGCCTGGGGGATCCAAAGCGGGGTCTTGGCCATGGTGTCTGCGGTCATGCCCAGGCTGTAGGTGTCTTTGACCAGCAATATCGAGTGGTACAAGGCAAAGCAGGTGATCAGTATGGAGGTGCAGGCCACCAGGATGTCCAGCCTGGTCTGCCATTTTTGGGGCAGGTTACCCCAGATCAAAGTAATCCGGATATGTGCCTCGTGCTGCAGGGTATAGGCCAGGCCCAGGGAAACCACCCCCACCAGGAGATAGCCGCTGAACTCGCTGCTGACCATGGTGGAGAAGCCCAGGAAAGTGCGCAGGAAGATCTCCACCACTATCAACAGCACGATCAGGGCCATGCACAGGGCAGAAAGAAAGGCCCCTGCCCTGCAGAGGCCTTCTATCCAAGCGGAGACTCGTATCAAGGCTACATCCCTATAGCTTCCAGGGCGTTGATGGTGCCTTCACTGGCCTCGGATTTATATTCCTGGAATATATCTGCTGCGATCTCATCCAGGTTTTCGCTAAACTCCTGATCAGGCTCGGATATCTGGATGCCGTTTTCATCCAGGGCCTGCATGGAATCCTGGTGGCTCTGCCTGGAGGCCTCCCACTGGGCCTTTTGTGTCTCCTGGGCTGCTTTGAGCACTTCGTCCTGCTGCTCCTGGCTCAAGGAGTCCCAGTAGTCCATGTTGATGGTCACCATGTTCAAGGGATAGGCGAAATTGAGCTCTGTGAAATAATCCAGGGTTTCCCAGATCTTGATATCCTTGCCAGAGGTGGCTGAAGTGAGCACGGAGTCGATAAGCCCGGTGTTCAGGGCGGAGTAAACCTCGCCCCAGGGCATGGACTGCGGGCTGCCTCCTGCTTTTTCCAGGAACTGAGCCCCGTTCTTGTCATAGGTTCTGGTCTTAAGGCCTTCCATGTCCTGCATGGAGCCTACCGGGTCCTTGGTGAACAGGCCGCTGGGGGGCCAGGGGGCTGCATACAACAGCTTCTGGTTCCACCTCTCGCAAGCTTCCTGGTAATAGGGCAAAGCCGCCTCGTAGAGCTCCTGGGCCTCCTCATAGGAGTCCACTATCCTGGGGTAGGTGCTGAGGCCGAAGATCTCTTCGCTGCCTGAGACCACGCCCATCAGGATGTCGGACATGGGCACCGAGGCATCCTTGACCGCCTTGAGCAGCTCCTCGCCCTCAAACCCCAGACTGCCTCCAGCGTGCACAGTGATCTGGATTTCTCCGTCAGTGTAATCTTCCACCAGCTCAGCGAATTTTTCAGCCCCTTGGGTGTGAAAGTTGGAGGCCGGGTAGATGGCATTCAGGTCCATCTTTTGGCTCTGGGCAGACAAGGGGGAAGCCAGAAAGAGGCTAAGCAGGGCAAAGAAAATGATTTTCCTGGTCATGGTCTCCTCCTTTGGTTTAAAGATGCAGATAAAATAGCAATGCTGGAGCAATGTTAGCTTTTCTTAGTATAGAATAATGAAACTAGTCCAAAAGCTGTTACTGGTCAAGGCTGAGGCTAAAGCTCCAGAATGTCTTGTATGGCATCCAGACGGCCCTGCAGGCGCTTGTGGTTTTCCCTGGCCTGCTTAGCAGTTATCCTGTTGAAGCTTATCCTGTCCCCTGGAATAGCCTGGCCCAGCTTATGCAGATCAGAGCTCTGCACAGTAGCTATTTTGGGGTAGCCGCCCACGGTCTGCTCATTCAAGAGCACAATGGGCTGGCCATCCCCTGGGACCTGGATGTTGCCCGGCAGGATGGGCTCGGAGACAATCCCGCCCGGGGAGTCCAGGGCATGCAACAGTGTGGGACCCTCTAGGCGGATGCCCCTGCGATCCGCGCGCTGGGTGAGTGTATATGTTGATTGGTATAAAGCCTGGCCCTGGTCCAGGAAGTGCTCTTGCTGTGGCCCGGGCACGCAGCCCAGACTTATCTCCGGGGCAAGGCTGGGCAGGAATTTTTCTGGAATGAATTCCTGGCTGGGCTGCGTCCAGCTCGAGCCTGCAGGCAGAAAATCCCCTTTGCGCAGTGCCCTGCCCTGCAGCCCGCCCAGCCCTGCCTGGACATACGTGGAGCGGCTGCCCATTACTGGAGGCAGATCAAAGCCCCCGGCCACGGCCAGATATATGCGGCAGCCCTGGCTGACCTGGCCAATGCGCAGCACATCCCCGGCATCTGCCTGGAATGCGCTCCAGATAGCCTGCTCCTGACTGTTCAGCCTGACCCTGGCCTGGGCACCGGCCAGGGCCACCCGGGCCGGGCGCAGGAAAGCCAGGCTGCAGCCCTGGATGGTCATCTCCAGGACACCTGCTTCCCTGGGGTTGCCTGCCAGGAGATTAGCTACCTGGGCTGAGTACTGGTCCAGGGCCCCGGAAATGGGCACTCCCAGGGACTGAAATCCGAAGCGGCCCAGATCCTGTACAGTGCTGAAGGGCCCGGGGTCCAGGACCAGCAAAACATTATTCCCCATAGCCTTCCTCTTGCTGCAGGCGCTGAAACTCTTGTTGATCAACAGGATAGAATTGGAGTTTATCCCCTGGTGCATAATAAGGGACCGGGCAGTCCAGCTCAGGTGCGAACAGCCTGAGTGGAGTCCTGCCGATGATCCGCCAGCCTCCGGGGCTGGCCAGGGGGTAGATCCCGGTCTGGGAGCCTGCGATGCCCACAGACCCTGAAGGGACCTGCTGTCTTGGGGTATCCAGTCTCGGGGTGTGCAGGCGGGGATCCAGTCCGCCCAGGTAGGGGAAGCCAGGGGCAAAGCCCAGCATGTAGATCAAATATTCCGGCTCGCAGTGGATATTTATCACTTGTTGCACAGAGAGGCTGTGGATCTTTGCTACATCCTGGATGTCTGGAGCGTGCTGCCCTTGGTAGCAGACCGGGATGCGCACGGTTCTGGCATGCTGCAGAAGATCCTCCGGGCTCTGGTCCTGGCAGCAGGAAAGAACCGCCTGTTTTAGCCTCTCAGGCTCCAGCTGCAAAGGGTCGTAGATCACCAGGAAGGAAGCATAGGCCGGGACCACCTCCTGAACACCCGGCAGGGCGAGATCTCGCATTTTATCTGCCACCAGCCTGGTCCAGGCATTGAGCTCCGGATCTATGCTGTCCCCAAGCTGCACCAATAGCCCCCAGTCAGCGCAGTAGCGCAGCCTGGGCTCAATATTTTGCACTGGCATGGCTGCATCCCCTTCAAGCCGAAGAAAACGAAAAAGCACCGCAAAAGGCAAAGCAAAAAATATAACTGGATTTGCGGTCAGAAACAAGCAGGCCTAGATCAGGTGCCTGAGCGCAGTGATGCTGATGTCATGTTTTTGCAGGACGCTTTTGATGCGCTGCACAGACTCTACAGCCGCGGGGCTGTCCCCATGCACGCAAAGGGTTTGGGCCTGCAGGGAGACCTGTTCCCCGGAAGGAGTCAAGGCTGCCTGGTCCCTGGCCATGGCCAGAGCTCTGTGGGCCACCTGTTCAGGATCTTCCAGCACCGCGCCAGGCTTGGACCTGGAAACCAGGGTGCCGTCAGGGTTGTAGGCCCGGTCCGGGAAGGCTTCCCGGGCCAGGCGCAGCCCAATTTTGCTGCAGGTTTCAGCCATGTCTTGGCCCTTGGGGCCTGCCAGGGCAAGCAGGATGAGCTCGGGATCCGCCTCTTGCACAGCCCGGGCCAAGGCCTCACCCAGTTTCCCATCCTCCAGGACTGCATGGTATAAGGCCCCGTGGGGCTTGACGTGCTGGAGTCTTTGCCCCTGGCTGCGGCAAAAGGCCTGCAGGGCCCCGACCTGGTACAGGACATAGCTGAAGAGCTCCTTGGGGCTGCAGTCCAATTTGCGCCTGCCGAAGCCCAAGAGATCCGGATAGCCTGGATGGGCGCCTACCTGCACATTTTGACTGACAGCCATTTCCACTGTGGCTTGCATCACCAGAGGATCCCCGGCATGCCAGCCGCAGGCCACGTTAGCTGAAGATATATAGGGCATGACCTCCTGATCCCGGCCCGCGGTATAGATGCCAAAGCCCTCTCCTAGATCGCAGTTGATGTCTATGCGCAACTTGAGCCTCCTTTGCTTTTACCCTGGCAGGCATTCAGGGGACCTGCCGGCCCTTAAGCTGAGCCAGCTCCTTGCTGTTCAACGGCCTGGTGCTGCCCGAGGCCAGCTGCCCCAGCTGCACAGGACCCTGTCTGGTGCGGATCAGTCTGAGCACTGTCAGGCCCAGATCCCTGCACATGCGCCTTATCTGCCGGTTCAGACCCTGGGTCAGGACCAGCTCCAGCCAGAGGCCTTGCCCGGGCTCCGGGCCTACAACACTGGCCTGGACCGGGGCCAGGACCTGGCCTTCCTTAAGCCTCATACCCCGGCGCATGATCTGCAGCTGCTTGTGCTGCACATTCTCTCTGAGCAGCACCCGGTAAGTCTTGCTGACCTGATGGGACGGGTGGGTCAGGCTTTGAACAAGCTCCCCATCTGTGCTGAGGATCAAGAGCCCCTCTGACATATAGTCCAGCCTGCCTGCAGGCAACAGTCTGCGCTGTTTTAGCTCTGCAGGCAGGATGTCTGGAATGCAGGTCCTGGCCTGGGGATCTTGCAGGGTGGAGACCACTCTGACCGGCTTGTGCAGGGCCAGATACAGGTGCTGCAGGAGCTGTTCAGAGGCCAGTTGCAGCTCCTGGCCTTGGAGCTGCACCAGATCCCGGCAGGGGTCTATCTTGCGGCCCAGATCCTGGACCACTTCCTGATTGACCTGGATCTGGCCCTGGCGGATAAGCTCTTCTGTCCTGCGCCTGGAGCAGATGCCTGCTCTGGACAGGGCCTTGTTCAGGCGTATTAGGCCATTTTCCTGCTTTTGGTGCATACAGGCCCTGTTAGATCTGAATCACCTTGTCCGCCAGCTGCAGGCTGGTAACCACATCCAGCATGTTCGTGGTCTGCCCCACCTGTTTATCTTGCAGAAGACCGAAATGCCCCAGACAAGTGCCGCAGACCAGGATATCCACACCCTGGTTTTGTAATTTGAGCAAGCCCTCCAAAACAGGGCTGTTCTGGACAGCCAGTCTGACCCCGGAGTTTATCAGGATCATCCTCCATAAGCTGGAGCCCATCTCCGGCAGGGTGGCAATAAAGTTCTGCATCAGCTTTGAGCCCAATTCCTGATCTCCATGGCCCATGAATTGGTTGGAAATGAACACCAGCTGCTTTTCAGCCGCAGACCTTTGCTCCCGGCTATGTGGAGTTTCTTTGGCCTGGGTATCTGAAGCAGATTGCCGGGCATCCGAGCCTTCTGAATCTGGCTTGGCTCGGATGCGGATCAGGCCTTGCTCCTGGTTACTGCCTGTCACCCTGTAGCCCGTACTTTGCAGAAACCTTTGCAGGTTCTCCTGGGCAGCCTGGTTGTCCACAATGATTTCTACTTCAGCACCAGGGTTTTGCTCCAAAAATTCCTTGCAGCGGAGAACCGGCTGCGGACAGGGCAAGCCCTGGCAATCCAAGCTGTTATTTGGCATGAATGACCTCCCTTTTGCCGCAAATATAGTGCTGCCTGGCAGGAGGTCAAATAGGATTGTCCTATGCAAAGCCGCCTGAATTATCAGTCCAGCCTATAAGAAACAAGGATTAAGCTGATGCTTGACCCAGGCAGCTTACCCGCTCTCTGTCTCCACTGTCTCCACCTGTACCGGGGCCAGGCCCTGGCTATAAAAGCCCAGCCTTTTGGCAGCGCCGGCACTGAGGTCGATTATCCTGTCCCCTACAAACGGCCCCCGGTCATTGACTCGAACAATAATGGACTTGTTGTTATTCAAATTGGTAACCCGCACAAAGCAGGGCAAAGGCAGATGCTTATGAGCTGCAGTGAGCTGGTTGGGGTCGAATGCTTCGCCATTAGCGGTCATATGCCCTCCGCTCTGCGTCCTGGTCTCTTCTCCGTACCAGGAGGCCATGCCCCTTTCCCGATAACTTTTGGACTGCTGCACTGACATGGGGGTATAGCGCTTGCCCTGGACCACATAGGGGGAGTTCTTGACCTGGCCTTTTTTTATGGCCTCTTTGGGCGGCATGCCATCAATGCTTTCGATCTCTTCCCTGGTCATGGGCCAGCTCAAAGGGGCCATAGCCACCTTGAAGGTGAATTCTCCTACCCGATAGACCACGGTGCCGGTCCCAATAACCCCTTTGGTGGCATACTTGCTGATCTGGTAAGTGGCTTTCAGGCTGCCTTTGGTAATCTCATAGGGGGCTTTGGCCACAGCGCAGGCTCCCAGCAGGGCCAAAAGCAAAAGAAGCAGCAAGTGCGATCTGTAGAGGTAGTTTTTGCGGTGTCTGAGCATAAGCTAGCTTGTCGGAATTCGTGTGTGCAGGATAATAGCCTGGCTTGGGGCCCATGGCAAGTCCGCAACTGAATCTCCAGCTCCTGGCCAGGCTGGAGAGCTTCGGCGTAGTTGCAAGTTAACCTGGGCTGAGGTAGATTTGATCTTTGAGACAATACAGCAGCAAACCATGACTTGGAGCAGTATACATCATGAGCACCATAATGCCAGAGGAAAAAAAAATTCAGGACGCATTGAAATGGATCAGCGGCCAGAAGGAGGAGCAATGCAAGTCCGAGGGGGTCCTGGTCCAGGAGGCGGCCTTCAGGTTCAATCTGACCCCTAAGCAGGAACAGTATCTGCTGCGTCTGTATTTTGGCCAGGATGAGGCCCAAGGGGAGTAGCCCCCAGGTTTATGCTGGGCTTTAAGCTCATCCACAGACTCCTCTGGCGGGAGCTGGCTGTACTTTTCCTGCTCTGCCTGGCTATCTTTCTGACCCTGCTTTTGCTGGGCAAGATGCTCAGATTGCACGAGGTACTGCTTAGCGTAGAGCTTTCCGGCCTGGATCTGCTGCAGCTGTTTTTGTATCTCTCGCCTTTCTTCATGATGCTCATGTTTCCAGTGGCCTGCATGCTGAGCATGTTCCTGGCCTTTCAGCGCATGAGCTCGGACCGGGAGCTCCTGGCTCTTCGGGCTGGAGGGGTGTCCCTGACCCAGATTCTGCCCGCTCCTTTAACCTTCCTGCTGCTGTGCACCGCCTTGAACCTGTTTATCTCCTTCTATGGGGTCTCCTGGGGCATGCACAGCTTCCAGCAGACCATGCTGGACATGGCCCAGAACCAGGCCCGGGTGTCCCTGCAGCCTGGTACCTTCAACAAAGACATCCCGGGACTGGTCATCTATGCCAGGAATGTGGACCAGAGCCGTGGAGAGCTGGAGCAGGTCTTTGTCCGGGACAGCACTGACCAGAGAGCGGATCTGGATATATTGGCCCCCAGGGGCAAAATTGCCACAGACCATGAGCAGGGCAAGATCCTGTTTACACTGCAGGACGGAAGCCTGTACCGCAAATCCGGACAGGAAGGGGAGGTGCTCAATTTTTCCAGCTACAGCCTGGCCCTGGATTTGAACCGTCTGCTGCAAGACCTGGATCTGAGCCGGGACAAGCCCAAATATCAGAGCTGGGAAGAGCTGCGCAGGCTGGGAGCCAGCACAAGGGACCAGAACACCCTGCGTACAGTGGTGGTGGAGCAGCACAAGCGAGTGGCCCTGCCTGGAGCCTGTCTGGTTCTGGGTCTTATGGCTTTGCCCCTGGGCTGGATCTGCGAAGGCTTGAGACGTCAGGTAGGGGCTGGATTGATCCTGGGCATGTTCTTCATGTACTATGCCTTGTTTTCCTTCGGCATGGGGCTGGGCGAGACCGGCAGGCTCAGCCCGGGCATAGCTGTATGGTCCCCTAATCTGCTTTTTGTGCTGCTTTCCGGCTGGCTCTTTTATCTGGCCCATAAAGAGTCAGGTCTTAGCCTGGGCCGAATAAAAGCCCTGTTTTCTGCAACTAAGGCAGATACGAAATGAAGCTTTTGCAGCTTTACCTGCTGCGTCAGAACCTGGTCTATCTTCTGTCCTGCCTGTTGGCCTGTGTAGGGGTGTATCTGCTGATAGACGTTTTTGATCGCTTGGATCACTTCCTGGAAAGGGATGCTGGACTAGAGGACACCCTGCTCTACTTTGGGGTCAAGATGCCCTTGATACTTTCCCAGATCCTGCCCGGGGTTTTTTTGCTGGCCTTGATCGTGCATCTGGGCTTGATGCGCAAGGACAGGGAGCTCATGGCCCTGGAAGCTGGAGGAGTGCCCTATTTCAAACTGGTATCCTTTTTCTTCCTGTACTCCATTCTTTGGGCCTTGCTGCAGCTGTTTTTCGCCCAGGTCCTGGGGGTGCCCGGAGACATCAAGAGCGAAAAGATCTGGGACAGCGCAGGCAAGGAAGAGCAGATCCAGGAGAGGACGGTTAAGGATCTGTGGTTCAAGGAGGGCCAAAGGATCATTCATATTCAGAGCCTGCAGCCTGAAAGCGGGCAGGGCAGAGGGATTAAGGTCTACGAGCTGGGCCAGGAATTCCAGGATTTGCAGAGGATAGTCCAGGCAGAGGAGCTCCGGGTCCAGTCCAGGAACTGGGAGCTGAACCGGGTGCAGATCTATGAGCCCAGCAAGTTCCAGTCCAGGAGCAAGCAGGTGCACAATTTGCAGCTGGATCGCTCCATCCAGGCTTTCATAGACTCCCAGGCCAGGGAGAGCCCGGAGGAGATGACCCTCTGGGAGCTGGGAGAGACCATTGCTGCCCTGGAGGCGGCAGGCACTAATGTGCTGCATCTGCGCACAGCCTGGCACATGAAGCTGTCCTATGCCTTTGCTGTTCCTGTCCTGGCCCTTTTGGCCCTGGCGGTGAGCAGGGCCTGGGAGAACCTGTTCCTGAATATCTGTCTGGGGCTGGGGCTGACCTTTGTCTTTTATATGCTCCACGTCCTGGGCGGCTCCCTGGGAGAGAAGCGAATCCTGGACCCGGTGCTCGGGGGCTGGCTGGGAAATTTTCTGCTGGGGACAGCTGCCCTGCTCTGGTTGGCTCTGGGGCTGCGCAGCAGGGGATGAGGAGATGGGATCTACGACCACCCTAGTCCCTTGCCGACCAGGGTTCAGGGGGCTAAGACTAGATGCGGCAAGCTTAAAGGCAGGTATTGCCGGCATCTACTGCTATTAGAGCGGGCTGCAATAGCCGTGAGCTCTTCAGCTCCGGGCTGACTGGGCCAGCGCAGCGATCCTGGCCCGGAGCTTATCCGCACCCTGGCCGGTCTTGGCGGAGAACATGATGATACCTGCTTCATGACCCAAGATATCTGCCCATTGCCTTTGGATTTTGGTTTTCCAGGACATTTTGCATTTGTCGATCTTGGTCAGAACCGGCTGCAGCTGCAGGTCCCTGTTTCGGACATAGGAAACCAGCTCCAGATCCAGCTCCTGGGGTGGAACCCTGCTGTCCAGGAGCAGGACCATGCCCAGGGGGCCTGGCTCCTGGTCCAGGTAAGCCCGCACCAGGGCAGCCCAATGTTCACGCTCCTGCTTGGAGCGCCTGGCGAAACCGTACCCGGGCAGGTCCACCAGGAAGCAGCCTTCTGCCTTTGCCAGATAGAAGTTGATGCTCCTGGTCTTGCCCGGGGCAGAGCTGGTGCGGGCCAGGTGCTTCCTGCCCGCCAGGCAGTTTATCAGGCTGGACTTGCCCACGTTGGAGCGCCCGGCAAAGGCTATTTGAGGGCTCTTAAGCCGGGGCAGCTGGGCTGGAGTGTAGCAGGTATGTTCCAAGCTCAGTTTGAAGCTCATGGGCTCGCACTTGACCTTATGCTCAGATTTTTGGCAATACCTTATTGGAGCCAAGCCTGGATACATCCTGGCTGAACAGGAATTATCGCTCCTTGACCAGGCCAGCCCGGGAAGGCCTGAACTTATAGCAGGGAGGAGATGCTGTGTACAGATTTATTTGGGTCGCCTTGACTTGCGTTTTGCTGGCTTTCTCCTGCCAGGCTCAGCAGGAGCAGCAGGTTGCCAGTCCGTTTCAGCAGAAAAGTCCCAAGGAATACCAGCATAGCGCGCAGGTCAGGGTAATGGTCCACCCGGAACAGATACCTGAGGGCGACTCTGCACAGGAGCTGCTGTGGTCCAGGGCGGAGGAGGCCGGGATGACCAGAATTATGAACCACTGGATCAGTCAGAGGCTCTTGCTGGAGCCAGCCAAGGGCCAATCCGGGTTTGGAACACAGAACTTTTTGCAGAGCAGCGGTGATCTGGAGCCCAGCCAGGATGAGCAGACAGGCATATACACCCAGGAGTTTGTCCTGGAAAGCAACTTTGTTCCAGTAGAACAGGTTTCCGGGAAAATAGTCAACCTGGAGAATCAGCACACCATTGGCGGTCAATTCCAGCATATCAGCATTGAGCTGCAGGATGCCGTGCCTGACCAGGAAGGGGCCTACTTCCTGGTGGCTACCCGGGCAGAGGAAGAAGGTCAGGGCCGCTACAGGCTCCTGGGTGGGGGCAAGATCCACCATGTGCTGGGCAGCACTGCCCAAGGGGTGCTTATGGAGACCCGGAAAGAGGTCAGGTCTGGAGACTTGATCTTTTTGCTTAAAACCAGGTTGCGGCCTGCGGCTGCAGAGAAAGAAGAGCAGGAAAGGACCGGGCTGCCGGATAGGGAGCAGGTCGTGGTGGAGCCTGAAAGTCTGGAAGAGGAGCCTGAGCCTAAGGGCAGCAAATAGGGGAGGAACAGAGCCTAGGAAGGAGATGCAGGATGCAGGATTTCAAGTTCCTGGTGGTGAACGGCCCTAACCTGGGCGCTTTGGGCATAAGGCAGCCGGAAATATACGGCAGGAGCTCCATGCAGGATCTGCCGCACTTGCTGAAGGGCATGGCCCCTGACTTGGCTCCCAGGCTGGAGCTGGATTTCTACCAGGACAACAGCGAAGGCGGGCTCATCGATCGGCTGGAGGCCGCCAGGGAGCAAGGCTATCAGGGCCTGGTCCTGAACGCAGGAGCGTATACCCATACCAGCCTGGCCCTGGCAGACTGCCTGGCCTGGATCTCGGTGCCCTGCGTAGAGGTCCATCTCAGCAATGTCTGGGCCAGGCAGGAGGAGATAAGGCATCAGAGCCTGATTGCTCCCCAGTGCATTGGGGTCATATCCGGATTTGGGCTAAGCAGTTACGTCCTGGGTCTGCTGGCCTTAGTAGAGCATATACAAAGCCAGGGATAACTGACTGTAATGATTGTTAAACCTATTTTAAGATTTTCAAAGGGCCCAAAACAGGGAACCAAAAATATAAGCCACAAGGATAGCGCAGCATGTATTCAACTTCTGATATTCGAAACGGCATGAAAATAGAGCTCCAGGGCCAGCCTTACGAGGTCCTGGACTTCCAGCACTCCAAAAGCGGCAGGGGTGGAGCCTTTATCAAGACTAAGCTCAAGAACCTGATAAATGGCTCTGTTCTGGAGCATACCTTCCGCTCCGGGGAAAAAATAGCCAAGCCTGATCTGGAAACCAGGGAAATGCAGTACCTTTACAGGGACGGCGAGGAGCTGGTCTTCATGGACATGAGCAGCTACGAGCAGCTGCAGGTGCCTGCGGATAACCTGGGACCGAAGGCCAAGTTCCTGGTGGAGGGCCAGGAGGTCAAGGCTTTGACCTTCCAGGAGCAGGTTATAGACCTGAGCCTGCCTGCCTCTGTAGTGCTGGAAGTGGCGGATACCGAGCCCGGCCTGAAAGGGGACACAGTGAGCGGGGCTACCAAGTCCGCTGTTTTGGAGAATGGGCTCAGCTTGAGCGTGCCTTTGTTCGTGGAGAACGGGAATAAGGTAAAGGTGGATACCAGGACCAGCGAATACCTGGGCCGAGTCTAGCCTGGACGGGATGTTGATACCTTGCAGTAAAACTTGAACCTTGGATTTTTCTGTGAACATGGATGTGGATGGCAATAAGCTGCTGCGGGAAACCGCAGGGCTGGCACTGATCTTTTTGTTCCTCTTCTCTTGCCTGAGCCTGGCTACCTACTCTGCCCAGGATCCGGGATTCAATCAGCAGCTGAGCCCGGAGCAGGGCGTAGAGAATCGGGCTGGAATCGTGGGCGCCTATTTCTCCAGCCTGTTCGTGGACCTGTTTGGCTTCGGGGCCTGGGCCTTGCCCCTGCTGTTGCTCTGGCTGGCTTTGGGTTCTTTCGCACTCAGCCTGAGGCCCTACTGGTTCCGTTGGCTGGGAGCAGGGCTGCTCTTTGTGTGTCTGCTTTGCGCTGCAGAACATATCTGGCTGCAGCTCGGCTTCCAGGCCGGTGACATCCAGGGAGGAGGCTACCTGGGTGCCTGGATTTTGGCTGAGGGCAAGGAGTACCTGAATCTCTGGGGTGCATCGCTGCTTTGGGCATTTTTGCTGCTGTTGGGGACTTTGCTTTGCTTCAGGCAGGGCCCTTTGCAGGAGCAGAGCCTTTCCGGTCCGCATGCCGGGGTGATTCCCAGACCAGCAGCCCAGGCCTGGGAATGGCTGCTGGATCTGTTGCCGGGAAGAAACCAGGGTTCAGCTGTGCAGAAACAGCCCAGGAAGCAAAACTCTGCCGCCAGCAAGCAAGATGGCGGCTCCGGAGGCAAAAAGAAGGCTGCCAGCCAAAAAGCGGAAGCGAGACAGGCAGTCCATAAAAAGACCCCGGCTGCCCAGACCAGCCCTGGGGCCTTGCAGGAGCTGGAATACCCGGTTCCTGAGCTTTTGGACAATCCCCCTGAGCAGGCTGATATTGCCAGGCAGGAGGACCTGCAGGACATCTCGGACAAGCTTGCGGCTTCCCTGTTGCAATTCGGAATTCAGGGCGAGGTGGTAGAGGTCAGGCCCGGGCCTGTGGTAACCATGCTGGAGTTCAGGCCAGCGCCAGGGATCAAGATCAGCAGGATCGCCAATCTGCACGATGACCTGGCCCTGGCCTTGAAGGCTGTGGCGGTGCGTATCGAGGCCCCTATACCGGGCAAGGACCTGGTGGGCATCGAGATTCCCAACAAAAAGCGGCGCACAGTATATTTCCGGGAGATAATAGAGTCCGAGGCCTTTAGGAATACCAGCTTCAAGCTGCCCATGGCTCTGGGTCAGGACATTCAGGGCAGCCCCAGGGTGGAGGATCTGGCCCGCATGCCCCATCTGCTGGTGGCAGGTGCCACAGGCACGGGCAAGAGCGTGGGCCTGAATTCTATCTTGATCAGCCTGCTTTTCAAGTCCTCTCCCCAGGAGCTGAAGCTGCTGCTTATAGACCCCAAGCGGATCGAAATGGGCTCCTATGCTGATTTGCCCCATTTAGTGCACCCGGTGGTCACTGAGATGGATCTGGCCAAAGTGGCCCTGGAGTGGGCGGTTAAGGAGATGGACCGCCGCTACGAGGCTATGGCAGAGCTGGGGGTACGCAACCTGGAGGGCTACAACCAGAAGTACCAGGAGCTGCAAGGCAAGGACCCCCAAGCGGTAGAGGGCTTGCAGCCCTTGCCCTATCTGATGATTGTTATCGACGAGTTGGCTGACCTGATGCTCACTGCCGGCAAGGAGGCTGAGGCCAGCATTGTGCGTTTGGCTCAGCTGGCCAGGGCTGCGGGCATCCATTTGATCCTGGCCACCCAGAGGCCCTCAGTGGATGTGGTTACCGGGCTGATCAAGGCCAACTTCCCGGCCAGGATCGCTTTCCAGGTCAGCTCCAAGCACGACTCCAGGACCATTCTGGATACAGTTGGCGCACAGTACCTGCTGGGCCAGGGGGATATGCTTTTCAAGACCAGTGCAGGCAAGCTGCAGCGCCTGCATGGGGCTTTCATCAGCGACCAGGAGATCAGCTCCGTGATTGAGTTCTGGAAGCAGAAGCACGCCTTCAGTCCGGAAGTGAATCTACAGCAGTTGAGGCAGGAGAACGGCCTGGGCAGCTCTGAGGCTGGGGGCGAGGATATCAGCAGCGATCCCATGTATGATCAGGCCCTGGATTTTGTCCTGGAACAGGGCAAGGCTTCAATCTCCATGATTCAGCGCCAGCTGCGAGTGGGCTTCAATCGGGCAGCCAGGTATGTGGAACAGATGGAGAAGGATGGAGTGATAGGACCCCAGGAGGGCAGCAAGCCCAGGCAGGTGATCAAGAGTTAGCACCACCTCTGGCCGCAGACGCCCAGTTTGATCGAGAAAGAAACGCTATAGCTTGTTCATGGAGATTGCTTCGCTTCGCTCGCAATGACGAGCTAAAGAGATAGCTTGTAGCTTGGAGCACACACGTCATTGCGAGGAGTCTTCGACGAAGCAATCTCTACAGGTTATGATCTTGTTTCAT
>JBKGXZ010000017.1:0-25651 GCA_046546355.1 Desulfohalobiaceae bacterium | reverse complement strand
CAGCCCATTGTCCGGGGCCAGGACCAGGCGTCCCTGCTTGGCCAGGATCAGGATCCGGCGCTGGCTTCCCACACCCGGATCCACGATTGCCAGGCAAATCGCCCCCTGGGGCAGGTAGGGCCAGCTGGAGGCCAGGAAAAATCCTGCCTGGAGCACATCCTGGGGCCGGACAGCATGGGAAATATCCAGAATGCTGCATTCCCCTGCCCTGCTGAGCAGCACAGCCTTCATCTGGCCCACATAGGGGTCCTGCAGGCCGAAATCAGTGAGCAAGGCAAAGACCGGTTTCATGACAGACTCTCCTGCAATCACCCAGGACAAAGGACAGAACACAGAAAAATAAGATAGTTTTCCTGCTCTCTGTCAGGGATTATCGCCTACTTTTTGACTCTGGGAGTTACATCCTCCCAGCCAAAAGTTCATGCAGCAAGGGAAAGCCTATGCAGCTCGTATTCATCCTGCTTGTACTCCTAGCCGGTGTCATGGCCCCCACCCAGGCCGGGATCAACTCCCAGCTCAGCCACTACCTGCGCAGCTACTATCTGGCTGCCCTGGCCTCCTTTTTTGTAGGCTCCCTGGCCCTGCTGGCCTTCAATCTGCTGCTGCGCAGCCCCCTGCCAGCCCTGGAGGACATAACCCGCAGCCCCTGGTGGGTTTGGGTGGGTGGCTTCTGCGGGGCCTTCCTGGTCACTGTGACCATTGCGGCGGTACCCAGGCTAGGGGCCACCACTATGTTCGCCTTCTTCCTGGCCGGACAGATGCTGGCCTCCCTCGCCCTGGACCACTTCGGACTGCTTGGCTATCCCCAACAATCTATCAATCTCTGGCGGGTGGCGGGTGTAATCCTGTTACTTAGTGGTGCCTTGCTGGTTCGCAAGTTCTAGCCCCAGTGCATCTGCTTCCAGGTGTTGATCAATCCCCTTGTAGAGGCGTCGTGACCCTGGACCAGGGAAGAGTCCTCCAGCTCCGACTCTATGTTCTTGGCCAGCTGCTTGCCCAGCTCCACCCCCCACTGGTCAAAGGAGTTTATATTCCAGACCGCGCCTTGGACAAATATCTTATGCTCGTACAATGCGATCAAAGCCCCGAGAGTCCCAGGGGTCAGCTCAGGCAGCAGAATAGAGTTGGAGGGTCTGTTGCCCGGAAACACCCTGTGCGGCAACAGGGCCTGGATCTGGGCCTGGCTTAGGCCCTGGGCCTGCATTTCCTCCCTGGCCTCCGCTTCTGTCTTGCCCTGCATCAAGGCCTCGGTCTGGGCCAGGAAGTTGGCCATCAACAGCCTGTGCTGCCGGGGATCGTGGTCTGGCTGCCTGGCAAAGGCGATAAAGTCGCAGGGCACCAGCCTGGTGCCCTGGTGCAGGAGCTGAAAGAAGGCGTGCTGGCCGTTGGTGCCTGGCGCCCCCCAGATAACCGGGCCTGTGGGATAGTCCACCAGCTCTGCGTCCAGAGTTATGCGCTTGCCGTTGCTCTCCATCTCCCCTTGCTGCAGATAGGCAGGCAGATCCTCCAGGTACTGGCTGTAGGGCAGCACAGCATGGGTTTCTGCCTGGAAGAAGTCCGAGTACCAGACAGACAAAAGGCCCATGATTACTGGCAGATTTTCCTCCAAAGGGGTCTCTTTGAAGTGCTGGTCCATGTCATGTGCGCCCTGCAGAAGCTCCTGGAAACGTTCCATACCCACTGCCAGGGCTATAGGCAGGCCTATGGCAGACCACAGGGAAAAACGGCCTCCCACCCAGTCCCAGAAGCCGAACATATTCTCCGGATCAATCCCGAACTCACTGACCTTAGGCGTGTTCGTGGACACAGCCACAAAATGCTTGCGCACGTGCTCCTGGTGGACTGCGCTCTGCAAAAACCACTGCCTGGCCCTGGCGGCATTGAACATGGTTTCCTGGGTGCTGAAGGACTTGGAAGCCACGATAAAAAGAGTAGTCTCCGGATCTAGGCCTGCCAGAGTATTCTCCAGATGGGCCGGGTCCACATTGGAGACAAAGTGCACCCTGAGATCGGCTCCTGTGTACCCGGACAGGGCCTTGGTGGCCATCCTGGGCCCCAAATCAGAGCCGCCAATGCCCAGGTTGACCACATCTTGCACCGGCTGGCCTGTAAACCCCAGCCATTTGCCCTGCCTGACCCGGTCCACAAAAGACCCCATCCTGTCCAGGACCTGATTCACCTCAGGCATCACATCCTGGCCCTGGACATATATGGGCTGCCTGGACCTGTTGCGCAAGGCAACGTGCAGCACGCTGCGGTTCTCGGTGGCATTTATCCTCTCCCCGGAGAACATGGCCTGAATTCTGTCCTGCAGGCCCATCTCCCTGGCCAGTCCAAGCAGCAGCTCCATTCCCTGGGCATCTATCCTGTTCTTGGAATAATCCAAAAATACCGGACCTGCCTGCAGGGAGAACCTGGCAAACCTCTCCGGGTCTTTGTCAAACATATCCCGGAGATGCAGCTCTCGAACTTCCCGGAAGTGCTCCTGCAGCTTCTGCCAGCTTTTGGTCTGGGTAGGCCTGGACATTCAGCCTCCTTGGCTTTAAGGTCTTGACTTTCTAGATCCAGAACGAAAAGGGCGAGCGCCGCTCGCCCTCTGTGTGATCAAAATATCGATTACGACCAGGACAACGACCGCGAGGGGAGGGCAGAGCAAATCGTAATCGTAGTCGTTGTCGTAATCGCTGTCGATACTCATGATATCAATACAAAAGCACATGCAAGGGGCGAAAGAAATTTCCTCCCTACTTGCAGCCACAGCCGCAGCCTTTCCCGCCTTTGTCAACAACCGAGAACAGTTCCTGCCTGCCTGACTTGTGCTTATAGCCTTCAAGCAGGCCATAGCAGCCAGCCAACATCATATCCCCGCCAGGGGCAGGGAAGCGCACCGGTTGATCCCGGAGCATGTCCCGCCTGGGCCCCAGCACGAACATGGCCTGGAAGTCCGCTTGCAGGCTGTACAGCTCAGGCCTTGTGTAGCAGCCATGGCCACCAGCCTGGAAGACTTCCTCCTCGCTTAGCCTGCCCTGCGTGAACTTTTCCATATCCTGGAGCAGGCCCTTGGGCTCCAACATGCCGGTATGATGCTCATAGACGGCAAGGACCTGATCTTGATAGATCAAAAAGGCTATAGCATGACTGTTGCCCAGATTGAGCACGCAGACCCCTTTGCTCCGGCTAAGCTCGCGCACTTCAGGCACGAACAAGGCTCCTAGCACCGCCGCTGAGCCGGTATCAGTGACCAGACAGTTGCCTGCGGCAGACTGGATCTCCTGCAGCCTGGTCATAGGCTCAGGCACGCTATCAAAGAGCAAGTCCTGCATTCTGCCCTGGGTGGACTCCAGCAGATCCTTCCAGAGCCTGAACCTGCCCCTGCGGTTACTGGAGTCAGGATGGAAGCCATGGTCCTGGGCTGCGGCCAGGATCAGATCCGGGTAATTCAATCCGGCCAGGGTCAGGAAGCTGCGCCAGAAGCCGGGATCAAAATCCGCCACATACAGCGGAGACTGCCCTGGAGGGCAACTTTCCCTGACCTCCACCCCTTTGGCCCTGACCCGCTCCAGATCATCTGCCAGGCTGGAGGCAGCCCGGGGCTGAGCGCTGATCTTCAGCCCGGCCTGGATGTGTTCCTGCAGGGCCCGGCTGAATCCGCCGCCCATGGTCTGGCCGTAGAGGTGGATATCCCTGCCCCTGCGGGTCAGCTCAGAAATCCTTTGCTCCACCAGCCGGGCCGGGGAGGGCAGGATGAACTTGGGACAGTTCATCAGCTCCCGGCCCGGCTGGAAATAGAGCACGTCCTGGGTGCCGCTGCCGATATCCAGGCACAGAATAGACATTAGTTCTCCTGTTTTGTGGGCCTGAACACCAGGCCGTCCTGCTCTAGATCCACGGTCACTGTCTGGCCTTCGCCGAGCTCTCCGGCGATGATCTTCTTAGCCAGCACGGTCTCCACATGGGTCTGCAGATAGCGTCTCAGCGGCCTGGCTCCATAAACCGGATCGTAGGCCTCGCGAGAGATGAACTCCTTGGCCTGCTCCGTGAGCTCCAGAAAGAGCTTGCGTTCCTGCAGGCGCTGGTTGATCCTGTGCAGCAAAAGATCCACGACCTGCTTGATCTCCTCCTGCATCAGGGGCTTGAAGAGCACGATCTCGTCCACCCGGTTCAAAAACTCCGGCCTGAAGCTGGAGCGCAGGGTGGAGAAAACATCCTCCCTGACCCCTGGCCTGAGCTCTCCCTGAGGAGTGATGCCCTCCAGCAGGTACTGAGAGCCCAGATTGGAGGTCATGATCAAGATGGTGTTCTTAAAGTCCACCATCCTGCCGTGGCTGTCTGTGAGCCTGCCATCGTCCATGATCTGCAATAGCACATTGAACACATCCTGATGCGCCTTTTCGACCTCGTCAAGCAGGATCACGCTATAGGGCTTTCTGCGCACTGCCTCTGTGAGCTGACCGCCCTCGTCATAGCCCACATATCCCGGAGGAGCTCCGATCAGCCTGGATACGGTATGTTTTTCCATGTACTCGGACATATCCAGCCTGAGCATATTTTCCTCGGTGTCGAACAGGCTCTGGGCCAGGGTCTTGCACAGCTCTGTCTTGCCCACGCCTGTAGGGCCCAGGAAGATAAAGGAGCCAATGGGCCGCTGTGGATCCTTGAGCCCGGATCTAGCCCTGATCACAGCATTGGCCACTGCATCCACAGCCTCGTCCTGGCCCACCACGCGCTGATGCAAGACCTCAGGCAGCCGCAGCAGCTTCTCCCGTTCCCCTTCCATGAGCCTGGACAAGGGGATGCCGGTCCAGCGGGAAATGATCTCCGCCACATCGTCAGGCCCAACCTCTTCTTTCAACAGCCTGGGCTTTTCCTCTGCCTGGGACTGCTCTTCTTCTTTGGCGGCAATCTGCTTTTCCAGCTCAGCCAGCTTGCCGTAGCGCAGCTCAGCCACACGATTCAGATCGTACTGCCGCTCTGCCTCCTCGATCTCCAGCTTGGTCTTTTCCGCTTCCTCTTTGAGCTGCTGCAGATCCTTAATGGAGTTCTTCTCCTTCTCCCACTGGGCCATGAGCTGGGCCTGGTTCTCCTTGGCCTCAGACAGTTCCTTCTCCAGGTTCTGCAGCCGTTCCTTAGAGGCAGCGTCGCTCTCCCGCTTCAAGGCCTCGCGCTCGATCTCCAGCTGCATGATCCTGCGGTTGATCTCGTCCAGCTCAGTGGGCAGGGAGTCGATCTCGGTGCGGATCATGGAGGCAGCTTCGTCTATCAGGTCAATGGCCTTGTCCGGCAGATGCCGATCCGTAATATACCGATGGGACAGGGTGGCTGCTATAACCAGGGCGCTGTCGCTGATGCGTACCCCGTGGTGCACCTCATAGCGTTCCCTTAAACCGCGCAGGATGGAGATGGTGTCCTCCAAGCTGGGCTCGTCTACAATCACCGGCTGAAAGCGCCGCTCCAGGGCCGGATCGTTTTCGATGTTCTTGCGGTATTCATCCAGGGTGGTTGCGCCAATGCAGTGCAGCTCACCCCTGGCCAGCATGGGTTTGAGCAGATTGCTGGCGTCCATGGAGCCGTCTGTGCGGCCTGCGCCAACAATGGTGTGCATCTCGTCTATGAACAGGATCACCCTGCCCTCTGATTCCTGGATCTCCTTGAGCACTGCCTTCAGTCTTTCCTCGAACTCTCCCCGGTACTTGGCCCCGGCAATCAAGGCCCCCATATCCAGGGCGAATACAGTCTTGTCCTTCAGGCCTTCTGGCACGTCCTGCTTGACGATCCTCTGGGCCAAACCTTCTGCAATAGCCGTCTTGCCCACTCCTGCATCCCCGATGAGCACCGGATTGTTCTTAGTCCTGCGGCTTAAGATGCGGATCACCCTCCTGACCTCAGCATCCCTGCCGATCACCGGGTCCAGCTTGCCCTGCCTGGCTTCCTCCACCAGGTCCCGGCCATACTTCTGCAAAGCCTCGTAGGTGGTTTCGGGGTTGGAAGAAGTCACTCTCTGATTGCCGCGCACCTCGCTTAGCAGACTTAGGACCCGGTCCTTTTCCAGCCTGAACTGCCTGTTGACCCTGCCCACACCAGTGCTGCCGGATTCCTCCAAAATAGCCAGCAGGATGTGCTCCACACTGGTATATTCGTCTTGCATCTGCTTGGCCAGGTCCTGGGCCTTGACCAGGGTACTGTTCAGCCTCTGGGTAATATATATCTGCCCTGATTGGGCCCCAGGCCCGCTGACCCTGGGAAACTTCCTGATCTCCTCCTCCAGGGCCTTTTTGTAGGACTGGACTTCTATCCCTGCCCGCTCCAGTATCCTGGGCACCAGGCCTTCCTGCTCCACCAGGGCCAGGGCCAGATGTTCCACATCCACTTGCTGGTGGCTGTTCCTGATAGCTATATTTTGAGCCTCAGAGAGGCCTTCCTGGGATTTTTGAGTAAATTTATTCAGATCCATAACTCAACCTCCTGTGTACAGTATATTTTCAGAAAAAAACTGCGCAGCCTGGGCTGCGCAGTCAAGATCATCCCCGGTCTCAGCCCCTGGGGTTGAACCTGGAGGTCTGGGCCAGCTCCTGCCAGAGCTCCTTTTCCTTGGAGCCCATCTCCTTAGGCATTTTGATCCTGATCTGCACCAATTGGTCCCCTTGCTTGCTGCCTCGGCCCAAGCCTCGGCCTTTAAGCCTCAGCTTCTGGCCGCTGCTGGTTCCAGGCGGAATCTTCATCTGCACGCTGCCGTCCAGGGTGGGCACCACCACATTCGTGCCCAAGGCAGCCTCCCAGGGTGCCAGGGGCAATTCATAGATGATGTTCTTGCCCTGGACCTGGAATCTGGGATCAGGCAACAGCTTGACCTGCAGGTACAGGTCCCCTGCCTGGCCTCCAGTCATTCCAGGAGAGCCCTGGCCTGAAAGCCTGATTTTGGAACCATCCCTGACTCCGGGCGGAATATTCACATCCAGAGTCTTGTTCTGCAGCCTGGGCCTGCCATCTGGCCCAGGCACCCTTTCCTGCAGGGTCACGGTCTTCTGACCTCCCTTATATGCCTCTTCCAGGCTGAGCTCCAAGGTGGCTGTAGCATCCTCGCCTTTGGCAGCAGCCCTCCTGCCCCTGGCGGAGAAGGGATCCTGGCCGAATCCGGCTCTTGCCCCTTGGAAGCCCCGGCCCTCGGAGAACAGATTTCCGAACAGGGTCTCAAAAAAATCGCTGAATTCACCGCCGAACTGTCCGGCACCTCCAGGACCTCCTCCACCAAAGGTAAACCTGACGTTCTCGAAACCCGGCGGCGGCTCAAAGTTCTGACCATGTTCCCAATCAGAGCCTAGTTGATCGTAACGCTTGCGCTTCTCAGGATCCTTGAGCACCTCATAGGCCTCGTTGACCTCCTTGAACTTCCTTTCGGACTCCTCATCGTTGGGATTCAAGTCCGGATGATATTTCCTGGCCAGCTTTTTGAAAGCTTTAGATATCTCTTCCTGGGAAGCGTCCCTGGAGACTCCCAGGATCTCATAATAATCCTTGTATTCTACACTCATAGCCGCAAAGCTCCTTGACTAAGCTCGTGTCTGCTTCCAGCACCCAAAAAAAGGTATGCGCACAGATTTAACAATAATGCCTGGAGGATAATAGTCAACCATTGGTGCGATTCTTGCTAGAGAGAATTTTCTGGCTTGGGGCTCGGGATTCTTAAGGCAATAATTTCTGCAGACTGAGCAGACTGAAAGCTTATTTTACTTGACAGCAACCCGCTGCCAGCCTAGATTATATATTTTAATTGCCTGCCGGTTCAAGCTGAGACCGGCAGGCTTGAACAAATACGAAAACCCACAAATGGAGGCAATTGTGGCTAAGACAGATATCTTTCAGGATGCGCAGCAGACCCAGGAAGGGGTATTCTTGAACGGATTCAAGCTGGAGCCCATAGTGGAGCAGTGCCAGGGCTGCGAACGGATCAAGGAGTTTGCTGGCGCCCAGTACTGCAGCAGCTATCCCCAGCCCGCGGCAAAGTGGAGGCACGGGGCCTGCAATTTTGCCACCCACATCAAGGCCAGCGTGGACAAGCAGGGTCAAGTAAAGATCAACCCCCTGAAGGCCTCTAAACGGGCCGCGCGCAGGAAATAGCATCTCTCCATGCGCCAAAGCCTTTTCCATTATCTGGACTCGCAGCAGGAGCAGCTGCTGGCCTGGCAAAGAAAACTGGTGGCCTTCCAGGCAGTGGGCCCTGAAAATCAAGGCCCTGGAGAAGGCCCTAAAGCCGCCTACCTCAAACAGCACCTGCAGGAGCTGGGGCTTGAAGTAAAGGATCTGCCAGCTCCGGATTCCAGGGTTAGCGAGGGACAAAGGCCCAACCTGGCGGCTGTGCTGCCTGGCAAGGACAGTACTCGGACCTTCTGGATAGTCTCCCACCTGGATGTAGTCCCAGCAGGGGATTTTACTCTCTGGGACAGCGATCCCTTCCAGCTGCGCCAGGATGGGGATCTGATCTACGGTCGAGGGGTGGAGGACAACCAGCACGGCATGGTGGCTTCCCTGCTTTGTATGCAGGCCTTCATTGAGCTGGGCCTGCAACCGGAAAGGAATCTGGGGCTGCTCCTGGTATCAGACGAAGAGACAGGCAACAAATACGGCCTGGACTTTGTGCTGCGCAATCACGGCCACATTTTCGGCTCCGGGGATGAGTTTCTGGTTCCGGATTTCGGCACTGCAGACTCCAGTCTGCTGGAAGTGGCTGAGAAGGGCCTGATGTGGCTGAAGTTCATCATCCAGGGCAAACAGTGCCATGCCTCCACCCCTAAGCAGGGCATCAATTCCTTGCGGGCCGCTGCCAGGCTCATCCTGGGCCTGGACTGCCTGCAGGACAAGTTCCCTTTGCAGGACCAGATGTTCTGCCCGGCCTCATCTACCTTCGAGCCCACCAAGAAAGAGGCTAATGTGCCCAACGTGAACACCATCCCAGGCAGGGATATATTCTATCTGGACTGCAGGGTACTGCCAGATTATAGTCTCAGCGAAGTGCGGCAGGTCTGTCTGGAGCTGGCCTCAGAAGTGGCTGCACAAAGTGGCACCAGTATAAGCCTGGAGACCGTGCACCAAGAGGATCCCGCCCCCAGGACAGATCCGGAGCATCCCATGGTGCACAGGCTGGGCCAGGCTGTGCAGGAAGTGCACAGCATCTCCCCCAGCCCCCAAGGCATCGGGGGCGGAACAGTGGCTGCCTACCTGCGCAGGGCAAGACTGCCTGCAGTAGTCTGGGCCACCCTGCAGGGCAGTGCGCATCAGCCCAACGAGCATGCTTCAATAACAGACATTATCAAGGACGCCAAGGTCATGGCCCTGCAGCTTCTGGATTAGGAGCCTGCAGGACAAGACTGTATTTATGGCCAAACCCCCTATCCCGGAGACCTTCCAGGTTATCATTGTCGGCGCCGGACACGCCGGATGCGAAGCAGCCATGGCCACCTCCAGGCTGGGGCTGGACACCCTGCTTTTGACCATAAATGTGGACCGCATAGGGCATATGTCCTGTAATCCGGCCATAGGAGGCCTGGCCAAGGGGCATATGGTCAAGGAAATCGACGCCCTGGGCGGCTGCATGGGCCTTTGGGCGGACGAGGCAGGTATCCAGTTCAGGACCCTGAACTTGAGCAAGGGACCTTCTGTGCGCGCCACCCGGGGCCAGATGGACAGGGAGCTCTATAAGCAGGCTGTGCAGCGGGATATATTCTCCCAGCCCCGACTCTGGGTCAAAGAGGCAGGAGTGGAGAAACTGCTCACTGACCAGGGCCGGGCCGCAGGTGTGGAAACCAGCCTGGAGGAGAAGTTCTTCGCGCATACTGTGCTGCTGACCACAGGCACTTTCCTCTCAGGGCTGATCCATGTTGGCCTCAAGAACTTCTCCGGGGGCCGGCTGGGAGATCCTGCAGCCCAGGGGCTCTCCAAGAGCCTGGCTTCCCTGGATCTTGAGCTGCAGCGACTCAAAACAGGCACTGTACCCAGGCTGCTCAAGGAAAGCGTGGACTTTTCCAAGCTGGGGATCCAGCCTGGGGACCACCCCCCGCCCTGCTTCAGCTTTTGCTCCCCTGGTCCCAGACAGCCCCAGATCCCCTGCCATATCACCTACACCACAGAAAAGACCCACGAAATCATCAGACAGGGATTTGAGCGCTCACCCCTTTTCCAAGGGGTAATCACCGGGACCGGAGCCAGGTACTGCCCCTCAATAGAGGACAAAGTGGCCCGATTCCCAGAGAAGAAGCAGCACCAGATCTTTGTGGAACCTGAAGGCCTGGACAGCCCTGAGGTCTACCCCAACGGAATACCCACCAGTCTGCCCCTGGATGTGCAAAAGGCCATGCTAAGCAGCATACCCGGCTTGGAACAGGCCCAGATAGTGCGCCCCGGATATGCTATAGAATACGACTTCCTGCCTCCCACCCAGCTCTGGCCCAGCCTGGAATGCAAGCAGGTCAAAAATCTCTTCCTGGCCGGCCAGATAAACGGCACCTCCGGTTACGAGGAGGCCGCAGGCCAGGGGCTTTGGGCAGCTTTGAATATATTCTGCAGCCTAACTGGCCGGGAGCCCTTTATTCTGGGTAGAGACCAGGCCTACATCGCGGTCCTGGTGGATGACCTAGTCAGCAAGGGCACCAGCGAACCGTATCGGATGTTCACCTCCAGAGCCGAGTACCGCCTGCTGTTGCGGGAGAACAACGCTGATCAGAGGCTGACAGAGCTGGGCAGGGAACTGGGCCTGGTAGCTGATGAGCAGTGGGGCATCTATCAGGAAAAGATGCGCTCTTTGCGGCAGGCCCTGGAGCTGCTGCAGGGCACCAGCATCACCCCTGACCAGGAGACCAGGGCCCTGCTGCAGGAGATCGGGGCCTCGGTGCCCAAAAAGCGGACCAGCCTTAAGGAGCTGCTGCGCCAGCCGCAGCTGGATATCAAGAATGTATTTTGCTTTTGTCCCCAACTGGCTGACCAGCCCCTGGAAATCCTGCAGGAGGCTCAAACCAGCATCAAGTATGAGGGTTATCTGCAAAGGCAAAAAGAGAGCGTGGAAAGGTTCCGACGCCTGGAGCAGACCCCTTTGCCCCTGGAGCTCGATTATTATTCCGTCCCTGGCTTGACCAGGGAGGCGGCTGAAAAGCTGTCCAGGGTCAGGCCGCGCAGCCTGGGCCAGGCCCAGCGCATCTCTGGCATTACCCCTGCGGCCCTTAGCTGCCTGGAGATAGAGCTCAAGAAGCTGGGCAGGATATAAGACGGACTTGCAAAACAGTTTCCTGGAGCCTATTCTGACAATATAATTTGTCCACTTGTCGGCAATATCCAGATATGCACTACTTCCTAGCCAGCACTGAAGAGTTTTTTGGGGCCATCGCGCAGAGCGTGGACAACTGGGAGCTGACCCCCAGCTCGATATATCTGCTGCTTTCCCTGAGCGCAGCTATACTGGCCAGCACTATCCTGGTGCATATGTACAACAAGGCCCGCAGCCGGCAACTAATCGATTTATCTAACAGCTTCACCCATCATGCCCCGGAAGATATCAGCCTTTTCCTGCAGCATGCCCAGCAGGATCGCAGCAAATTCGAGATAAGCTTCAATCCCAACATGAAAACCTCCAGTATCTGCAGCCTGCTCAGTTTTGATCAGCACTCCTTGACCCTGGAGATGCCAGGCCAGGGGCAGCCGCCCAAAGGCTGGATTGACAAGCAGCTCTATGTCTATTTCAGTATTCCTGCAGACAAGGACCAGCGCCTGTACTTCTTCTTCCCTGCTCCAATACTGGATGTAACCGCTGAACAGAATGGAACTCATATCCTGAAAATAGGCTTCCCCAGATACCTGGAACAGAAGCAGCGCAGGGGGCACTTCCGGCTGGAGCCTGCCACAGCCAGCATCTCCAAAATCAAAATCTGGTGCAGGGCTTACGACAGCCAGGGCTTTTTGCCCAAAGATCTGAGCCAGCTGGGCCCAGCACAGCTGGAATATCCAGACCCCGAGGCCGAAGCTCAGCAGCAGATAAAGCTGATGAACATCTCTGCCAGCGGGCTCAAGCTGTTTATCCCCAGGAACCTGCGCAAACAAATAGGCCTGGACCCGGAACAGGTGCAGGACCTCTTGCTATACCTGCAGCTGCGCGATCCAGACTTAGACAGCGAATCATGCTTCAATCTGTTGTGCCGTAAGAGAAACTACTTTCTGGATCCGGCGAGCAAGGACCTGGAGCTGGGTCTGCAGATCATGCTGCAGGGCAAGGACAAGGAGCAGCAACCCGGGCTGACCTGGAGCAGGGTGGACCCTGGTGAAGGGTTGCCTGAGCTGGGCAATTGGGTATTCAAGCAGCACTTGAAGTTGTTCAGGGAAAAGGGGCTTGCCTGAGGCAACCGGTAAACATGGAATTGGACGGTCTTGAAGTAAGAGCAAGGAGTATCCTCGTGGAAGACAGCTCGGAAACCAAATTATGGTCTGTAATCCGCAATTTCTTCAGCGGCAGGGCCGAAAGTAATCCTGTGGAGAAGGTCATCCTGGAGGCCATGGAGAACAGGGAGCTGGCACCTGATGTGGCTAGAGTCCTGCACAGTGTGCTCTACCTGGATCAAAAGCAGGTCACGGAGGTTATGATCCCCCGCACTGATATTGACTGTGTGGAAGAGGGCCTGAGCATCCAGGAAGTAGCCCAGGTGATCATCGACAGCGGACACTCCAGGCTGCCTGTGTACAGGGAGAACAAGGATCATATGGTAGGCATCGTGCATGCCAAAGACCTGCTCAAGGTGCTGCTCAGCCCTGACAGAGAAGGACTCCCCCTGCGGGAGCTGATGCGTGAGCCTCTGCTGATCCCGGAAACCAAGAACGTCAAGAGTATGCTCCTGGACTTCCAGAGCAACAAGGTGCATCTGGCCATTGCTGTGGACGAATACGGAGGCACAGCGGGTCTGATCACCTTCGAGGACGTGCTGGAAGAGATCGTGGGCGAAATAGAGGACGAGTACGACAACCCTAAGCCTGCGGACATCATGGTCCTGGGAGACGAGAGCTGCCTGGTCTCCGGCCGCACTCCACTGGAGGATCTGCGCCAGGAGTTGGACATCAACCTCTCATCCCAGCATGTTGAGACCATAGGCGGATACCTCACGGAAAAGGCAGGACGGGTGCCCCAGGAAGGCGAGAGTTTCCAGATCGGAGAGCTGACCTTCCAGGTCCAGGAAGCAGACAACAAGCAAGTCCACGGTATAGTGGTATATCCGGTGCCTGCCTGCAAGCAGCCAGAAATTTCTGAGACATGACCTATACCTGGATGCTCATCTGCACCTGGCTGGGCTTTGCCAATCCCCTGCTGCAGCTGCCTGTCCTGGTCCTGGCCTGGCCCCTGGGGCTTGCCCATCTAGCCCGCAGCTCGAGCAGCCTGGGCCAAGCCCTGAAGAGGGGCTGGCTGGCCGGGCTCCTGGTCTGCAGCGCCTGCCTGTACTGGGTAGCCCTTCCGATCAAGGACTACACCTCTTTGCCTTTGCTCCTGGCCCTGCCTGTGCCTGTGCTTCTGGGGGCCTATCTGGGCCTGTACTCAGGGGTATTCTGCCTGGCCCTTAGCTGGGCCCGGCCCAGGCTGCCCTGGCTCAGCCTGGGCGTCTTCGCTGCCCTGCTTTGGATCTGCCTGGAATATCTGCGCTCCAGCCTGCTGAGCGGTTTTCCCTGGCTTAATCTGACCCAGGCCCTGGCTCCCTGGCCCTGGAGCCTGAAGCTCCTGCCCCTGCTGGGCAGCTTTTATTTCTCAGGTCTGATGGTTTTGTTCTCAGTCTGGCTGGTATCTGGACTGGAACACAAAAAGGCCCTGCTGGCAGCCGGGTTGCTTCTGCTGGGCTGCGCTTGCGGCACACTGCTCTACGAACAGGAGCTGCCCCTGGATCCGCAAGGCATGCGGATCAGCCTGATCCAGGGCAATATAGACCAGAATCAGAAATGGGAACCGGAATACCAGCAGCAAACAGTCCAGACTTATCTGAAGCTGAGCCAGGAGGCCCTGCAGACCCAGGACTCCAGGCTCCTGATCTGGCCGGAAACCGCTATGCCCTTCTATTTGCAGGAAGAATCCGAGCTGCAGCACAAGGTGCTGGATTTCGTAGAGCAGGAAGAGATCTATCTGATCACCGGAGCCCCGGGCTACACCTATCTGGATCAGGATGATTACCAGCTGTACAATCGGGCATATCTGCTTGAGCCAAGCGGCGGGATTTCTGCCCACTATGACAAGGAACGTCTGGTGCCCTTTGGGGAGTATGTGCCCTTAAAAGGACTTTTGCCCTTGTCCAAGCTGGTCAGCGGGACCAGCGACTTCTCTTCGGGCCAGGAGATCGGGCCCCTGCAGGTGGAAAGCCTTGCCCTGGGCACCTTGATCTGTTATGAAGTCATATTTCCGCAACTGGTGCAGAAAAGAGTCCAACAGGGCTCTAACGTGCTGCTCAATATCAGCAACGACGCCTGGTTCGGCCGTACCTCAGCGCCCAGACAGCATCTGCATCAGGCAGTGCTAAGGGCCCTGGAGCAAAAAAGATGGATCCTGCGGGGCACCAATACCGGAATTTCTGCCATTGTCTCCCCCAGAGGGGAAATTCAAGCCGCATCCGATCTTTTCCAGGCCCAGACCTTGAACTCCGCCATCTCCGCTATCAACCAGAAGACTTTCTTCTCCAGGCACTTTGACAGCTTCAGCAAAGCGGCCTGGATCTGCCTTATCCTGTTTGTCCTGCTGGCCTGGGAGAACAGCAGGTCCAGCACCCACAAATGAAGCCAGGGTCTAAAGGTCTGGAGCTGTGTACAATAGCGCCCGGGAAACACTATAAATTCCAAGCCCAATACGGAAATACGCCATGAGCCAAGATCCCCTGCAGCTCACTGAGCTGAAGAAGGAATGCCAGGACATCCTGCAGCAGTTCGACTCCTTCTGGAGGCGCCTTTGACTTTGAAAAGCACCAAAACCGCCTGCAGGAGCTGGAAGATGAGCTGAGCAAGACCCAGGTCTGGAGCTATCCGGACAGCTTTACCCCGCTACTGCAGGAAAAAAGCCTGCTCTCCAACTGGGTGCAGGAGATCCAGGACCTCCGGGAAAGCAGCCAGAGCCTCAGGGAATGGCTGGAGCTGGCAGAAGCTGAGCAGGACCAGGAGCTGTATCAAGCAGTTCTGGAGCAAAAACAGGATCTGCTAAGCAGGCTGCGCCAAGTGGAGCTGAAGACCCTGCTTTCCGCAGAGGAAGACCAATGCGGTGCAATATTGGAGATCCACCCTGGCGCAGGCGGCACTGAGGCTCAGGATTGGGGGGAAATGCTGCTGCGCATGTACAAGCGCTGGGCGGAGAACCATGATTTTCAGCTCATTCTCCTGGACTACCTGTCAGGGGATGAAGCAGGCCTGAAGAGCGCTATCCTGAATATTCAGGGCAGCTACGCCTATGGCCTGCTCAAGTCTGAAAAGGGCATCCACAGGCTGATCCGCATCTCGCCCTACGACACTTCGGGCCGCAGACACACCTCATTTGCATCTGTGGACGTGTATCCGGATGTCAGTCAGGACATCGAAATTGACCTGCAAGAACAGGATCTGCGCATAGATGTCTTTCGCTCCAGCGGGCCTGGGGGCCAATCCGTGAATAAGACCAGCTCTGCTGTGCGTATTACCCATCAGCCCACCGGGATCACAGTGCAGTGCCAAAACGAGAAGTCCCAGCACAGGAACAAAGATGCCGCCCTGAAGATCTTAAGGGCCAGGCTATACGAGCTCGAGCTGCAGAAGATAGAGAAGGATAAGCAATTGAAGTATGCCCAAAAAAGCGCTATATCCTGGGGCAGCCAGATCCGAACCTATACCCTGCAGCCCTACAGGCTGGTCAAGGACCATAGAACCGGAACGGAAGACAGCAATGTAGAGAGGGTCCTGGACGGGGACCTGGACGAATTCATCCGCAACTACCTTATCTACCTCCATGGCCAAAGATTCAGCTAATCAGGCACAAAGCCCCAGGACAGACCAGCAGATTGTCTTGCAAGAGCTAGAAGAGCTGAGGCTGGCAATACTGCGTCTGCAAGAACAGCAGGGCCCAGGGACCAAGCAGGGCATTGCTGTCTTCAGGACCTATCAGGATCTGGATTGGGAGGATTGGTGCAGGTTTAACTGGCACCAGGAATTCAGTCCCTGGATGGCCCTGCCCTTGAGCGAGAGCCTAGGCCCCGCCCTGCTGGAGATCCAAAACAAGATCCAGAACCTGGCCAGACTCAGTCAGGTGGATCCCTTGACCGGCTTGGCCAACAGGAGGAGCCTGGAGCAGAATCTGGAGCTGGAAGCTGAGCGCTCCAGACGGCACAGGCAGCCCCTTTCCCTGGCACTTTTGGATATAGACGACTTCAAGCTGATAAACGACACCTTTGGGCACAGCTTTGGGGACCAGGTCCTGACCAGCCTGGGCAAGCTGCTGCGCGAAGGTATCCGCAGGACAGATACTGCCTCCAGGCTGGGGGGAGAGGAATTTGTGCTGCTTTTGCCCGGAACCGGGCTGGTTCCTGCCAGACACCTGCTGAACAGGATCCTCGTCAGGCTGCATAAGCTGAGCCTCCCTGTCCCGGACAGCCAGGAACAGGTATCTCCCACTTGCTCCATAGGGCTGGTCTGCTACAAGGGCATGATGGATATTCAGCCCGAACAGATCCTGGAAGCGGCTGATAAAGCCATGTACCAGGCCAAACAGGAAGGCAAGGACAAAATAGTCCAGGCCCCGCTGCTGGATGCCACTAAGCTGGACAGCAAGTCCCTGGTCAGGCACCAGGAGAAGCAGTTCCTGTTCACTGGAATCGGATTGGACAAAGACGAATAGGGTTTGGGGACCTTTCTTTATGCTGGCCCAACTTTAGACATCAAAGTTTATAGCTGGAAGCTCAAAGCTCAAAGCTGCAAGCTGAAGGCAAGTGGCCCTATAACAAAATGATCAAGCGGATAAAGCCATGAGCCAAAAAAACACCTTGAGCATCTCCATACTGAGCGGCAAAGGCGGAGTGGGCAAAACCAACATTGCTTTAAACCTGGCCTATGCCCTATACAATATGCATGAGTCCTGCATGCTCATGGACTGCGATATGGGGCTGGCCAACCTGGACGTTTTGCTGGGCGTGGCCCCGGAGCGCAACCTGGAAGACCTCCTGGAGCCGGACACAGCTCCTGAGGATGTCCTGTTCAGTCTGGAGCCTAACGGCTTTGACTTCCTGCCTGCCGCGTCAGGGGTTCCGGAGCTGGTGGAGTGGGACTGGGATCTGCAGACTATTTTGTTCCAGAAGCTAAACAAGCACTTCAGCAGCTACAACTACCTGATTCTGGACCTGGGCGCAGGCATAAGCACCACGGTCACCTCCCTGGCTGCCATGACCAGGGTTAAGTGTGTGGTTATATCCCCAGAGCCCACATCCCTGACAGATGGATACGCACTCATCAAGGTCCTGCATAGTCAAAAGCAGGTGCAGCGCGTTTTCATAATAGTCAACATGGTCAAGAGCAGACAGGAAGGGGAGCAAAGCTTTAAGAGGCTCCAGGCCGCATGCGAAAAGTTTCTAGGCATCCAGGTCCAGCTTTTGGGCATCATCCTGTATGACCAGGCAGTGGCTCAGGCCATCCTGAAGCAGATCCCGCTCAGCAAGCATGCCTCTAGATCTGAGGCTTATAAGGGCATTCAGAGACTAGCGGAACAGATCCAGCTGTTGCGGGACAAGCTGCAGCCTGAACTGAACAAGCCAATCGAGCTGGAGCTGGAAGGTGGTTGAGAACAGGGCTTGACAGCCAGCACTGGGTTAATGCATAAAATATAATATTCTGGGTGTCTTAACCTTAAGTGGCGCATTTTCCCTGTCCTTTTGCAATTTTCCTCAACCACTATCCCTACAAGAGAGGCCAAAATGAACAAAAGTCAACTCATCAAAGCTTTGGCTGAAAAGCAGGGTGTCTCGCTGGAGGAAGCAACCACTATAGTCAACACTTTCTTTGAAAGCATCAAAAATTCTCTAAAGCATGGAGACAGGGTGGAGATCAGAGGCTTTGGCAGCTTCAAAATCAAGGAATACGCTGGCTACAAAGGACGCAACCCCAGCACTGGAGAGGTAGTGGATGTCCAGCCCAAAAGGCTGCCCTTTTTCCGGGTGGGCAAGGACCTTAAGGAGTTTTTGAATCAATGATCGAGCCAGGAACCAACAGCATGACAGATCCCGGTCAGATGCAGATACTCAAAATCTTCCGGGACGCGCAGCCAGTGCCATTCTTCAAGATGCAGGGCAGCGGCAATGATTTTGTGCTTATCCAAAATGATCATTTGCGGCTTGAGCCTTCCAGCATGCCCTTTTGGGCCCAAAAAATTTGCCAAAGAGCCCTGGGAGTGGGTGCGGACGGCCTTATTCTGCTACAATCTGCTCCCAGGGAACAGGGCATAGACTATAGGTGGCACTTTTTCAATTCAGACGGCTCCAGGGCAGAGATGTGCGGCAACGGCTCCCGCTGCGCCGCCTGGCTGGCCTATCGCTTGGGCCTGGCAGGCAGCAGCCATGTTTTGGGCACTGACGCTGGCCCTGTACAGGCCAAAGTCCTGCCGGGCAAAAATCAAGTCCAGGTCCAGCTCACCAGGCCCAAAGACCTCTGCTTGCGCATGGAACTGTCCATTCCAGGCCAGGGGCCTTTGCAGGTGCATTATGTGGACACAGGAGTACCCCATGCGGTACATTTCTCTGAAGATCCTTCCCAGCTGGACATCCAGGAACTGGGGCCTGCAATCAGGTACCACCCCAGGTTCGCGCCCCAGGGTGCGAATGTGAACCTGGTGGGAAAAACAGGGCCAAATCAACTATACGTGCGCACCTATGAGCGCGGAGTGGAAGGCGAGACCCTGGCCTGCGGCACCGGAGCTGCAGCTGCAGCAGTTATAGCCAGAGAGTTGTCTCTATGCGGGGACCAGTCCAGGATCATCACTTCTGGACAGGAGGAGTTGAGCATCTTCCTGGATCAGGATGGAGTGCATCTCCAGGGTAAAGCAGTGCTGGTTTTTGCTGGCTACCTGGATCCAGAGGCTGTGCAGCTCAAAACAGATTAAGCCCAAAGCTAAAGGAGGAAGACATGCAATTCGCAGGCGCCTATACCGCCCTGGTAACCCCTTTTCGTGGGGATAAAGTTGATGAGGACACATTCAGGGAGCACATAGAGTGGCAGATCCAGCAGGGTATTCATGGCCTGGTGCCCTGCGGCACAACTGGAGAGTCAGCCACCCTGTCCCATGAGGAGCACAAGCAAGTGATCAAGATCTGTGTAGAGCAGACCCGGGGCAGAGTGCCCATATTGGCAGGCGCTGGCTCTAACAACACCCGGGAGGCCATAGAGCTGACCAAGTTCGCTAAGCAAGCCGGAGCAGATGGGGGTCTGCTTATCACCCCCTACTACAACAAACCCACCCAGGCAGGCCTGTTTGCCCATTATCAGGCTATTGCCCAGGAGGTCTCCCTGCCTATGGTGGTCTATAACGTGCCTGGCAGGACAGGCAGCAACCTCCTGCCCCAGACCCTGGCCAAGATGGACAGGGAAATTCCAGAAGTGGTCGGGGTCAAGGAAGCCAGCGGGAATATCAAGCAGGTCTCTGAGATGATAGAGTTCTGCTCCAAAGACTTCACTGTTCTGGCTGGTGAGGACTTCATTGTGCTGCCCTTGCTGGCCCAGGGCGGCAAAGGGGTTATCTCTGTGGTCAGCAATATTGCTCCGGACAAGATGAGCTCCCTTTGCAGCTCCCACGCCAGCCAGGACAGACAGCGTTGCCTGCAGCTGCATTATGAGCTGGCCCCCTTATGCCGGGCAATGTTCCTGGAGACCAACCCCATACCGGTCAAGACTGCCCTGCACCTGATGGGCAGGATGCATATGGAGCTCAGGCTGCCCTTAACCCAGATGCAGGAGGAAAACCTGGAACAGTTACGCCAGACCCTGCAGCAGGCAGGCCTGCTCTAACTCTGGCTAGGCCCGGGAATACAGCAGCACGGCATCCTGGCTGTCCAGCTCCTCCACCAGGACATCAACCTGCTCATCCCGGGCTGTATTCACTTTCTTGCCCACATAATCGGCATGGATGGGCAGCTCCCTGTGGCCCCTGTCTACCAGGACCAGAAGCTCCACCCGCCTGGGCCGGCCGAAGTCCAGGATGGCCTCCAGGGCTGCCCGGATGGTTCTGCCTGTGTAGAGCACGTCATCCACCAGGAGTATCTCCTGGTCCTGAACCTCAAAAGGCACCTCGGTGCTGTTGATCATGGGATGGGCAGACAAAGAGGTCCAGTCGTCCCGATACAGATTGATATCCAGCTTGCCCAAGGGCAAGGATGAGCCCAGTCTGGAATCCAGACACTGCTTTATCCTCTGGGCCAGCTGCACCCCTCTGCGCTGGATGCCCACCAGGCAGAGTCCCTGGATATGGACGTGCCTTTCCAGAACCTCGTAGGTCAACCGCTGCAAGGAGCGGTTAATCTGTTCCTGGTCCAGAATCTCTATCTTTTTTTCCATAAGCAGCTCCACTGCTGAGCAAGGACTCGCTATGCTTCTACCCCAGCTGACCTCCGCCCGCCTCCTGGGCAGGCCGAACAGATTCACCGCCCAGGTGGCCCTAAAGGACGGATCCACAGCCCTTGCTCACTGCCCCAATACAGGGAGCATGCTGGGCTGCAGCCAGCCCGGACAGCCGGTATGCCTCTCCAAGGCAAATAATCCCAGACGCAAGCTCTCCTATACCTGGGAACTGATCCGGATGCCCGCCTCCTGGGTGGGAGTAAACACCATGCTGGCCAATCGTATCGTTCTGGAAGCCCTGCAAGGCAAAATGATCCCAGAGCTTGCAAGCTATTCTAAAATCAGGCAGGAGGTCAAGACCACGGCAGGCAGCAGGATTGATTTCCTGCTCCAGGAAGCTGACCAGGTCCGGTGCTATCTGGAGGTCAAAAGCTGTACCTGGACCAGGGGCAGCACAGCCTTTTTCCCTGATGCCCCTACCAGCAGAGGTCAAAAGCACCTGGCCCTGCTCCGGGATCTGCAGGCCCAGGGCTACAAAACAGCAATCCTGTACCTGATTCAGCGCCAGGACGCCCGGGATTTCAGCCCAGCCAGGGACGTGGATCCCAAATACGCATCCCTGCTGCAGCAGGCCAGGCAGGCAGGGACTATGATCCTGGCCTATGACGTACACCTTGACCCCGGGGAGATAGCCCTGAACAAAAGCATTCCCCTGGTATGAACAAGATCATAACCTATGGAGATTGCTTCGTCGAAAGCAATCTCCATGAACAAGCTATAGGGTTTCTTTCTCGATCAAACGGGAAGTCTGCGGCCAGAGGCAGAGCTGAGCATCAATTATTAATGGGAATCATGCTTATTATTGATTAAGGAATTGACAAGCTGGTTTTTCTGTTGTATTTAGAAACTAGACTAACTCAGGAGGAATATATGTTTGAATTGACAGAAGGCGCAAAAAGTTTGCTGGATCAGCATTTTCAAAAGCAGGAGAGCGTTTCTCCCATCAGGGTTTATATGGCCCCTGGCTGAGGCGGCCCCCAGTTGGGACTTGCTCTGGACGAGCAAAAAGACACTGACGATGTCTATGACGTGAGAGGTTACACCTTCTTGGTGGACAAAAGCCTTATGCAGACTGCAGCCCCTATTGTGGTGGACGGCAGCCAGTTCGGTTTCAAGATTTCCTCTCAGCTCAATGCCCAAGCAGCCGGAGGCTGTAGCTCCTGCACCAGCTGCTAGTTTTTCTGCCACCAACAGGCCAAGCGCAGCAAACAGGCCGGATGCTCCAGAATCCGGCCTGTTTTTTTTGGCTTAAACGCAGGCCTGGAGCCCAGCCAAGCGCAGGGCTATCTTTTATCCTGGTAATCCAAAAAGGGCTCGAATTCGCTTTTGTATATCAAAAGCAAGACCAGGGCCAGCCCCAGCAGCAAAGGGCCATACAAAAGCCCGATCATCCCGAAATAGGTAAGCCCGCCCAGGATGGACAGGAAGAGAAGCAGCACGCTCATGTTAGAACCCCCGCGCATGAACAGCGGCCGCAGCAACTGATCCACCAGGCCCACCACAAATGTACACCACAGCAAAAGGAAGATTGCGGATACCGTGCTCCCGGCTGTCAAGAGATATATCCCTGCAGGAACCCAGATCAAGCCTGTGCCCACCACCGGGATCAGAGATGAAAAAGCCATCATTACCCCCCAGAACAGACCTGGCAGCCCCACTACCCAGAAGGCCAACCCTCCGGCTGCTCCCTGTACAGCTGCCACAATCAGGTTTCCCAACAGGGCTGACCTGGTAATATCCTTAATCTTGCTGATTATGCTTTGCTTCTGGGAAGCAGATAAAGGAATCAGGTACAGAATATATCTGGAGAAACTCTCCTCGTCCCGGATCACGAAGTAAAATATAGCTATCATCAAGAAAAACTTGCCCACCAAAGCAGTGACATTGCCCAGCAAATGTCCAGCCTGACCCACAAAAAAGGAACCCAGACCGGTTGTCTCCTGCAGTATGAGCTGTCTGAAGTCCACAGTCTCCAGATCCGGAAAATAGTGCGTCATATCCTGCCAGAGCCCTATAACGTACTGTATGGCCCTTTCCACTAAAGGCAGGGTATACAGCTCCTGGTACCTGCCTTGGGAAATCCATTGGGATATGGCCCCAAAGGAGTTGATTCCCTGCTTGATAAGAGCAGTGGAAACAAACACCAAAGGTAAAATCACCATGAAAGTCAGCAACAAGCAGGAGACCAGGGCAGCCAGATTCTTTCTGCCCCCCAGCTTGGTCTCAAGCCTGCGGTGCACAGGACCCAGCAAAATACCCAGGATTACAGCCACTATAATAGGATCCAGATAAGGCTTGAACATGGAGTAGCAGCCATAGAATACAGCCAGCAGCAGCAATAGCAGGAACAGATGGCTGTGGTTCACATCCAGGTGGAAGCCCTTGCTGGCTTGAGGACTTTTGCTGCTGTCCTGGCCTTCCGGCTCTGTACTGTCTGCCCCGGAAGCCTCAAGGGGCTTTTGCTCATAGTGGTTGTTCTGCATAATCCATTACCAATGCTTGAAACCTGGTTCAGACTGGCCCTGACAGGAAAAGCCCTGGGCTTAGCCCTGAGCGGCGCGAGTCTTCACCTGAGCAATCTGCTTGCAATATTCAGCAATCATGCCTAAGCTTAGACGCCTTGGGACAGAGGCAAAAAACAGCCGGATATCACCTCCAACTTCGTAGGCTGGCCAATGCAGGGCAATTTCTCGGCAGTCATACTCAGCGGCGGCCTGAACACCAGGATGCAGGGCCTGAACAAAAGCTTTCTGAAGCTGCAGGGCCAATACTTCCTGCACAGGGTGCTTGGGGTGCTGAAGCCCTTGTTTCAGGAAATAATCCTAGTTACCAGACAGCCTGATCTTTACCCCGAGCCAGGGTTGAGGGTAGTAGAGGACATATTTCAGATCCGAAGCTCCCTGACAGGAATACATGCCGGGCTCTTGCAGGCCACCCACAATCAGGCCTTTGTCACTGCCTGCGACATGCCCTTGCTGCAGACAGGGCTCATCAAGTTGCTGCTTGCCAGCTGGCACCAGGAATATCAGGTCCTGGTGCCCAAAAAGGACGGCTTTTTCGAGCCGTTATGCGCGATATACTCCAAGGGCTGCCTGCCCTGGATCGAAGATCTTTTGCACCAGCAACAGGTCAAGATCAGCAATCTGTATCGCCGGGTACTGGTCCAGGAGCTCCCGGAAACAATCCTTAGGCAGGCTGATCCTGAGCTTTTGTCCTTTCTGAATATCAACTGCCAGGAGGATCTTCTCCGGGTACAAAGCCTGCTGAACACCAAGGCCCTGTCTGCGTGAGCAATTCTGCTTGGCTAGGCTTTGCCCGGGCTGTTGCCCTTGATTCTTAATCTTGGCTGGAATATATCTCCTGTAGTATCTCTCTGCCCCCGCTGTCTAAAATCTCCCGGGCCACTTCCCTGCCCATATCCTCTGCCCTGCTCAGCTCAGACCGGGCTTGCCTACGCAGCACCCTTCTGCCCTGCAGGTCCGCGACCAGTGTCTGCAGCAACAAGCTGTCTGGACCTTCCTGTCTGGCTAAGCCAGCAATAGGCACCTGGCAGCCGCCTTCCAGCTCATGCAAAAAGCTTCTTTCTGCCGCGAGGGCGTACCTGGTAGGCCCATGCTCCATGAAAGCGAGATGCTCTTCCAGCTCTGTATTGGCCTCTGGATATTCCAAAGCCAAAGCCCCCTGCCCTATAGCTGGCAGAAAATCCGGAGGCTGCAGCCTATAGCAGTGTTCAGCCTGCAGGCCCAGCCTGAGCAGCCCGGCAGAAGCCACCACTATAGCGGTATACTCCCCTTGCTGCAGCTTACGCAGCCTGGTATCCAGATTGCCCCTGAGGCTCCTTATCTCCAGATCAGGCCGCAGGGCCAAAAGCTGGGCCTGTCTGCGCAGACTGCTGGTGCCTACCACACTGCCTTCTGGCAAGGACTTAAGATCTGGATAGTCCTTGCTCAGCAGACAGTCGGAAAAATCCTCCCTGCGGGGCACCACCCCCAATTTCAGGCCCTGGGGCAGAACTGCAGGCACATCTTTCATACTGTGCACGGCCAGGTCAGCCTCCCCAGCCAGCATGGCCTCCTCAATCTCCTTGACGAACAGGGCCTTGCCCCCGATCTTAGCCAGGGGCACATCCTGGATCTTGTCCCCGGAAGTCTTGATGGTCTTCAGACTGACCTGCAGCCCGGGATATTCCGCACGCAGCAAGTCTGCCACATGATTCGCCTGCCACAGGGCCAGCTTGCTGCCCCTGGTGGCTATAGTTACTTCCTGCTGCATAGCTGATCTATCACCTTTCCTTAGGTCTAATACCGAATCTCGCAAGTTTCATGCTCGTGCCCGGCAATTTCACTGTGAAGCTTTGTATGGAAAAATCGATCCCCAGCAACAGCTTTCTCCCAAAAAGGGCGACCGCCGGTCGCCCTTCTGCCCGTGGTAAGATAGATATCATTGGTATCGATAGCGATTACGACAACGACCACGATTACGATTTGCCCTGTCTTCCCCTCACTATCGTTGTCGTGATCGTAATCGCAATCGATATGTTGACCAATACCACAAGGGTTGAAGTTTTCCATGCTTCGTTGTGCCCGTAGCCAAGGCATGGGGGCTATTTTAAGCTTTTACCCTTTTGGAGAAAGTATAACTCGAATTGGTAGCCCCAAAGGCTGATTGCCCGCTAGCCGCAGGATGCACAGCTGCCAGCGCTGCAGCTGCCACAGCCTCCGCCACCTGCAGCAACCCCGTCAGAACTCAGCTCACTGCCTGCCTGGCCCCCCATTCTGGTTCTGCATCTGGAGAGCATCCTCCTGGCATCTCCGGCCCCGCATTCAGGGCAGAGCACCTGCTCCTGGCTGTCCAGGATCAGCTCCTCGAACTCCTTTGCGCAATTATTGCAGACATACTCATAAATTGGCATATCCTTGCTCCTGTTTGTGTGCAAAACGTGATCTCCAGCAATAGCTTTCTCCAAAAAGGGCGACCGCCGGTCGCCCCTTGTACACAAGCCTGTGATTTGCCGACAGGCCTGATTAAAAGCGAT
>JBKGXZ010000016.1:0-28841 GCA_046546355.1 Desulfohalobiaceae bacterium | reverse complement strand
AATGACACCTTGCTTATACTATTGACCAGGCACTAGGAGCTCTGGCTTTCATGCTGGGACAAGTCCTGCTCAAATTCGGACATGGCCTGAATAGAGATCTGCAGAAACTCCCCCAATTCCAAGCCTAACCTCTCGCATTCCCGGATCCTGTCCCTGCTGACATTGGCTGCAAAGCTCTTGTCCTGCATCTTCTTCTTCAGGCTCTTAGGCTTCATGCCCTGCATGCCTTGGGGTCTGACCAGGGCGTTGGCCCAGACCAGGCCGGTTACGCTTTCCCCGCAGCGCAAGGCGTAATCCAGGCTGCTTAAAGGCTGGATTCCGGTCATCTCGCTGTTGTGGGCCTTTATGGCCTGGACTGCTTCCGATGGCAGGCTGTCCTGGAGCATCTCTGCAGCCAGCAGACCATGCTTTTCTGGCTGGTCCTTGGTTCTGGAATAGTCCAGGTCGTGCAACAGCCCGGTCAAAGACCAAAGCTGTGGGTCCTGTTCCAGGTGCTTCGCCAAATGAGCCAAAACAACTTCAGTCTGCAGGGAATGTTGCAGCAATTGCTGCTCAGGGCAGTTGTCTTTTAAAAGCTGTAGAGCTTGTTCTCTAGTCATCGTCAAGACTCCTTAAGGTCTGGTTTGGGGCAGTCACCTTTTTCTTCTCCGGAAGATATCGATAATTACCCAGATGGCCACACAGGCTGACAGCAAATATCCCACTAACCCCAGGGCCGGATAACCGAAAAGCAGGGGGTCCACTCCAGTGGTGATGATCATGGAGGAACTGATGATCATAGCTGCGGTGATCAGACCCAATGTGATCCGATTGGCGATATGATTCAGGGTCTGACGCATGTCTTCTAGCCCTTTGTGCTGAAAACCGATGGACAGCTCCCCTTGAGTCATCTTGGTCAGGATCTGGTTGATTTGACCTGGTAATTCCTGCTGCAGCTGTAACAGGTTGCTTAAATTGTGCTTTATGTATCTCCAAAGATTTTTGGGGGCATACTTTTGCAAGGCCAACTCCCGCACAAAAGGCTCTGCTTCAGCTACAATGTTCAGATCAGGGTAGAGGAATCTTGCAGTGCCTTCGCTGGTGACCAGGGCCTTGATCATTATGGCCAGTTCTGAACTGAGCCGAATCCTGTGCTGCTGCAAAATATTGGTCAAGTCTGAGAGGAGATGGCCCAGGTCTAGCTCTTTCAGAGGCACGGAATGGAAATCATCCAGGATGTCCATGATCTCCCTGTGCAGGACCTCCTTTTGCACTGGCTGATCCTGGCTGGAAAGGGAGAGCAAAACATGGAGCACAGTCTCACTATCCTTGTCCACCAGGGCCTCTATCAAGGTGATCAACTTGAACCTGGTGCTCGGAGTCAGCCTGCCCACCATGCCCCAGTCCAGGAGGCTGAAGCTGGCCTGCTGCAAAACCAGGATGTTTCCAGGGTGGGGGTCGGCGTGAAAGAATCCGTCCTGCAGGATCTGCTGCAAAGAGACCTGGATCCCATTTTGGGCCAATAGCTTTTTTTCTTCCTGGGGCAGCTCCTGGATATCCTTTAACTTTTTGCCTCGGATCAGCTCCATTATCAAGAGCTTGGGATCACTATATTCCATGTACACTTTGGGCAGGCGCAAATAGGGATGATCCTGGAAGTTGGCCTGCGCCAGGCGGATGTTGCGGCCCTCCTTTTCAAAATCCAGCTCCTGTTGCAGGAGTCTTCTGATTTCCTGCACCAGCAAAGGCAGATCATAGACCTGCATGGACTCCACTCGTTCGTGAACCCTCTTGGCCAGTCCGGCCAAAATGTTCAAGTCGGTGTTGATGGTGCTTTTGATCCCTGGTCTTTGGATTTTGACTGCCACCACTTCCTGGTTTGCAGCCAACTGGGCCCTGTGTACCTGGGCCAATGAGGCTGCAGCCAGGGGCGTGGACTCAAATTCAGAAAAGACTTCCTGTAAAGGTTTTCCCAGGGATGACTCCAGCTGTTTCTGGATTTCAGAAAAGTTTTCCGGAGGCACTGCATCCTGGAGCTTGCTCAGCTCCCGGATCAATGGAAGCGGGATGAGATCAGGCCTTAGACTGAGCAGCTGACCCAGCTTGACAAATGTGGGCCCCAGCTCCTCTATGGCCATGCGGATCCTCTCCCAGGTAGTATACCTCGTAGTAGAGGTTTTGCGGATCCTTAAGGGCAGGACCTTGTCCTGGAGATCCAGGCGGCCTATAATGTCCCCGAAGCCGTATTTAAAGAGGATGAGTACTATGTCCTTGAAGCGGTTAAATTTAGAAATGGTATTGAAATCCACAATAACCCCTGGATTATTCCTGCTCTGAATTCTGAGTGCGCAGCTTTTCCTGCATAAGGTCCAACCGTTTTTCCAGGTTTTGCACCTTTTCGGTCAAGGCCTGCAGGTCATCCTGCTTGGCCAGATTCATCTGGGAGGCAAAGCTCTGCAGATTCTCCAGGGTCTCCTGACGCAATTCTCCGAATTCCTTTTCCCCGGCCTCAATAAGTTCCTGGGAGTACTTCTCAGCTTCCTCTGTAGTCAGCTTACCCTGCTCCACCAGGTTGTGCATGGTCTCCTTGATCTTGCTCCTGGTGACAACTGCGGTACCCAAGCCCGCTAGGATAGTCTTCCTGATCAGCTCCATGGCCGTGCCTCCTTGTCTGTTTTCTGGTTTGCAGTTTGCGGCTGCTAGTATTCTTGCAGCGGCACAGTTATTGCCAGGCCTTGACCTGGCTGCTGTTGGGCAGTATACCCTGAAAGCTCGGCAAAAAAAAGCCTTTATTGTAAGTGGGGCTTCTCACTGTGGTTGCAGGGCATTGTCTCATTTTAAACAGTCTGCAGGTTGCAGACAAGGAGTAAGCCACAAGGAGGATTCAATGCGCAGCTATCGGAGAGAACTCTGGTTTGAGGTCAAGGGCAGACGTGAATTCATCAACATTACTCCTCAAGTGGAGGAATGTCTGCATGAAAGCCGGATCCAGGAGGGCCTGGTTCTGGTCAATGCCATGCATATTACTGCCTCGGTGTTTGTAAATGACGACGAACCAGGGCTGCATCAGGACTATGAGCAGTGGCTGGAGAAACTGGCCCCGCACGAGCCTGTCTCCCAATACAGGCACAACGTGGGCGAAGACAATGCTGACGCCCATATGAAGCGCCAGGTCATGGGCCGGGAGGCGGTGATAGCCATCAGCAAGGGCAAACTGGATTTCGGGCCCTGGGAGCAGATTTTCTACGGCGAGTTTGACGGAGGCCGCAAAAAGAGGGTCCTGGTTAAGATCATAGGCGAATAGTCTAGCCTGGGAGAATGCAAGGTGAGGATCATCATTATCGGTGCAGGCGAGGTGGGGTCCTATATCGCCTGGAGGTTGGCTGCAGAGGATAAAGAAGTGGTGGTGGTGGACAAGGATGCCCAGGTCCTAGCAGGCATTGCAGAAAAGCTGGATGTGGAGACCGTGCAGGGTCCAGGCAGCAGCCCCAGGATTTTGCAACAGGCAGGGGTGGGGACAGCTGATCTTTTGCTGGCAGTAACAGATAGCGACGAGATCAATCTCATAGCCTGTACCTTCAGCAATATCCTGGCCCCGGATCTGATCAAGGTGGCCAGGATCCGCAATCCAGAGTACACGGAATACCAGGAGGTGCTGGCTAAGGATCTTTTGCATATTGATATCGTGGTCAATCCTGAAGAAGAGGTGGTTGACTCCATAGAGCGCTTGATGAGCGCTCCTGGTGCTGCAGAGATCAGTGAATTCACGGATGTGCAGGTCAACCTGGCTGGGATCTGGATCCATGAGGGAAACAGGCTGGCAGGCCTGGATCTGGCCCAGGTCAAGCAAAAGCTGGGAGTGGCCAATTTTATAGTAGCCGCCATCTTCCGGGGCGAAAAAGCGATCATTCCCTCTGGCGCGGATATTATTCAGGCCAGGGATCTGGTCTATTTCGTCTGCGCCAAGAAGGACCTGCAGCAGGTCCTGCAAGCATTTGGCTCCAAAGCCAGGCAGCACCACGATGTCATGATCATAGGCGGAGGCAACATAGGCTTCAGGCTGGCCAAGCAACTGGAGCGCAAAAAAGGTCTGCAGGTCAAATTGCTGGAAAGGGATAGGGAGAGGTGTGAATTTCTGGCCCAGAATCTGGAACGGAGCTTAGTGCTGCATGGTGATGGTACTGATCAGGATCTTTTGCAGCAGGAGAACATCTCTGAGATGGATGTGGTGCTTCCTCTCACCGGAGATGAGGAGGGCAATATCCTTTGCTCCCTGCTGGCTAAAAGCATGGGGAGCAAGGTGACCATCACCAGGATTGACAAGAATGCCTATCTGGCCCTTATGCAGACCATTGGTCTGGAGCATACGGTAAGCCCCAGGCTGTCCGCAGCCAACAGCATACTGCGCTATGTGCGCCACGGCACTGTTATTTCCAGCATTTCCATCCAGGACAAGGCCGAGGCACTGGAGGTCAAGGTGGGGCAGGACTCCTTTCTGGCTAACAAGAGGTTGAAAGATCTGCCCTTTCCCAAGGGAGCTATTGTTTTGTGCATAATTAGCACCCAGGAGGTAGTGATCCCCACCGGCGACAGCCTGATCAGGCCCGGGGACCGAGTGGTTATCCTGAGCACCAGGAAGCAGATCTCGCAGGTGGAGGACAAGCTCCTGAGCCAAGCGGGGCAAAAAAAGGCCTAAAAAATGCGCTGGAGATTCGTGTTGCGCTCTGTGGGCCTGATAATATGTGTGGTAGGCCTGTTGCAGCTTCCCCTGATTTTTGCCTCCCTTTATTTTGCAGACGGCCAAGCACTCATCTTTTTCCAATCCCTGAGTCTGGCCTGCAGCGTCGGTTTCTTGTGCTATGTATTTTTCAGGACTCATAAAGTAGAGACCATAGCCATCAGGGAGGGCATGGCAATTGTCAGCCTAGGCTGGCTGAGTGCAGGTCTGTTTGGGGCTTTGCCTTTTTATTTGAGCAGGCAGATCCCTTTGTTCACAGACTGTGTGTTCGAGACTTTTTCCGGGCTGACCACCACCGGGGCCTCTATCCTGCAGGATGTGGAGGCCCTGGCGCCCAGCTTGCTGCTTTGGCGCAGCCTATGCCACTGGCTGGGGGGCATGGGGATTATACTTTTGTCTTTGGCGATTTTGCCTTTTTTGGGTGTGGGAGGAATGCAGCTCTACAAGGCGGAAGTGCCCGGGCCAGCCCCGGACAAGCTGCGGCCCAGGATCAAGGATACTGCCCTTTTGCTCTGGAAGGTCTATCTCCTTTTCTCTTGTATTTTGTTCTTGCTTTTGTTTCTGGGAGGTATGGATGCCTTCCAGGCAGTGAATCACGCCTTCAGCACCATTGCTACCGGAGGCTTTTCCACCCAGAACGCCTCAGTGGGCCATTTTGACAGCCTGTATCTGGAAGTGGTGGTCATTTTGTTCATGTTTATTGCCGGGACAAACTTTGCCTTGCATTTCAGGCTGCTGGGCGGAGAAATCAGGCCTTACTGGCGCAATACTGAATTTCGGGTCTTCAGTTTGTTGATTTTGGCCGGGGTGAGCCTGGTCTGCTTGAGTATCTGGGGTCCTGTATATACCGACCTGGGAGATGCATTGCGCTACAGCAGTTTCCAGGTCCTGTCCCTGATCACCAGCACTGGGTTCGGTACAGCAGACTATGATCTCTGGCCTGGATTGGCCCAGGTGGTGCTTTTGCTGTGTATGCTCATGGGTGGATGTGCCGGCTCCACAGCCGGGGGCATGAAGTGCATGCGGCTGATCCTTTTGTTCAAGCACGGCATGCGAGAACTCAAGAGGCTTATCCATCCCAAGGCGGTCATGCACCTCAAGATGGGAGGCAGGCTGGTGCCTGAAGAGGTGCTGCAGGGCATCTGGGGCTATTTTATACTTTATTTGTTTCTGGCCTGTATTGCTGCTCTGGCCTTGTCCGCCCTGGGCCTGGACATGCTGTCCGCATTTGCTGCGGTGATCGCCTGTGTGAGCAACATTGGTCCAGGGTTTGCTGCAGTAGGCCCGGCCCAGAACTATGCTCAGGTTCCTTTGCTAGGCAAATGGGTGCTAAGCCTGTGCATGCTCCTGGGCAGGCTGGAGATATACACAGTACTGATCATGTTCCATCCCCAGTTCTGGAAGAACTAGGGCCTGGTCTTTAAGCCTGCAGTTGCTGCAGCTCGTCTTCGCTTTCCAGGATATTGAAAAACTCAAGCAGCTTGACCAGGCTCAGGGTCTTCCTGACCTGGGGGGATGGGCTCAGCAGATAAAACTCCAGCCCCTTTTCCTTTTGCTTATTGTTTAGATTGACCAAAAGGCCAATGCCAGAGCTGTCCAGGAACATGGTCTGGGAAAGGTCCAGGACCAGCACAGGGCATTCCTGGGTCTGCAGGTACTGCTCGGTTTCTTCCTTGAGCTTGTCCACCACCTCCAGGGTCAGCTCCCCGGAAAAGCGCAGTATGCAGATCCGGCCTGTCTTTTCTATGTTCAGCTTTTCCATTCTGGGCTCCTTGGGAGTCTTTTGTCCAGGATCAGGATACGGTCACTATGACGACCCTACGAATGATGCCAAATGAAGGGCTTCTTCAGTATCGACAGCGATGACGACAACGACCAATCACGATTTGCTCTGCCCTCCCCTCGCTGTCGTTGTCGTGGTCGTAATCGTAATCGATATGTTGACCAATACAGAGGGCGACCGCCGGTCGGCCCCTACAAGCCTATGCCTTCACATAGGCCTATGTTCAAGTGACGTGCTGCTGCGATGCCAAGGGGCGAGCGGCGCTCGCCCCTTGCAATGTGGGTTGAAGTTCGCTCTGCTTAACTGTGCCCATGTAGGGCATGATGGTTATTGAGAAGTTACAAGCAAACTTCTTAGCACTATCCACCCCATCTGATCAACAGGGCGCTGCGGTCATCCCTGAAGCTTGGCTTGAAATGCATATCCTGCATCATGTATTGCTCCAGCTCAGGGAGATTCAAGTCTACTCTGCAGATCAGATCCGAAGCCAGGGATATGAAGTTCTCCAAACCATACTGGACGCCTGGGGAGATATCCCATTCATAGAAGCCGTCCGTGAACAACAAAAGGGTGCTGTCTCCAGAGATTTCCTGCTTTGTGGGCTGAAACTCCAGATCGAAGAAGCCCAGGATGGTATGCGTGGGCTGCAGGAGCTGGCAGTCCTGGACTGAAGTGCTCAGGATCCCTGGACAATGGCCGGCATTGATGTAGGTCAGGCTGCCCTCTTTGTTGTTCACGTCCGCAACAAACAGGGTCACAAAATCAGGCTCGTTGCCGATTATTTCACAAAGCTGCTTGTTAACCAGGTGCAGGCTCTGGGCCAGGGTAAAGAAGTGGCTTTCTGAGCTCCTGATCAAGGCCCTGACCATGGCCATCAGGAAGGCCGCCCTGGCTCCGTGGCCGGAGACGTCTGCTATGACCACCCGCAGGGTGTTCTCGTCTATGGGAAAGAAGTCGTAGTAGTCCCCACTGGCGCGGCCTGAGGGCCTGTACAAGGTCTGTACTGAGATGTCCTTCCTGCTCACGCACTCTTTGGGCAGCAGCTTGACCTGCAAAGAGGCCACGGTGTCTATTTCCCTGGCAATTCTCTGGTAGGCCTGGCGCAGCTGCTGGTTCAATCTGAGCTGGCGCTTGGCCACGTTGAGCCTGGCCTTGAGCTCTTCTGCAGCAAAGGGCTTGAGCAGAAAATCGTTGGCACCCAGGTTCAGGGCCCGGGATTTCTTGTCCGGGTCATCCTCGGAAGTGATGGAGATGATGTAAATATCCGTGTCATTAGCCTGGTTTCGGATGTAGTCAATGACTTCCAGGCCATTTAGGCCGGGCAGGTTCAAATCCAGGAGGATGATCTCCGGCTTGTGCAGCAAGTAACTGTGCACAGCCTGCTCCCCGTTTTCCGCCAGGAAGAGCTGGTAGCTTTCCAGGTGCAGGATGTTGTTCAGGTCCTCCCGCCAGCCTGGGGAGTCATCTGTGATCAGGATCTTGATGCCTGTATTCTGCATGGGACCTCGCTGCCTGGCTGCTCATTGGAAATCCTGACTATCCAGAATAATGCTCATAGGCCCCCAATTGCAATAAGAAACATCCATTTCTGCGCCGAATACGCCCTGCTGCACCCTGGAAGGGACCCGGTTGGCCAAGTCCTGGAAGAGACTTTGCTGCAGCTGCCTAGCCAGATCCGCAGGCGCGGCCCTGATGAAGGATGGCCTGCGGCCCTTGCTGCAGTCAGCAAATAGAGTGAACTGGGAGACCAGCAGGATCTGACCCTGCAGATCATGGAGATCCAGGTTGGACTTGCCCTCCTGGTCAGGAAAGATCCTCAGGCCAGGGATCTTATCCAGGATCTTGCTCCAGGCCTTCGACAAGGGCAGATCCTTCTGGTCCAGGGCAGAGAATCCAGCCAATATCAAAAGCCCTGGACCTATTTGGGCTTTCTCCTGGCTTCCCACTTCCACTTTGGCCCATTTCACCCTTTGCAGGAGCAGCCGCATAGCCTAGCCCTCAAGATACACCGCCCTGGAAGTCTCCTTCTCAGATACGCTGACCCAGCGCAGCTGGACAGGCCGGCCCACCAGGTCGAGTTTTAGGTGTTGATAGATATAGCGGGCCAGGTTCTCAGAGGAAGGGTTCTGGTCCTGGAAGGCAGGTAATTCATTGAGGTGCTTGTGGTCCAGCTCCTGCAAAATGGAGTTCAGCAGGGATTTGAGCTCTGCGAAGTCCATGAGGATCTCGGTTCCCTGCTCCAGCTCAGAGCCTTCCACTTCAGCCTGGACCGTGAAATTATGTCCGTGCAGAGCCTCACATTTGCCCTGGTAATGTCGCAGCTGATGGGAGGAGCTGAAGCTGGAGCTGACCTGCAGTCTATATATGGATCTGGTCTCTGGCATGGGGGCTCCAGGGGGTTTTCAGGTTCTAAGGGCGCTTTCTGAGCTTGGGGCCTGCAGCAGGTTGGGACTAGGCCCTTGGGCGGCTTGTGCTTTCCATTGCTCAATTTCGCGCCATAATTCCGGATTGGGGCTGACGCAGAAGTTGGGGCCCAGCTGGACCCTGCAGCTGGCCTCCTGCAGATGCAGAAGTATCTGCACCGGATTGTGGCCGGGGAAGCGCTGCAGGATGGATTTCAGCTCCTGCAGCCTGGCATCCTGCAGCAGCGCGGCAGTCATCTCCAGCTGGCAGGGCTGGCAGCTGTCCACCTCTGCCTGTTCCAGAAGCTGGATGCTTTCTGCCACCAGCTTAATCTGCCCAGAAGAGGCTTCCTCGCTGTTTTTTCCTTCCTGGCTGCTTGGCCTGGCCCTGCATAGCAGGGGCTGCTCCAGCTCCAGCTGCTCCTTGATGCTGGAGTAGAGATCCGGAAAAAGCACCAGCTCAGCAGTGGCGGTCAGATCCTCCACCTGGCAAAAGGCCATCCTTTGCCCCTTGCGGGTGCTTATCTCCTTGTGGCCGGTGACCAGAAAGGCCAGCAGGAATCTGGACTCTGCAGAGGCTTCCTGGCAGTCCTGGATATTCTGTACGCCGAGCATCTCCAGTTGGGATCTGTACCTGAGCAGGGGGTGGCTGCTCAGGAAAAATCCCAGGGTCTCCTTTTCTTGCCGCAGCTTTTCCTCTTCAGCAAACTCGGGGGCTTCAGCCTCAGGGATATCCAGGCCTACGCCCCCTTCCTGCTCCTGGCTCTGGCCAGCGGGTTCTGCCTGGACCATGCTGAGCAAGGACAGCTGTCCGCTCTGTTTGGTCTTGTTCTTCTTATGCACCCGTTCCACCACTGGGTCCAGGCTCTGCAGCAATGCGGCCCGAGTGGCGCCCAGACAGTCCATGGCCCCGCCCTTGATCAAGCTCTCCAGGACCCTCTTGCTCACCTTGCGCAGGCTTATTCTCTGGCAGAGGTCAAACAGGCTGCTGAAGGGTCCGAACTTCTCTCTTTGCTTCAAGATCTCCTGGATAGCGCCCTGGCCTACGTTCTTGATTCCAGCCAGTCCGAACAAGATCCCCTCCTGGTCCACGCTGAAGGTGCTCTTGCTGCGGTTGATGTCCGGTTTGAGGACTGGGACGCCCATTTCCCTGCAGGCGTTGATGTGGCTGATGACCTTGTCTGTATTGTTGACTTCAGAAGTGATCAGAGCAGCCATGAATTCCCGAGGAAAATGGGCCTTGAGATAGGCGGTCTGGTAGGAGATCAGGGCGTAGGCTGCGCTGTGGGATTTGTTGAAGCCATAGCCTGCGAATTTTTCGATCAGGTCGAAGATGTAGTTGGCATCTTGTTCAGAGAGCCCGTTATGCAAAGCCCCCTGCAGGAACTTGCTCCTTTGTTGGGCCATGACTGCCTGGTCCTTCTTGCCCATGGCCCGGCGCAGGATATCCCCATCTCCCAGGGAGTAGTTGGCCAGCTCAGAGGCAATGCGCATGACCTGCTCCTGATACAGGATCACCCCATAGGTCTCCTTCAGGACAGGTTCCAGTTTGGGATGGGGATATCTGACCTCCACCCTGCCATGCTTGCGCTGCACAAAGTCCGTGACCATGCCGCTTTCCAGGGGGCCTGGCCTATACAGAGCCAATAGGGCGATGATATCCTCGAAGCTGGTGGGCTGCAGGTCCAGAAGCACCCTGCGCATGCCGCTGCTCTCCAGCTGGAATACACCGTCGGTGTGACCCTTGCAGAGCAGATCAAATGTGGCCTGGTCATCCAGTCTAAGATTCTCCAGGTCCGGGATCTGTTTGTGGTTCTCCTGGGCCAGCTTCAGGGTGTCCTGGAGCACGGTCAAGGTCTTCAGACCCAAAAAATCGAACTTGATCAGGCCCACTTTCTCTACTTTCTTCATGTCGTACTGGGTGACCACTTCCCCTTTCTTGCCCAGATAAAGGGGCAAATACTCCTGCATGGGCCTATCCGAGATAACTATGCCTGCAGCATGGGTGGAGGCATGGCGGCAAAGGCCTTCCAGCCGCCTGGAGATGTCTATCAGCTTGGCAATCTGGGGGTCCTGATCCTTTTTGCGCTGCAGCTCAGGCTCCTGCTCCAGGGCCTTGTCAATGGTCATCTTCAGCTCATCTGGGATCAGCTTGGCGATGCGGTCTGTCTCGGCAAAGCTCATACCCAGAGCCCGGCCCACATCCCGGATAGCAGCCTTGGCCTTCATGGTCCCGAAGGTGGTTATCTGGGCTACACTGTCCTTGCCGTACTTCTGGGTTACATACTTGATAACCTCTTCCCTGCGGTTGTAGCAAAAATCCACATCTATATCCGGTAGGCTCTCCCGTTCCACGTTCAGGAAGCGTTCAAAGAGCAGATTGTAGCGCAGGGGATCCAGATTGGTTATGCCAAGGCTATAGGCTACCAGGCTGCCTGCTGCAGAGCCCCGGCCAGGGCCCACGGGAATGTCCCGGGATTTGGCCCAGTTGATGAAATCCTGGACAATCAGGAAGTAGCTGGCAAAGCCCTTGCTGCAGATGATGTCCAGTTCCAAGTCCAGCCTGTCCCAGTATGGGGTCTGGTCCTGGACATAGTCCAGGTGCTTCAGCCTCTGGCGCAGGCCATGGCGGGCCATATCCTGAAGCTCCTGCTCCAGGCTTGCTCCCTGGCTGGTGTGGTAGACAGGGAAGTGGTGCCTATCAAGCTCCAGCTCCAGATTGCATTTTTCTGCAATAGCCAGGGTATTCTCCAGGGCCTGGGGGCAATGGGCAAAGGCCTGCTCCATCTCCTGCGGGGGCCGGTAGTAGAGCTCCCTGGTGTCGAACCGCATCCTCTTTTGGTCTAGCACACAGGAGTTGGTCTGGATGCAGAGCAGGATGTCATGGGCCTCCACGTCCTGGGCTGTGAGATAGTGGCAGTCATTGGTGGCTACCAGGGGGGTCTGGCTGATCCTGGACAGCTCCAGCAGCCTGTGGTTCAGGTCTTCCTGCTCCGGGATGCCGTTGGCCTGCAGCTCCAGGTAGAAACGGCCCGGGAAGAGCTGCTGGTATTCCTGCAGCACCGTGCTGGCCTGATCCAGGCCCTGCTGCATGAGGACTTGGGGCAGCTCGCCCTTGAGGCAGGCGGAAAGGGCTATCAGGCCCTGGTTCCACTTGGCCAGAAGCTCCTTGTCCACCCTGGGCTTGTAGTAGAATCCCTCCAGGAAGCCGCTGCTGACCAGCTTGATCAGGTTGTGGTATCCTTCCTGGTTCTGGGCCAGGAGCACCAGGTGATAGCCTGCCTCAGAGGCAGACCTGGCATCCTTTTTCCATCTGTTTTGCGGGGCCACATAGACTTCGCAGCCGATAATGGGCTTTATGCCGTATTTCCTGGCGCAGAGATAGAAGTCTATGGCCCCGAACAGGTTGCCGTGGTCGGTGATTGCAGCCGCGGGCAGGCCGAATTCCACCGCCTGGCTGCAGAGGTCCTCCAGCTTGATGGCCCCATCCAGGAGGCTGTATTCCGTATGGCAGTGGAGGTGGACAAAATCAGCCATGTTGCTTTTCTTGGGATCCAGGCTAGGGGTTTGTCTCTGGTTTCAGGGCCTCTTGGCTCTAGGTTTGCAAAGGCAGGGGCGGCAAGCAGCTTGTTGTCCAAGCCTCGCCCCAACTGCCAGCAGTATGCAGCGCTCCCTGTATCCTGCCCTGCTTTCCAGCTGCAGACAGATACAGGGGACGCGCTTTGGGAAGGCGCAGGCGGCTCTAGATGAAAGCTGCTACTTTCCTGGCCAGCCTTAGCAACTGATGGGTGAAGCCGGCCTCGTTGTCGTACCAGACAATGAGCTTGGCCAGGTGGTCTTCTAAGACATTGGTAGTCAGGCTGTCCACCACCCCGGCAAAGCTGGAGCCTACATAGTCCACCGAGACCAGGGGCTCTTCGCTGTAGCCCAGGATGCCCTGCAGCTTGCCCTGGCTGGCTTCGCGCAGGGCCTGATTGACCTCCTGGATGCCTGCCTTTTGCTTCAGCTCAGCAGTCAAGTCCACCAAGGACACATTGGGCAGGGGGATCCTGGTGGCCATGCCATCCAGCTTGCCCTTCAGCTCCGGCAGGACATCGCCCACAGACTTGGCGGCCCCTGTACTGGTGGGGATCATGGACATACCAGCTGCCCGGGCCCGGCGCAGATCCTTGTGTGTGCCGTCCAGGATCCTCTGACTCATGGTATAGGAATGGATCGTGTTCATCAGGCCCCTTTCCAGGCCAAAGGCCTGGTGCAGGACCATGCATACCGGAGCCAGGCAGTTGGTGGTGCAGGAGGCATTGGAGATAATAGCCAGGTCCTGGTGCAGGTCCTGGTCGTTGACCCCGACCACAATGGTCGCGTCAGGTCCTTTGCCTGGGGCGCTGATCAAAACCTTCTTGGCCCCGCAGTCCAAATGCTTGCTGCAACTGTCCCGATCTGCGAACTTGCCTGTAGTCTCCAGCACCAGATCCACTCCCAGGTCAGCCCAGGTCCACTCCCCAGGGCCATTCCTGGTGACTTGAACCTGTTTGCCCTGGAGTACAAAGCCCTGCTCGTTGGCCTGGACCTGACCAGGAAAGGTATGGTGCACAGAATCGTACTTGAGCAGATGGGCCAGGCTGGCATTATCCCCGCGGGCATTGACCGCTACCAGCTCCAGATCCTGTTCATCAGCAAGGTACCTGGCTGCCAGGCGGCCAATGCGTCCGAAACCGTTTAATCCAACGCGCACTGCCATTAATCCACCTCCTTGATGGCTGAGGGTACTGATCAGAGAAGTTCCTCGGCAGTTGTCCCAGAGCCTGGGCTCGCCTGTCCAGAGCCAATCTTGGTCCAGGATCAGCTAACCTGGCTGCTCTGGGCCTGGTCAGGCCTTGGTTCTGCTAGAGCTGGAATTGCCACTTCCGGGGTTTCCGGATAGGGTGGCTATTTGCAGGGCCTATGTCTGAATGCAGCCCTTGCTGCGCAGGCCTATCAATAGGAGAGCAATTCCAGATCCGTCCAGTGCCTGAGTCAATCTGATTACTTCCTAACATTTGTTTTAATCCTGAGGCAAGCATGGGCAAGAGGAAAATCAGGGCTGATCAGCTGCTTTTGCAAAATGGGCAGGTCCAGAGCAGGGAGGAGGCCAAGAGGCTGATCATGGCCGGCAAAGTCAGGGCTCCCACTGGGCCGGGGGGCCAGTGGGAGAAGGTGCTCAAGCCAGGCAGCCAGCTGCCCTTGGAGTTGGAGCTGGAGGTGCTGCAGGGGCAAAGGTTCGCGAGTCGCGGAGGGCAGAAGCTGCAAAGCGCTCTGGAGCATTTCCGGCTAGATGTGCAGGGAATGGTGGCCCTGGATGTGGGGGCCTCCAGCGGCGGTTTTACTGATTGCCTGCTACAGCATGGCGCAAGCAGGGTGTATGCCTTGGATGTGGGCTATGGGCAGCTGGACTGGAAGCTGAGATCGGATCCTAGGGTGTACAGTCTGGAGCGGGTGAACATCCGCTATGCAGAAGCCGGCCTCTTGCCGGAGCCTGTGGACCTGCTGGTGGTGGACTGCTCCTTTATTTCTCTGCGCCAGGTGTTGCCTGCCAGCCTGCAGTTCCTGAGGCCTGGAGGCCTGGCCCTGTCCCTGGTCAAGCCTCAGTTCGAGCTGGGCAGGGGCCGCACCGAGAAAGGGGTAGTGCGCATCCCTGCCCTGCAAGAGGAAGCAGTGCACCAGGTTTGGCTGTTTGCAGGCCAAGAGCTGGGCCTGGAGTGCAAAGGCCAGGTCAGGGCAGGTCTCAAGGGACCCAAAGGCAACCAAGAGTATTTTGTGCTCTGCAGGAAACCGGGCTAGTGCACCAGCACTCCGGCATAGCCCACCACCTGGCTGTAGTCGCCGATTTTATCCCCGGAGGTGGCGTAGTCCACCAATTCGGCCTGGCTGCAGCCGAGCTCCAGGGCGGCAGTCAGGCCCAGGGTCATGGGCAGCACGCCGCACATGCTGATCCGGTTATCCCGGACCACTTGATAAAGCTGGGCCGGATCCAGGGCCAGGATGGCCTCCAGGGCCAGAGTGTCCTGGGTTTTGGCTTTATCCTGGGGCAGGAAGTGGCTCATGTCAGAGCTGACCACAATAGATACCGGGTCTGGATACTCCTTGAGCATAGCGCCAATATTTTGGCCTGCTTCCATGAGCAGTCTGGGATCAGACTCTGCTACACAGACCGGGACTATCCTGGATCCCGGTCGCAGGGCCTGAATAAAGGGCAGGACCACTTCCAGGGAATGTTCGTAGATGTGGGCCTGGGTATCTTCTTCCAGGTCTGGATGGCTTTGGATGACACTCTGGGCCAGGTCTTTCTGGATCTCCAGGGCAGCCCCAGGAATTTCCCAGTCGCCTTCGGCCCACACAGCCAGGGGCCTGCCCCGGGCTGTGTGGTTAGGACCCAGCAGGAGAACGTTTTCCTGCAGGCCGGCCCTGGCCAGGGTCTGGCCTGCAACTGCTCCGGAAAACACGTACCCGGCATGGGGTACCATGCACAGCTTGGCCGGCTTGTCCTCCTGGCCCCTTTCTGACTGCAGGAAGCCCTTAACCTGGGCCTGCAGCTGCTGGGGATCTGCTGGATAGAATTGTCCTGCCACAAGGGGTTTTCTGCGCATATTGCCTCCTGGGCGTGTTTTGGGCTCTCTTGCAATACACAACATTAACATCCTGGCAGAGCACAGTCTACTGCAGAAGCTCGTTGGCTCTTTGCTCCAGATCCTCTTCCTCCAGAGTAGAGGCAGCCAGCTGTCCATAGCGAGAATCCGGGTGCTCTTCCTGCAGCTGCTGCAGGGTCTGCTCCCAGCGTTCCTTGTCCCCGGCCTCTTGATAGAGCTCGGCCAGCCTGTATTTGTGAGCAGGCCATCTCTCTGAATCCTGGTCTACCAGCTGCTGATATTCCTGGGCCCATTGGATAGCCTCCAGATCCCTGCCGGAGCGTCTGGTGATCTCGATCAGCATATCCAGGCACTCCAGAGCGCGGTCCATCTCCTTGGGCTCATGCTCCAAAAATGAGGACAAGGCGCTTTGGGCATAGTTGTAGACATTCTCCCAGTTCTGTTGCTCAAGCTCCCTTTGGGCCAGGAAGTAGTAGGCGTAGCCCTGCTGTTGTTCCGAGAGGTTCTCGTCCACAGCCAGATCCCGCCACAGGGGAAAGCTATCTTGTGCCCGGCCCAGGTTCTGAAGAGCCAGGGCCTTGGCGTACTGTAGCCTGGAGTCCAGCTTGGGGGGCAGCTCCCTGTCCTGGGCCTGCTCTGCAAGGTCCAGAATCTCTGTCCAGGATTGGTTCTGCAGATAGATGTTTAGGGCCAGCTCCAGGCCCTGGTGATAGTTCTCGTCCAGGAGATCCTCCTGCTGCAGGAGCTTCCCTGCTAACTGCAGGGCCTGCTCAACCCTGTCAGTCTTCCACATGGCCAGGGCAACTGCCAGTCTGATCTCCGGTCGGATCTTCTCCTGGTCCTGGTGCAGGAAGGAGTTGTCCTGCCAGAGCTTTACCGCCCGGGCATAGTATTCGTTTTGCACGGCCTGATCCAGGAGCCTGCCCAGGGCCTTTCTGCCGGTCTTCCTGGCCCTGGGCCTCAGGTCGCTGTCCGGGAAGCGCTCCTCAAACTCCCTCACGCTCTCAAGGGCCTTTTGGCTCTTCTTTTCCCAGAGCTGCCACATGGCCAGCTTGAGCAGGGCCAGGGGGGCCAGGGGGCTGTCTGGATGCTCGTCCAGGATTTCGTTGTATACCTCTGCAGGCCTTAAGGTGTACTGTCTGTCGAAGACAGAGAACATTTCCTCCTGGCTGGGCTCATCAAATACGCCTTCCTCTGCAAGCCGCATCTTGGCCACCAGGCCTCCTTCCTGATTCGGGAATCTATCCGCGGCTTCCTGGTATATCTCCTTGGCCTCCTGTTTTCTGTCCATCTCCAGGTAGCTGTCCCCGATCCTGGCCAAAACCAGGTCAATTCCTTCTGCCTCTGGATACAGATTGTAGAAGTGCCATAAATAGTCCTTGGCCTGGGCCGGCTTGTCGTTCTGCATAGCTATAAGTCCTGCCTTGCGCAGGAATTTAGGATCATCCAGATAGTAATCAGACCATCTATTTTCAAGGAACTGCACAGTCTCCCAGGCCTGCTCATAGAATTCCAGCTCCTGCAGGGCCTGGGCCAGGCCCAAGGCAGCAGGCTTGGCATGTTTGCTCTGGGAATAGTCTTCTACCACGGTTTGGAAATGCTCAGCAGCCTGCTCGAATCTGCCAGTGTCCAGGTAGTGATTGCCCAGCATTACGTGTCCTGCCGGAATGGTCTGGTGATCAGGGAATCTTTCCCGGAGCAGGTTGAAATAGCCCCTGGCCTCAGGATCGTTGTCTACCTGCAGATTGAGGGCCATTAGCCGCAGCAGGGAGTCGGGCACATATTCCCCGTGGGGGTCGAAGTTGAGCACCCGGTTAAAGGCCCTGGATATGCTGCTATAGTGCTGTCCCCTGTTTGCGCTGTGCTGCTGAAAGAGGGTTTCAGCCTGGAGGTACAAGGCCTCTGCCTTGGTATCAGCATCCAGCTCCTGATCAAGCAGGTAATCCAGGATATCCTGGGACAGCTCAAAGTCCCTGCCTGCCAGGGCGGCCCTGGCCTGGAACAGGGATTCCTGCCAGCGTTCCTCCTGGCTCAGCTCAGTGGGGATGGGGGTGAACTCCAGCTCCTGCTCGTCCTGTTCAGCTGCCGGCTCTGCAGGGGCCTGCTCAGTTTCTGGCTGTTCAGGCTCGGCAGGTTCCTCTGTCTGCCGCAGCTCACCCTGCCTGATTTTGGCCCGGTAGACATAGGGCTTGTCCTCTTGCTCGTCAGGTCCTTCCTCAGCAGACAGCCCGGGCTGGAGAAGGATAGGCGTGAAGCTTAAGGGCTCTGCAGGAGGCTGGTTCTGGGCTGAGGCTTGATGCTGACTTTCTGGCACTGCTTCAGGCTGTTCATGTTCTGGCTCAAGCTGAGACTCGGCTTCTGCCTGCTCAGGCGGGGGATCTTCCTGGCTCTGGTCTTGGATCGGGGTCCAGGCAGAGCCCAATGCATCATGAAAAAAGTCCAGAACCAGCTTATCCTGATCAGGAAGCTCGAAATGCACAAAGCCGAAGGAGGAGGTTTTGGTGAGGATCAGGATGCGCTCCTCCTGATCCAGGATATTATCCAGGATCTGGGCCTGTGCTGTAGTTAAGGACTCAGGACCCGGCTCCTGGTCCAGGGTCTGGCCAGGCAGGGAAAGGGCAATTTCCCTGCCTGCTATTCGCTGCACCGCATAGTCATCTGGCAGACCCTGGCTGAAGCGAAACACCAGTCTTTCTTTGTTCGGGTGCCTGCCCCAATAGGCTTCCAGGGCCCAGGCCATGGAGGGGTCCAGGGCCAGGCAGACCAGGCCCAGACCCAGAAGGAGCAGCCAAAACCTGTATTTCTGTTTCACGCCAAGCTCTTCTCGTATAAAACTGGATTTCCTGTCCAGGCCTGCTTGATGGTCATTTTTGAGTCCCAGGGGAATCTTGAGGCCTCAGGCCTGGTTCCTTTTCTTCAGCTTTTCAATAAGCGTAGTGCGCTTAATGCCCAGCAGCTCAGCAGCTTTGTTTTTGATGCCTTCTGTTTCCTGCAGGGCCTCATCCAGGAGCCTGGATTCGATCTCCTCTATGAATTCCTTGAGGCCTGTGCTTTGGGTGTGCAGATCCTTGAGCCCGGGCCAGGCAAAGGATTTAGGATTAAATGTATAAGGCTGCATTTGCTCAGGGGGCGGATCAGAATCTATCTCGCGCAGGATCTTCCTGGGCAGATCCTGAGGCCGCACTGTCTGGTCTTCGCAGAGGATGCTCATGCGCTCCATGAAGTTCTCCAGCTCCCGCACATTCCCGGGCCAGGAGTATTTAAGCAGGATTTGCCTGGTCTGCTCGTCAAGCTGCAATGGCTTTTGCCCTTTTTTACTGCAAAATTTGTGCAGAAAATGTTCAGCCAGGGGCAGAATATCCTCTTGCCTTTCCCGCAGGGTGGGCAGATGAATAGGAACTACGTTCAGCCTGTAGAACAGGTCCTCCCGAAAGCTGCCCTGCTGCACCTTTTGCTCCAGGTCTACATTGGTTGCGGCCACAATCCGAATGTCGGTCTTCTGGGGCTGGTTGCTGCCCACCCTTTCAAATTCCTTTTCCTGGATGGCCCGCAGGATTTTGACCTGCAGGGCAATATCCAGCTCGCCTATCTCGTCCAGGAACACAGTGCCTCCGTTGGCCAGCTCGAATCTGCCAGCCCGGGAGCGGTAGGCGTGGGTGAAGGCCCCTTTTTCATGGCCGAAAAGCTCCGATTCCAGGAGGTCCGCTGGGATGGCACCGCAGTTGATGGGCACGAATGGTTGGCTGCTGCGAGGGCTCTGCTGGTGCAGGGCGCGGACTACTAGCTCCTTGCCTGTTCCTGACTCGCCAGTGACCAGCACAGTGCTGTCAGTGGCGGCCACCTTTTGTACTATATGCATGACTTTCTGCAGGGCCGGGCTGGTACCCAGGATTTCTGGATTGTTGCCTTGCAATGCCTTTCCTCCTGTAGCAAATGCGAGTTGGGTGAATTGAGTTTGGATGTTATGTCAAAAATATGACAAAGGCCATTCGGATGCAAGGAGTTTTTGGCCTGGCTCACAAAATACTGTGACAGGTAACTGGTCAGCAGTGTGCTTAGTATGTTCGTACAGCAAATAGGATGAATCGTTGCTGGAGCGGTAATGTCTTGGAGGCCCTGAGCTGACAGCTGAGAACAGGCAGCAGTCAGGCCTGCTTAGGTAAGCTCTCCAGGAAGTTGCAGAACCTGCTCATAAGAGGTACACCTTGCCTTGGGAAATCTGTGCCGAACAGCCGGGGATGCTGAGCCTAAATCTGTCGGAATCCTGGGCAGGTATCAAGGCTGGAGGCTTGTCATTGAGTTATTAATTCTTAAATTTATTGTAACTGTTCACCAAGGTCCGGGGGCTTTACAAACAGGACGTAAAAACTCACTCCAAGGCAGCGTAAATCAAAACCTATATCCGTGTCTTATAGCCGGTGGATATTTTCTATAATATTTTTCAATCATATTCGGTGCTTAACGGTTTTGATGAACGCTGCCTACGTCGCTCAAACAGTTTACGCCCAGTTTGTAAAGCCCCCGGACCCTGGATATTCGCCGCTGCGCTTAGATTTTCCAGCTTTATCAGGTGCTGAATAATTACGATTAATTAATACGCAATGCAAGGCTGGGATTTGGGCTTAGCTTGAGACCAGAGTTGAAGTTGTCGACAGAAAGGGCTGTTCCTGCCGGGAATTGCCGACTTCATAAATCAGGGCAAGGAGGTCAGGATGAATTTTGACGTGGGAGTGGACATCGGCTCGGTGAGCATCAATTGCGTGGCCCTGGATGAGAACCAGGAGGTGGTGTTCGAGTCTCCGTACAAACGCCATTTCGGGATGATTATGGAGGAGACCGAGCAGGCCCTGCAGGAAGTGCTGCAGCAGCTGGGCCAGGAGAATATCCGCTCAGTTTCCTTTACCGGCAGTCAGGGCCAGTATCTGAGCCAGCTCCTGGATGCCCCTTTTGAGGTGGAGACTATAGCCCAGGTCCTGGGCTGCACCCAGGTGGTGCCAGGGGTGCGCAGCATAATCAGCATCGGGGGCCAGGATGCGGCTCTGTTCCAGCTGGACTACGACCAGGAAGGCAATTGGTACCTGGAGTCCTTCAACATGAACTCCCCCTGTGCCTCGGGTACTGGTTCCTTTATTGACCAGCAGGCTGAGAGGCTGAGCTACGCCATGTACGGCTTCGAGTTTGCCATGAGCCAGGACAAGCTGCAGCAGGTGCTAAACGACTTTATTTCCTTGGGGCTCAAGAGCACCTATCCTGCGCCTGTGGCCTGCAGATGCACGGTATTCACCAAGTCGGACATGATCCATCTGCAGAACAAGGGCGAGACCTTGAGCAATATAATCGCCGGCCTGCACCATGGTACTGCAGCCAACTACATGAGCACCATTGTCTCCAACAGCAACCTGCAGGAGCCTGTAGCCTTTATTGGGGGCATGGCTTCTAATGAGCTCCTGGTGCGGGCCTTCAGGGAGTATTTCCCCAATCTGACAGTCCCGGAGCGGCACAGCAGCCTGGGAGCCATGGGGGTGGCCCTGCAGGCTGCATACAAGGGCTGGCGCAACTATCTGGACCTGGATCTCCTGCACCAGGCCCATGAACAGAAGAGCTTTCCCCGCAGCAATCCCTTGTCTCTGGAGCTGACCAGGTTCCCTGAGGACAACAGCCTGGATGCCCGGCCCGGCTCCAAAAGGCCCAAACAGGCCTGGCTGGGAGTGGATGTGGGCTCCACTTCCACCAAGTATGCCCTGATCGACGCCCAGGGCAATATCCTGGACAAGTCCTATGTAGCCACCCAGGGTAAACCCATCGAGGTCACCCAGGGGCTTTTGCAGAACCTGCTCCAGAACATGGGCTCCGGGGTCAGGCTGCTGGGAGTGGGCACCACAGGCTCTGGCAGGAATGTGGTCGGGGATTTCCTGGACGCGGACCTGATCATAGACGAGATAACCGCCCACGCCAGGGGGGCTGTGAATATTGACCCGGAGATAGACACCATTTTCGAGATCGGGGGCCAGGATTCCAAGTATATCGCCCTGGACAGCACCTACCCTGTGGATTTTGTGATGAACAAGATCTGCGCTGCTGGCACTGGCAGCTTCCTGCACGAGCTGGCCAACAAGATGAAGATCAATATCGTGAACCAGTTCCAGGAAGTGGCCCTGCAGGCCCAGAATCCAGTGCACCTTACAGAGAGATGCACTGTGTTTATGGAATCGGATCTGGTGAGCTACTTCCAGAAAGGGGCCAGGCGGGATGATCTCCTAGCAGGTCTTTGCTTCGCCATAGTGCACAACTATCTGCATCGGGTGGTGGAGAGCCGCAGGATCGGGAACAAGATCATGTTCCTGGGCGGACCTTCCCTGAACAAGGGCATAGTGGCAGCCTTTGAGAAGGTCCTGGGCAAGCCTATAGTGGTGCCCAAGCATCGGGAGGTTATGGGCGCCTACGGCACTGCGTTGGCGGTGCTGGAGAAGTTCAACCAGCAGGAGGTCAAGCCCAAGACCAGGGACCTGGATGAGCTGGCAGAAATTACTGTGGATTTTGAGGAGAAGGTCTGCAGGGCGGACAAGAACTGCCACAACGAGTGCAAGCTGAAGATCTACAGATTCGGAGACCGCAAGAGCATCTGGGGCGGTGACTGCGGCAGATACGAAGCCAGGCACCTGGAGGGCCAGAGCCAGGAAAACTATTTCAAGGAGCGGGAGAAGATATTCCAGGACTATCTCTTCCAGGGGGAGAACATCCTGGAGCTCAAGCAGGAGGCCAGCTCAGGCGCCCCGGTGATCGGGGTGCCCATGGCCCTGCATTCCCTGGAGTGGGCCATTTTCTGGGCCCATATTTTTTCCAACCTGGGCTATCAGGTCAGACTTACTCCGCCCACGGACCAGAGGATGGTCTCCCTGGGCCTTAAGGCCATGACCGCGGAGACCTGCTTTCCGGTCAAGGTCTTCCATGGTCATGTCAGCTACCTATTGCACAAGGCAGATTATTTGTTTTTGCCCAATCCAATAAATATACCCACCCCGGTTAAGGAAGAAAGGGGGGTGTTCTGCCCCATGGTGGAAAGCTCCCAGTACCTGGTGCGGGCAGCTTTGGATCTACCTGACCAGAAGCTGATCCGGCCCAATATATTCCTGCGGGAGGGGCCGGAGGATGCAGTGATCAGGTTGCAGGAGGCCTTGCCTGAGGAGCTGCGGCCCAAGGGCAGAGAGCTGGACAGGGCAGTGCATGCTGCCTGGCAGCAGCAGATGGATTTTCGGCAGGCCCTATTGCAAAGGGGCAGGCAGATCCTGCAGGAGCACGATCCAGAGCAGCCCTTGTGGGTGGTCAGCGGCAGGCCCTACAATCTTTATGACGACAGGTTGAACCTCAAGCTGGGCAGGCATCTGGCCAAGCTGGGCATCAAGGCCTTGCCCCAGGATTTCCTGCACTATGAGCAAGAGACCCTGGAGGACTTTCCCCGCATGTACTGGGGGCTGGGCAGCAGGATTCTGCGGGTGGCCAAGATGATAGCCAGGAACCCCAACTGGTATGGAGTGCATCTGACCAATTTCTCCTGCGGACCGGATTCCTTCCTGGAACATTTCTACGCCTATGTGCTGAGGCATAAGCCGGCCCTGATCCTGGAGCTGGATGAGCACAGCGCAGTAGCCGGGATTTTGACCAGGATCGAGGCCTACAATAATGTGGTCAAGAACCTGCAGCAATATCAGTATGGGGCCACACCAGAGACTGTTGCAGAGGAAAAGCTGGTCCAGGCAGGCTAAAGCAAAAGGAAACAGGCTATGCAGCAAAAAGAATTCTTTGAACAGAGGCTGACCCAGAAGGTGAGCCAGTTCGATCTCTCAGGCAAGACCTTGCTTATCCCGGACATGTCCCCATTTGGGGCCAGGCTCCTGGCAGCCAGTTTCAGGGCCTTTGATGTCCCGGCCCAGGTCATGCCCACCTATACCGGGCTCTACCTGGGCAAGGAGCTGACCTCTGGCAAGGAGTGCTTCCCCTGTCAGGTAACCCTGGGGGACATTTTGTACTACCTGGAGCTGGAGAAAAAAAGACTGGGAGCGGCCTTTTCCCCGCAGAACTATGTCTATTTCATGCCGGAGGCAGACGGGCCCTGCAGGTTCGGGATGTACAACAAGCTGCACAGGCTGATCCTGGATAATTTCCCTGAATACCGGGATGTGAATATCACCTATCTCTCCTCCACTGACAGCTATTCCCCCACCAATCTCATGCCCGGGGAGAAGGCCAAGAGGTTCCGCAAGATGGCCTATATGGCCTCTGTGCTCTCGGACGTCCTGGACCGGGTGCTGTGGCGGGTCAGACCCTACGAGCAAAGCCCGGGCCAGACAGATGTCTTCATGCAGGAGGCCCTGGCCAGCATGGTGCAGGAGGTCGAGGACAAGGCTGCCAGCCTGGATTTTAAGGCTTTGTACGAGAAGCTGGGGGACATTGTTAGTACTGCCAAGGATTTTATAGATCCCCAGCAGCCCAGAAGACCCAGGATAGGCATTGTGGGCGAGATCTATCTGCGCAGCCACCCCAAGGCCAATCAGCAGATAATCAGGGAGCTGGAGCGCTTCGGTGGGGAAGTGGTGGATGCCTCACTGGGGGAGTGGGTCAATTATGTGACTTACAGCAATCTGCGGGACTTCAGGCTCAAATGGCAAAAGGCCTGGAAGAAAAAGGATGTCTCCGGTCTCTGGGATGCCTCCCGCAAGTGGATGGCATTGAAGATAGCCAACGAGTATCAGCTCTGGAGGCAAAAGCAGGTCTACTCCAAGGTGGAAGAACACCTGGATATCCAGGAGGATCACATGATCGGCGACCTGGAGAAAATGCTGGACCAGGACCGGCTGTTCAACTTTGACATCGGCACCGAGGCAGCCATCAGCATAGGCGGGGCGCTGGAGTACATGCAGGAGAACTTCGATGGGGTGGTCAATGTTTATCCCTTCACCTGCATGCCCAGCACCATCACCTCTGCCATCCTAAAGCCCATTTTGCTGCAGAAGAGAATGCCCTATCTGGACTCTGCCTATGATGGCTCAATTCAGCCCAACCGGGAGATGGCGCTGCGGACCTTCATGTATCAGGCCCAGCAGCGCCAGCAGGCCAGGCAGGGCAACGGAGGCCAGCAGTGATCAAGGCTGTATTGCCAGAGAGCTGGATATAACTGCTCAAGCAGGCTTCCAGGCAGATATAGAGCCTGGAAGCTTTAGGCCAGGGCCTGAGCACCAAGGCCTGCAGCCTTTATATTCACCTCAGCTATTCTGGGCGGAAGATGGCTTTGGATGCCCTGCTCCAGATCCTGCAGGCTGAAGGGAGAAGCCTGGGCTTCACAAAAGGCTCCCAGCAGGACAGTATTGGAGCTCTGGACATTTCCGGCCCGGGCAGCCAGCTCCCTGCAGGGCAGGAAATAGCTCTGCCCTGCACAGGCCCGGGTCCTGTCCTGGACATAGTCCAGATCCGGGTAGCTCTCCTCCCCACGGCTTACAGCCACGGGCATGGTGGGGTCGGTGCTGCTGAGCACCAGGCCTCCAGGTCTGAGGTAGTGCAGGGCGCGCAGAGTCTCCAGGGGCTCGAAACCCAGCAGCACATCTGCTTCCCCTGAGCTGAGTTTAGGGCCCAGGAAGCCTCCCAGCAACAGGCTGGACTCTACTATGCCCCCCCGCTGGGCCATGCCGTGGATCTCACCAGCAGTGACCTGCATGTTCTTGTCCAGGGCGACCCTGGCCAGAAGCACAGTGGCGGTCAAGGTGCCCTGGCCGCCGACTCCGGCCAGGAAAATGCGCAGTGCCCTCATATCAGCTCCTGCTTTTGGCTTTGATGTGCTGGGTGAGCTGGATGCAGTACATACAGCCAGCGCACTGATTCTCGTCTATCTGGACCTCATCCTGCTGTACGTAGAATGCCGGACAGGCCAACTCCTGCAGGCAGGCAGTGACCTCGGGATGCTGACTTTGCACATAGGCCGCCTTAGGCCTTTTTCTGCCCAGGACGCGCCTGGCGAAGAGCACGCAGGGCTCCTCAGCAATGAGCACCCTGACTCCGGAGGCTGCCTTGAAATCTTGCAGGGCCTGGACTGTGGCCTTGTGGTTCAGGGGCTTTATTTTTTTGACCTGTTCTACTCCGCAGCCCCGCACCACCTGCTCGATGTCCACCCTGTTGGCATTCTGGCCCTGGATGCTTTCCTCCACCCCGGGATGGGGCTGGTGCCCGGTCATGGCAGTGGTCTTGTTGTCCAGGATGATAAGCAGCAGGTTGTGCTGGTTGTAGACCGCGTTGATAAGGCCGGTGATACCGGAATGGAAGAAGGTGGAGTCTCCGATGTAGGAAATCAGGGGCTGCTCGGTACACTTGGACATACCTCCTGCTCCGGAGACTGAGGAGCCCATGCAGAACAGGAAGTCGGCCGCCCTTAAAGGGGGCAGGAAACCCAGGGTATAACAGCCTATGTCAGTGGAGTAGACCGCCTGATCCCCAAAGACCTGGCGCACGGCATAGTACATAGCCCTGTGGGCACAGCCTGCGCAGAGGTTGGGCGGCCTGGCTGGCAGCCCGCTTTCCTGCTCACAGAGCTCTTCAGGGCCGGGCTCCTGATCCAGAAACTGCAGCAGCCTCTGGCCTACGCTGCGTACAGAGTATTCCCCGGTCCTGCCCAGGGTTTGATTCTTGCCCTGGATCTCAAGATGAGCTCCGTGCCTTTGTACCAGGGCCCTGAGCTCCTCCTCCAGCAGGGGATCCAGCTCCTCCAGGACCAGGACCTTGTCCTTGTCCTGGCAGAATTCCAGCAGGGTTTTTTGGGGCAAGGGATAGCTGAATCCCAGCTCCAGGATCTGGAAGCGGTCCTGCAGGCTGTGCTGCCACAGGGCGTCCTGGAGATAGGCCCTGCTCATCCCGCTGCAGATGATGCCCAGCCTGCTCTGGCCGGAGAGGCGATTCCAGGAAGAGTCTTCAGCTTCTGCCTGTATGTCCTGCATATTGTGCAGCAAAATAGGATGTCTGGTCCTGGCGATGGCAGGCAGGGGTACAAAACGCCGGGGTTCCTTCTGGAAGGAGCTTTTGCTCTTTGCAGGCCTAAGCTCGGAGAACTCCACCACCCCCCGGAGATGGTTCAGCCTGGTGGTGGTGCGCAAAAGTACCGGCTGCTGCCATTTGGCTGAAAGCTGCAGGGCCTGGCTGGCCATGTCCTTGGCCTCCTGGGCTGTGGATGGCTCAAAGCAGGGCAGCCTGGCCAGCCTGGCATAGTAGCGGTTGTCCTGCTCGTTTTGGCTGGAATGGCAGCCTGGGTCGTCCGCGCTCAAAATAACCAGGCCTCCGGGGGTGCCGATATAGGCCAGGCTCATCAGGGGGTCGGCAGCCACGTTCAGGCCTACATGTTTCATGGTCACCAGGGTGGGAACCCCGGAAAGAGCTGCGCCTCCGCCCACCTCCAGGGCCACTTTTTCGTTTACAGAGTACTCGAAATAAAATTGCCCCTGGGGAGCCAGGCGGTAAAAGGTGTCCGGGGCCTCCGAGGAGGGAGTGCCTGGATAGCAGCTCACAAAGCCCACTCCAGCTTCCAGGGCGCCCCGGACAATGGCCTCGTTGCCCAGGAGCAGATGCCTGGAGCCTGGATTGTTGGAGAGAAGCACATCAGTCATAAGCCTTTCCTCTGTTTGGTAGATGGGGGTTGCTAAGCGCCGTTAGCTTCCAATCTTTGCTCCAGCTCGGAGATCTTGTGTTCCAGGAACCCCTCCTGTCTGGAGTCTAGCTCTTTAGTTCCTGCCAGATGCTTGTAGGCCTCCAGGGCCAGTTCCCATTTTTGGGCTTCCTCAGCCAGGGCTGCAATCTCAAAGTAGATGGATTCCTGGTATGTATCAGGGGCTTCTTGCAGCAGCTCCTGCAGGATGTCCAGGCTGGCTGCGCCTTGTCCCTGCTCTGCCAGGGCCTTGGCCTGGCCCAGACGGGCTGTTGTGCGCAGACCCGGGTCCTGGCTGTTGTCCGCCAGCTTGGACCAGTAGTCTGCAGCGCTGGAGAAGTCTTCCAAATTCTGGGCTGAGTTGGCCAGCTCCAGGAGCACGGTCTTCTGCATCTGCTGGGGGGCCTCTGGCAAAAGCTCCTGCAGGGCTTGATACTTCTCCTGCCCTTGCAGCTGGTCAGTTATCCTGGTCAACTCCTGCCTGGCCTGCTCCTGTCTTTGGTTCTGATAATACTGGTAACCGCTGCTGGCTGCTGCAACAAGAATAATCAGGCAGACACCCAGGATGAGCTTTTTGTAGTGCTCCTGCATGAAAAGATACAGCCTGGAGTGCTCGCCCCCGGAAGGCTGTGCAGCTTGTTGCTGTTCCTGCTGCTCGGTGTCTGATGCCTTGGCCATATCCTGGTTAGCCTCCTTGTTGTAACCTGTTCACTTTGTATGGCATTTTGAACGAGTCTGGGAGTGAGGAATCTCTCTTGCAATCAGCTCTGCCAGGACTTATTGAGAACAAATCCCGGGCAGGGGACTTTGTATACTGAAAGCGAGCAAAGGTCAAAGCAAATATCTGCTGCAGGCAAGTCCAGGGAGGTCAAGGCAGATGCGGATAGTATTTCTGGGGGTGGGCGAGGCAGTAGATCTGGAGCTGAGCAATACCTGTTTGCTGCTAGAGGACCAAGGGCGGTTGCTGGTCATGGATTGCGGTTTCAGCGCGGCTCCCAGGATACTGGCTAACTGCCGCCAGGCCAATGCTCTGGATGCGGTGTGGGTCTCCCATTTGCACGGGGACCACTGTTTTGGTCTGCCCCAGCTCTTGCTGGGCCTGCGGCAGCTGGGCAGGGACCGGCCGCTTAATATAGTCTGCGGCAGGGGCGGCAGGCAAAGGGTGCTGCAGCTGTTGGCTCAGGCCTATCCGAATTTGCTGCGCGGGCTTGGTTTTGAGCTTATATTCAGGCAGGTGCAGCCAGGCCAAAGCCTGGAGCTCCTGGACATGGACTGGGCTTTTGCCCAGACCGAACATCCAGAGCCTAATCTGGCCCTTGGTTTACACTCCGGCGGCAAGTCTATATATTTCAGCGGAGACGGCAAGAGCGGAGCAGCAGGGCTGGAGCTAGCCCGGGGCTGCGACCTGCTGGTGCATGAGGCCTATCTCCTGCAGCCTGGAGTACCGGGGCACAGCAGCGTTCAGGAATGCCTGGAGCTGGGACGGCAGTGCGGGGCCAAGCAACTGGCCCTGGTGCACATCCAGATGCAGGAAAGGCGAAGCAGAAGGGCAGATATCTTGCAGGCCGTGCAGTCTGTTTCAGGGCTGCAGGCCTGGATGCCGGAGCCTGATCAGGAGCTCTGGATATAGAAA
>JBKGXZ010000015.1:0-31055 GCA_046546355.1 Desulfohalobiaceae bacterium | reverse complement strand
GCTGTGATGAACACCGGCCAGATCATGGCCAACGGATCCAGGCTGTTTCGGGTAGCGCCTGAGCAGGGTCTGGACTTCTTCCGGACCATGGAGATCCAGAGCTCAGCAGCAGCAGTGCAGAATCTGCTCCTGGCAGCAACTTCCATGGGTCTGGGCAGTGTCTGGTTGGGAATCCTGTATGTGGTCAAGGAGGAGCTCCTAAGCTTCTTGCAGGAACCTGATGGGGAGTTCATGGCTGTGATCCCCATAGGCTATCCACAAAAGACTAGCCAGGGACCTAGGAAAAAATCCTTGCAAAATGTTGTCAAGTATCTTTAACTACGCGTCATTGAACAAGGGAACAATGCATTATTTCTGCCCGAGAACCTTGACAGCTCTTACCTCAGAATATACAGAGCTTTTATATAGATTTCATCAATAGGAATAAAGGCCAAGCCATGCAACCTCTCCGACTCGATTCCCTGTACGATGCCCAGTTCGTGCAGGAGGTAAAAAAGGAAAGCAGCCAGGATCCAGCGCTTTGCTACCAGTGCGGCAACTGTACAGCAGGCTGCCCCTACACCTTTGTCTATGACCTGCCGGTGCACCTGATCATGCGCCTGCTCCAGGCCGGGCAAAAGGAAAGGATCCTCTCCTCCAGATCCCTGTGGCTCTGCGCTACCTGCCAGTCCTGCACCACTAGATGTCCGAACAACATCGATGTGGCCCAAATCATGGATGTCCTGCGGCACATGGCCAGGAGGCAGGGCTACCTCACGGAAAAAAAGGTGGTCAGCTTCCAGGACAGCTTCCTGAAATCCATGCAGAAGCACGGCCGGGTCTTTGAGCTGGGGATCATGCTGGGCTTTATCAGGCGCACAGGCAAGTTCTGGACCGACATGGAGCTGGGACCCAAGCTTGCCCTGAAGGGCAAGCTCTCCCCCAAGCCCCATGAAATCCAGGGCAAACAGGAAGTGGCCAAGATCTATGATAAATTCATGGGAGGGCAGAACTGATGCCTGCCAGCTACGCCTATTATCCCGGCTGCTCTGGACTGGGCACCTCCCGGGAGTACGAGCTCTCCACCCGCAAGGTCTGCCAGGCCCTGGGACTTGATCTGCAGGAAATCCCGGACTGGAGCTGCTGCGGCTCCTCGCCCGCGCACACCGTGGACCATGTCTTCTCCTCTGCCCTGTCTGCCAGGAACCTGGCCCTGGTGGAAGAGATGGGCCTAGATACCGTGCTCACCCCCTGTCCCAGCTGCCTGACCAACCTGAAGGTAGCCACCTGGCGAATGCGGGATGAGGCCTTCCGGCAGGAGGTGAACCAGTACCTGGAGCAGCCCTGTAAGAACCAGGTGGCAGTCAAGTCAGTGCTGCAGGCCCTGGTGGAGGATGTGGGTCCCAGCAGGATCAAGGAGCAGGCCCAGAGCCCCTTAAAGGACTTGAAGATTGCCCCTTATTACGGCTGCATCATGAACCGCCCACCAGGGATCATGGATTTCGACGATCCAGAGAACCCGGTGGCCATGGACCAAATCCTAAAGGCCCTGGGCGCCGATGTAGTGGACTTTCCGCTTAAAGTGGAGTGCTGCGGAGCCTCTTATGGCATACCCAGGCAGGAGGTGGTCCTGCGCCTTTCAGGTAAGCTCCTGGACCTGGCCCGGGCCCAGGGCGCGGACGCTTTGGCAGTGCCCTGCCCTTTGTGCCAGATGAACCTGGATCTGCGCCAGGGTCAGATCAACTCCTTCCTGCAGGAAAACTTTGAGTTGCCTGTTTTTTATTATACCCAGCTTATGGGCCTGGCCTTTGGCCTGGAACAGAGCAGCCTGGGCCTGGATAAGCTCTGTGTGCCGCCCAGGAAGGCCTTGATCAAAGCCCAGCAGAGGCAGGAACAAAAACAGGAAAAAAAGGCCGGGAAACAGGATAAGGCCAAGCAGGAAAGTCCTGCAAGGAGCACCCAGGGATGAGAATCGGTGTCTTTGTCTGCCACTGCGGCAGCAATATTGCGGATAATGTGGATGTGGCCCAGGTTGCGAATGATTCCTTGCTGTTGCCTGATGTGACCTTTGCCACTGATACCATGTACGCCTGCTCTGAAGCCGGACAGGGCACAATCGAGCAGGCGGTGCAGGAACACAGCCTGGACGGGGTGGTGGTGGCAGCCTGCACTCCCAGGATGCACGAGCCTACTTTCCGCAAGGCGGTGGAGCGGGCCGGCCTGAACAGATACATGTTTGAGATGGTCAACATCCGGGAGCATGCTTCCTGGATCAGCAAGGATAAGGACCGAAATACTAGCAAGGCCAAAGAGCTGATCAACATGGCCACGGAGAAGCTGCGCCAGAACAGTGCCTTGACCCCCAAGTACTTTGAGATCAACAAGCGGGTGCTGATTGTCGGCGCTGGCGTGGCCGGTATCCAGGCCGCACTAGACTGCGCTGAGGGCGGCCTGGAGGTCCTGCTGTTGGAAAAGGAGCCCAGCATCGGGGGCAAGATGGCCAAACTGGACAAGACCTTTCCCACCATAGACTGCTCCTCCTGCATCCTGAGCCCCAAGATGGTGGATGTCTCCCTGCATCCCAACATCACTTTGTATGCCTATTCAGAGCTGGATCAGCTCTCCGGCTATGTGGGCAACTACCAGGCCAGTATTCGCAGGAAGGCCACTTACGTGGACTGGGAGAAATGCACCGGCTGCGGCCTGTGCCTGGAGAAGTGCCCCAGCAAGAAGGGCAGGGACCGCTTCAACGAAGGCCTGACCAAGGCCCCTGCCATCAATATCCCCTTTCCCCAGGCTATACCCAAGCGGGCCAGCATAGATGCCCAGCACTGCCTGAAGCTGCTCAAGGGCAAGTGCGGTATCTGCGCTGATGTCTGCCCCACCCAGGCCATAGACTACGAGATGCAGGACGAGATTATCACTGAAGAAGTAGGTGCAGTAATTGTAGCCACTGGCTTCGATCTCTTTGACCACTCCAAATACGGGGAATATGGCGGGGGCAGATACAAGGATGTGATCACCTCCATGCAGTACGAGAGGCTGCTCAACGCCTCCGGCCCCACAGGCGGACACATCCAGCGCCCCTCAGATGGACGTGAGCCCAGGAAAGTGGTCTTTGTGCAGTGCGTGGGCTCCAGGGACAAGTCAGTGGACAGGCCCTATTGCTCCGGCTTTTGTTGCATGTACACCGCCAAGCAGGCCATTTTGACCAAGGACCATCTTCCGGAGTCTGAGTCCTTTGTCTTCTACATGGACATCCGGGCCCCAGGCAAGCAGTACGACGAGTTCACCAGAAGGGCCATCGAGGAATACGGTACAAGATATATCCGGGGCAGGGTGGCCCAGATCTACCCTTACGGAGAGAACCTCATGGTCAGGGGCGTGGACACCCTGCTGGGCGCCCAGGTGGAGGTGGAGGCTGACCTGGTGGTTTTGGCAGTGGGCGCGGAATGCTCTGCTGACGCCCCTGCTCTGGCTGAAAAGCTCAGGATCTCCGCGGACCAGTATGGCTTCTTCATGGAGAGCCATCCCAAGCTGCGGCCGGTGGAGACCAATACTGCAGGCATCTTTTTGGCCGGGGCCTGCCAGGGTCCCAAGGACATCCCCTCTTCTGTGGGTCAGGGCAGCGCCGCCGCAGCCAAGATCCTGGCCCTGTTCTCCAAGGACATGCTGGAGTCAGATCCCCAGGTGGCCCAGGTCAATATGCTGCGCTGCATCGGTTGTGGCAAGTGCATCCGGGTCTGCCCCTTTGGGGCTATCCAGGAGATCCAGGACCGGGCAGGACAGCCCAAGGCCGAGGTCATCGAGACTGTCTGCCAGGGCTGCGGCCTGTGTGGGGTAACCTGCCCCCAGAGTGCTGTCCAGCTTAGCCATTTCACAGACAATCAGATCCTTGCGGAGGTTAATGCCCTATGTCAGCCCAGGCTGGAGGAGAGCTTCGAATAATCGGCTTCTTGTGCAACTGGTGCTCTTATGCCGGGGCTGATACAGCCGGCGTGGCCAGGCTGGCCCAGCCCCCGGATCTGCGCATCATCCGCCTGCCCTGCACCGGCCGCATGGACCCCTTATTTGTGCTCAAGGCCTTGAGCAGCGGGGCTGACGGCGTGCTGGTTTCAGGTTGTCATCCCAATGACTGCCACTACTCAGAGGGCAACTTCTACGCCAGAAGGCGTCTGGAAGTCCTGAAGAGATTCCTGCCCACCCTGGGCATTGACTCCAGGCGCTTTGAGTACACCTGGGTCTCAGCCTCTGAGGGTAAGAGGTGGCAGAGCGTGGTCAGCGAGTTTACAGAGCAGATCTACGCCCTGGGTCCTGGTCCTGTGCTGGACCAGGACCCTGCCCACACCTAGAATCTTTGCAAGGAGAGCCAAGGAGAGATCGTGGACCCGATTCAGGAATTAAAGGCTTCTGTCCAGGAGGCCCTGCCCAATCTGGATATGCTAATCGGCTGGGAGCAGGGCTTCGATCCCCTGCACGCCACCCCGGCATTTATCAAGGACAGCCAGGATGTGGACAACCTGGTCTGGAATCCGCTTTGCGTGCAGAACTTGGCTGTGTATCTGCCCTGGCTGAAGGACAAAAAAGTGGGGGTCTGTGTTAAAGGCTGTGACAGCAGGTCCGTGGTCCAGCTGCTGCAGGAAGGGCTTATCAAAAGAGAAAACCTGACTATCTTTGGCCTGAGCTGCAGTGGAGTCCTGGATTTGAAAAAGGTCCAGGCCCTGGTCCCGGATGCAGGCACCATCCAGGCAGTGGATTTCCAGGCTGATCAGGTCCGGATCAGCACCAGGGACAAAACCTATGAGCTGCAAAAATCCGAGCTCTTGCCCCGCAAGTGCCTGAGCTGCCAGTACCCCAACCCGGTCCTGGCTGACCATAGTTTTGGCCAGCAGTTCCAGCCCGCGGACAAGGGCTACTTCGACCTGGAGGAGTTCGAGACCAAATCTCTGCAGGACAGGTTTGACTATTGGCGGCACCACCTGCAGCGCTGCATCCGCTGCTACGCCTGCCGCAACGCCTGCCCCTTGTGTGCCTGTAGGGACCATTGCATCGCTCAGACCAGGAACCCGCACTGGCTGAGCGAGGACAACAACATCCAGCAGAATCTGATGTACCAGATGATCCATGCCCAGCACCTGGCTGGCCGCTGCACCGATTGCGGGGAGTGCGAGCGGGTCTGCCCCATGGATATCCCGGTCTTGACCTTAAAGCGCAAGCTGAACCAGATCGTGCAGGAGCTTTTTGACTACCAGGCAGGCCTGGACCAGCATGCAGTGCCGCCCCTTTTGACCTTCCAGGTGGAGGAGCAAAACAAGGACCTTCGAGGTGAGTAATGCAGGAGCTAAAATTCCTCCCCAAAGACAAACTCTATGCCTGGCTTGAAGAGCTGAGCAAAGACAGCCGGGTCTTCGCCCCGGTGCACGAACAGGGCAGCCTGGTCTTCAGGCCTTTTGATCCGCAAACAGAGATAGAGCTGGAGCAGCAGCCCACCCTGCCTCCCAAGCACATTGTCTTCCCCTGCTCAGAGACCCTGCTTGACTTCCGCAGGCAAAAGGATCCGGAGAATCCGCAGCAAGTGAGTTTCCAGCTGCAGGAGAGACTTCCCCAGGAGCAAAACATCGTGTTCGGAGCCAGGCCCTGCGGAGTGCAGGGCTTTGAGGTCTTTGATCAGGTCTTTTCATCAGACCAGGCTCAGGATCCCTATTACCAGCAGCGCAGACAGAACACCTGCTTCATTACCCTGGCCTGCCTCAGTCCGGAGAACACCTGCTTCTGCCACTGGGTGGGCGGCTCCCCGTTCCAGACCCAGGGCTCTGACCTGCTCCTGGTGCCTGGAGAAGCAGGCTTCCTGGCCCAGGCTGTGACTCCTAAGGGTCAGGAGCTTATGCAGTCCGAGTTTTTTGCCCCAGCCGACCAGGACCAGCAAAAGGCCCTGGAGCAGGCCAGGGAACAGGCTCTGGGCCAGCTCTCCCAGGCCCCGGACCTGCAGGAGGTGCCCCAGGCTGCCCTGGATGTATTCCAGGACCTGGAATTCTGGGAGCAGATGGCAGCCAAGTGCATCAGCTGCGGGGCCTGCACCTACCTTTGCCCCACCTGCTACTGCTTCAATATCACAGACGAGGATCAAGGGCTTAAGGGCCGCAGGATCCGCAGCTGGGACTACTGCCTGTCCTTTTTGTTCACCCTGGAGGCCAGCGGACACAACCCCAGGCCCAGCAAGGCCCATAGGCTGAGGAACCGGGTGGGGCACAAGTTCAGCTATTATCCCCAGCTGCACCAGCAGAGCTTTGCCTGCTGCGGCTGCGGCAGGTGCATCAAACACTGCCCGACCTGTGTGGATATCCGCAGTATTATTCTCAAGCTCAAGGAGCGCGCCCATGCCCTGGAATCATAACCCCTACCTGCCTGAGATGGCCACCATCCAGGAGGTAATCCAGGAAACCTCGAACATAAAGACCCTGCGGCTGACATTAAACGACGAGCAAAGGATGCGGGAATTTTCCTTCCAACCCGGACAGGTGGCCCAGCTGTCTATGTTCGGCACTGGAGAGTCCACATTTGTGATCAACTCCCCGCCTACCAGGAAGGATTACCTGCAGTTCAGCATCATGCGGGCCGGGGAGGTGACCACCAGGCTGCACAGCCTAAAACCAGGGGACCAGGTCGGGGTCCGGGCCCCCTTGGGCAACAGCTTTCCCCTGCAGAGCTTGCAGGGCAAGAATATTGTATTTATCGGCGGCGGGATAGGCATGGCCCCGCTTCGCACCTTGCTGTTGACCATGCTGGACAGCCGCCAAGATTTCGGCAATATCTCGGTCATCTACGGGGCCAGAACCCCGCAGGACCTCTGCTATACTTACGAGTTCGAGCAATGGCGCTCCCAGGGCGCGGAGTTGACCCTGACCATTGACCAGGAGGCCCCGAACTGGGATGGCAAGGTGGGCTTTGTGCCCACCGTGCTGGCAGAAGAAGCGCCCAGCCCGCACAATACACTGGCAGTGACCTGCGGGCCTCCGATCATGATTAAGTTTGTGCTCAAAGGGCTCAAAGAGCTGGAGTTTGAGGACGAGCAGATCATCACCACTTTGGAAAAGCGGATGAAATGCGGCATCGGTCTTTGCGGCAGGTGCAACATCGGCACCCACTACGTCTGCGTGGACGGGCCGGTGTTCACGAATGCCCAGCTGAACCAGCTGCCCCAGGAGTTCTAGAAACGGTCAGTTCTTGAAATCGTGGTCGTTGTCGTAATCGTTGTCGTTCTCGAGCCTGATGTAACCTTTGAAACAATACTTAAGGCCTTGACCCAGGACTTTGGCTCAGGCTATTTTGATTTGAAATATTTTAAACTCCAGCACCTTTAATCCAGGGAGAGCAAAAATGGCCAACAGAGATTATCTGTCCCCATTTGCAGTGGTAAACAGGGCTATCTGCGAAGGTGTGGACGAGAGGCAAGTGGTCAACCTGATCACCAAATACGCCACCGAAACCCTGGATCTTGCCGGTTGCTTCATCAAGGTACTCTCCGGTGAAGAGCAGGAGCACGCTCATCACTCTTTAGGCCTGGGCCAGAGCACTTTTGAGGTCAAATTCCCCCAGGGCAGCAAACTGGAGCTCCTCTCCAGCTATGGTTTGAGCCAGGATTTTTTGTACTCCAAAAGGACCAACTCCCAGGACAGCATATTCAACTGCATCCCTGCGGAAAACGTCTATGTGCAGGACATCCAGCAACTGGAGAAACCCGGCCCGGATTTCGAGCTCATGGAGACCGAGGGCATGCGGGCCCTGTTCATGTTCCCGGTGGATGTCTACCAGCAGAATGTGGCCACTGTGGCCTTGTTCGACAAAAAGCAGGGCGATCTGGACCGGGAGGACATCAAGTTTGCCAAGGCCCTGACCAGCAGGGGCATCGCCTCCCTGATCAACCAGCGCAACATGGAGGCCCTGCTGAATAGGCAGCGCCTGTTCCTGAGCAATTTCCAGGAAATCAGCAATACCATCAACTCCACTTTGAACGTCAACAAGGTCTTAGAGCTGGCTGTGCAGAAGATCTCCGAGGTCCTGGGGGTCAAAGGCACCCAGATTAGGCTTTTGGATACCAAAACTGAGAAGCTCAAGCTGGCAGCCTCCTACGGCCTGAGCCAGGAGTTCATGAATATTGGCCCGGTACGCTCCAGAAGGGGGGTGGAAGCCCAGTACTCCCTGGACACCAAGCACTCCGGGGACATCGTGGTCATTGACGACGTGGCCTCGGATAACAGGATACAGTACCAGGATGCCATCCTGGCGGAGGGCGTGAACAAGATGCTGACCATGCCCCTGCATATCCGGGCCAAGAACATCGGCGAGCTGACCATCTTTACCCGCGGAGAGCGCTCCTTCTCGGAAGAAGAGATCCAGTTCGCGGACGCCATTGCCCAGCAGTGCGCCTTTGCCATAGAGAACGCCAGGATATACCAGCGGGTCAAGCACGAATACCAGCAGCTCCTGGAAAACTTTGGCTACAACGGCAGCAGCTAGACAGACTCAGGCTGCAACCTCGGGATACAGAAAACCCTCCTGTCTAGAGACAGTCTGCCTTTGCAGCAGCTCCTGCAGGCACTGCTGATATGTTTCCTGGTATCTGCCCTGGAAGTAAAGCCCTACGCTCTCGGGGAACCAATAGGTGTGCATGAGGTCCTCCAGAAAGCTCGCCTCAGGCGTGTTGCCCCGCGTCAACAGGGTGTAGACCATGATCTTCTTGATCTGGTCTCGGCCGAGCAGGCTTTTGTCCTCCAAGTAGCGCTGCACCTTGTTTTGGGCCTTGTGCAAGGCAGAAGCAAAGTCAGAAAATGGCCGGCCGTGCCCAGGGTAGACTTTTTCCACCTCCAGCCCCTCCAGGTACTGCAGGGACTCCTGCAGGCTGAACAAGGCCCTGCTGCCTTCCACCCGCTCGGTGATCGCCGGCACATCGAACTCCCAGAGGGTATCAGAGGATAGCAGGATCTTTTGCTCTGGATGATACAGGACCAATCCGTCTGCGCTATGCCCCGGAGTGTAAAGTACCCGGAATGTATACGGTCCTACAGCTATTATTTCTCTATCCTGGAGCCCCCGGCTGGCCTGGAAAAACCTGGCCTCCTGATTGTAATACTTCCACCAGGTAGCCCAGTCGTCGCTGCTATTGATAAAATACTGACCTATAGAGTGCAGGGCAATCTCACAGTCTGATTCCTGCTGGATGGCCTGATTCGCGCCCACATGATCACAGTGGCAATGGGTATTTATGATGAGTTCCACCTGGCTAAAATCCACTCCCAAGTAGGCCAAGAGCTCCCTGGTCTCCTGCAGACAGCCCAGATAGCCGGTATCTATCAGGACTACCGGATATCTGCGATACACAAAATGATTTCCATTCAGATAACCCCGCTGGATAAAGAAAAGATCCGGCAGGATCTCCTGGATGTTCTTGTCTGCTGTCAAAGCGTGAGCCTTGCTGTTTGCAGCTCTTATTGTCCGCCCTGCTGCAGCTGCCTGCGGCAGGCAGTGGCGAAGTCTTCTGGGAAATGCCCGCTGATGAAACGATACTGGGCCTCGCTGAAAGACCCCCCTGACCAGGGCAGCTTGGGCAGAAAAGAGTACAAAAGGCGCTGGGAGCTGTCCTGGTCTGTAAAGCGCTTGCTGAGCTCGATGCTGGTCACCATCCTGGCCCCCAGGCCCTCCAGGACCCGCAGGGCCAGGAGCATAGCCTTATCCAGGCTGGCCCTGCAGGCAGAGTCAGCCTCCAGGATATTGCCCACCTGCCTCAAGGGCATGAGCTGCAGCTCCCACTGGGAGACTTGGGCCTTGGGCACAAAGAGCATCACCTCCTGATCCTCATAGACCACCAGGCTCGACTCTCCTGGCCCTGCGTCCGTGCGCCGGTTGGAGCGGATGCAGCGCAGCAGATCCTGGAAAAAGTCCTGCCCGGTCTCTTGCCTGTACTCCCGGACCACCTCCGCGACCATGTCCCCGCAGGCAAAAGCCGGAGCCCCATCTTCCTGCCTCTGGCTGCCTAGCATGGCTTCTGCTCTGCCAGGCAGCAGAGCAAACTGCTGGTGGATCTGCTGGTGGGAGCCGTGCAGCTTATATCTGGTAGGGGAGAAGTCAAAGCCGAAGTTCCAGCCCCACAGGGCGCAGTCCAGCCTTAGCTGTCCCTGCCCGGACTGTATCCCTTCCAGGATTATTTGCCGCAGCTCTTCCAGCTCCTGAGCCTTGAAGGCCTGGCCTGGAACCTCTAGCTCCAGCTCAGCCGCCAGTCTGATGTAGCTCCTTTGATAGTACAGGTGCCTCAGGCCCTGCATATCCGCCTGGGAGAGGTCCCTGATCCGGTACCTGACCGCGTCCTGGCCCATATTGGCAGCGAAATGCCCCCAGGGGATATAGCTGTTGCGGCGCAGGTACTCATAAACATGCGTACCCTGCTCCTGGTGCAGATAGTCCCCCACGATCTCGCTGGGGCCCTGGGCGCCTGGACGCAGCAGCATGGCCTCCTTGTAGGCATCAGGCAGGCAAGGGTTGTTGCCCACTGCCTCATACAGATCCTTGTCCTGGATCACTGCTTTAGGCCTGCCCTGGGAGTCTGGGGCATAGGCCAGCTCCCCTGGGGTGTTTTCATCAGGCAAGCGGCTGAACTCGCAGGCCAGCCTGGCCAGCAGGCTCAGCTCCTGGGAATCAGTGGAAGTGGTGGCCAGGGCCAAAAGCACAGGCGCGGGCAGGGCTCGGTACAGCTCCAGATCGGCCTCCGGAGCGCTGCCCTGCAGCCAGGGCCTTAGGGACGTGCGCAGCGAGACCTCAGGGGCAGGAATTATCCTGATCTGGGCTGGATCCTGGGCCTTGGGCCCGGCCCAGGAGGCATCTATAAAGGTGCTGCCCCGAAAAGGCAGGGCATTGGGGATCTCATATACCGTGGAGGCCTGCTCCACCTGGATCTCCCCGGCTGGGAAATTGGCCTGATTGTCCACAGGACTGCCGTCAGGCAGCCTGCCCAGGACCTGCAGCTGGTCTTTTTGTCGCAGATTCTGCACCCTATAGCTGGGACGGTGCACTGCATACTTGAACTTGCCTTCTGGAGTCACGCAGGTCCGAAGCTGCATAGGCTTGGCCTCCTTGCTGGGAAATGGCCCTAGCCTAGACACGCCAGCGTGGAAGGTCAATGCTCAGCAGTTGCGGATTCAAAAGCTTATCACCTGGCCTGCGCCTCCAGGTAGGTATTTATCCGGATAAAGACTCTCAATCTCTGCCTTATACAAGGTACAGTGCGTGGGACAGATCCATTGCATATCCTTAAGCAGCTGGAAATCCGCAAACCCATGCAGGCCGCCCACAATGCCGCTGACTTTGCCGAGTTGGGCCACAGCCTGCAGTATCCTGTCCAACCCAGGATGGGAGCATCCTGTTACCAGGAGCGCATAATCGCCTGTTTCCAGCACAAGGGATTGTTCAATGCCAGCCAGCTCGCCTGTGGAGTACATGTGATCTGCGATTTTTTGGGGCTTATCCAGGCTCAGGATATTCTTGTGGCCCCCAGTCTTAAAGGAGCTAGGCACGTATACCAGGGCCTGAGTGTTGGCCTGCAGAAAGGTCTGCAATCCGCCTGCATGATCAAAATGGCCGTGGGAGATGAACACTATGTCTATCTCCCGGGGATCAATTCCCATTTTTTCCATGTTGTCCAAAAGGATCCGGCCATTGGCCCCTGTATCGAACAGGAGCCTGGGCAGGCCTGAATCCTGGATCAGACAGGCAAAACCCCAGTCTGGCTGCAGATAGCTTAAGTATGCAGTATTGTCGTATACAATGCTGATCTTCATGCCTGGAGCTCAATAAGGAGTAGACTATGCACAGGGTCTTCTGCTGTGCATGAGATTATGACTATAACGAAACTTGCGTTGCCTTAGCTTGACTCTGGTCCCGTCATTCCGGATCCTGGATCACGTCCAGGACAGGCTCTGAGTGAGTCTGCGAACGCAGAATCTCTCTGCCAGGACTTATTGAGAAGTTACGACTAGAGCCTACAGGGCCACCTGCCGTAAGCTCCGGCAAGTGGCCCCTGGCCTGCTTAAACCAATCCTATTCCTGGGCCTGTTGCCCGGTTTCCAGCTCCTGCAGACGCTTTTCCAGATTGGCTAAAGCATTGCGCAGATTCTGGGCCTCATTTTGCAGAATCTGCTTCTCCTGCTCCTGGCTCATCTGCTGGTAAGGGGCAGCTTCCGGTCCTGCCCAGGGCGCATAGAATTGCGCAGCCATCCACCTGGGCCCGAAGCACAAGCCGCGCCCTGGACCAAAGCCTCGGCCTCTGCCCCGGCCACGGCCCCTGCCCAAGCCAAAGCCTGCACCTGGGACAGGGTTGGTAAATCCAGGGGCAGCAAACCCGGAGCAATACCCTGCTGCCCTGCCTGTCCTGGGCCCCATGCCCAAGGGTCCTGTCCTATCTCCTGCTGGCATAATATCACCTCCTGTATTTTTTTATTATCTTCTAAGACTGGGATCTGCCGGCTCCGCCCCGGCCCTTCTGTCCAGCTTGACCGCCCTGGCCGCGTTGCCCGAGCTGGCCCCGCTGACCACGCTGACCTTGGTCTTGGCTTGCTGGGCCTTGAGAATTGCGGAACCTGGAAAACCTGGCCTGGCCTGATCTTCCGCCGGCTGCTGTATTCTGATTTTTGCCCCTGCCACAGGGGCCCATGCCCCTTCCTGTACCCGGGCCTTGGCCCCTGGGACCTGTGCCGTCTCCTCTAGGCATAATCATCCTCCTTAGCGCACTGCGTGCGATTCAAGCTAGCTGCCCGAAATGGGCTCAATTTTTGGCGATCCAAACCAAGGCACCAGCACAATTGTTGCTTCCTGGCAGCAATTCCGCTCGCTGCTTTAGAGGCCACAAGACCCAGGCCCCTCAAATAGCGTTTTTTATTGCCGGCCCTAATCGGAGTCGCCACTGTCCTGACCTCTGATGGCCTGAGCTGAACAAAAAAATATCAGCTCTGCCTAACTTTCAGCATAAAGCGTGCCAATAAACTGTGCAGCTTCAGCTCCCGCTTCCAGGCCTGTTCCTTGCTGCAAACAAAAAAACAAGGCGCATCTTTCGCCCCTAAAGCCAAAGGAGGGGATAAATCTGCGCCCTGAGAATCTTGAAGGCCTGTCAGCGACCTGCTCAGCAAAAAAGGGGAGCTAGTATAACTGGTTCGTTAATTCCGACAGACACGCATTGATACCCTCAGGCTGCCCTTCAGTGCTACACAGCCTGCTGGACTGAAGCTGCACTTATGCGGACCCGGCTGGTGTTGCAGCAGGTTGAATTTTTGGTTGCAGCAGCACATGCCTGCATTTCTTCCTGCAAAATTGAGCAGATAAGCCTGATTCCAGCCTGCTCTTTGCCTCGTTACTGCAACCAGAAATGCAACCCTGCCAGCCCAAGAAGCAGGACAAGCACAAGTTCTAAAATTAACACCTTGAAAAGGCTGCAAAAGATCTTCATCTTAATCTGGGCATAGTTTATGCTAGCAATATTATAGCCTGGAGTATTGCTGCAGGAGTCTACCCTGAACAGATCCCTGCTGCGTAGTTTTAAACCAGTAGCGAAGCAAAATCTCCGACCAGAAACAGCGTATCCTTTTAAGCAAGGATGCAAAGAGGCATCAGCATCGTTAGTGCAAAAACGCAATTTGCATCGGCACCCAGCCAGGCCGGACTTCAAAAATCTGTCCTGGGGTCTAAGCGCCTCTTTGGGCCGGGCAGACAAAGCCCTTCTGGGCTGGTTCAGGCATCTTAACAGGAGGTCTCATAGCCATGCAGGTAAAGCTCGCTTTAGCACTCTTTTTGTTAGCAGGCATTTGCCTGCTGGTCTGGCCGGTATACTCCCAGGAGAAACAAGAGAAGGTCTGCTTTGAAACCAGCCTGCACCACACCACCAGGGGCATGGCCACCTGGTATGAAGCAGAGGACGGCTTCTTCGCCATCACTGATGTGCCCTATGAAGATCTGGGCTGCATGGAGAGCTGCCATGTGGCCTCCTGCAATGACTGCCATTTAGAGCAACAGGATGATAAGCTGGCCTACACAGTTTCCAAGGCCAAGAAGTCTGAAACCTGCCTGAAATGCCATTCCAGGGAAAAGGCCACCATCGGCATGGATAAGGCCAATGACTCCCTGGGGGTGCATATGCGGGCCGGAATGCAATGCGCTGACTGCCACTCAGCCCGGGAAGTGCACGGAGACGGCACCAGTTATGAGAGCATGCGCGCCCCTGGAGCAATGGATACCGAGTGCGAGAACTGCCACACAGAGGATGCGCAGGAATATCCTGCTGTACCCCAAACCCAGTCCCATTTTATACACGGGGACAAGCTGGACTGCACAGCCTGCCACGTGCAGAACTCCATGACCTGCTACAACTGCCATTTTGGGGTCTTAAAGGAGACAGACAGCAAGCCAGAGAGCATGGTGGGCAAAGCAAAAGATTTCCTGCTGCTGGTCAAATATGAGGACAGGATTACCAGCGGGACCATTCAGTCCCTGGTGGGAGCAAAGGATGAACCCTTTGTGGCCTATGTGCCCTATTTTACCCACTCAGTGAGCAAACAGGGCCTCAAGTGCGAAGAGTGCCACAACTCCGAGGCCCTGCAGCAGATCACCAAGGGCGAGAATTTCAGCCCGGTACAGTATAAGGATGGGGAGCTCTCCTTTTATCAAGGCGTGATCCCTGCAGTCCCGGACAGGCTGAGCTGGATATTCCTGCACAAACAGGATGGGGACTGGGTGCCGTTCGAGCCTGAGAAGGAGCCCCTGCAGCAGATGGCTGTCTATGCAGAGCCCCTGAGCGATTCAGAGCTGGAGGGCATGGCCCTGGAGCAGACCTATTCTCCTCCGCAGGAGTAGGCCAGAATGGTTAATAGATGTCATGTATATCGATTACGACTAATACGAAAGCAACAACCAAAACCCCTGTCTATCGCTATCGTAATTGATATACATGACCCATTCAGCTCGAATCGCATGATGATTTTAAACTTGCGCCTATGTAATCAGCCCGGGTTTTTAACCGAGTGAGTCATGACCATGCAAGAGGCAACTGCAGAAACTCGTTCAATGGTGGTTTTCTCTAACACCTAGAAAAGCTAAAGACCTCCTGAACCTGACCCGCCCCTTAGATCCATCAAATTGTGCCTTTTCATCTTCCTCCACAAGGTGGTCCGATTTATGCCCAGTTGCTTGGCAGTATCCTGGATGCAGCCTGAATTGGCCTCCAGGGCCTTGACCAGAGTGGCTTTCTCGCTCTGCTCCAGACTCTGCGGCGCACAGGGATCCTCCAGCCAATGATAGCTGGGCTGCTTCTGGCTTTGCAGGATCAAATATTGGGGCAGATCCTGCACTTCTATAACTCCCTGACCTAGCATGACTGCATGTTCGATAATGTGCTTCAGCTCTCGGACATTTCCAGGATATTGATACTCCAGGAGGATTCGTTTCGCGTCCTGGCTAAATTCATGGATATACTTGTCTGCTATTGTGGCTTCCTGGTGAATGAAATGCTCCAGAAGCAAAGGAACGTCCGAGGTTCTCTCCCGCAAGGGAGGAATATGAAATTCACAGACCTTCAAGCGGTAATACAGGTCCTTCCTGAAATCGTTTTTTGCTACTAGATTTTCCAGATTTCGATTGGTAGCTGCAATCACCCTGGCATTTATCCATTCCATCTCGGTGGAACCCAAGGGGTAAACTTCCTTATCCTCTAAGGCCTGAAGCAGCTTGGCCTGGATGTCGTAATCCAGCTCGCAGATCTCGTCCAGAAGGATACTGCCATTTTGGGCCAGCTGGAATTTGCCTGGCTTGTCCTGCTTAGCGTCGGTGAAAGCCCCTTTTTTGTACCCAAACAGCTCTGACTCCAGCATAGGGCCAGGTATGGCTGCACAGTTGACTTTGATAAAGGGACCTTGGGAACGGGAGCTCAAATTGTGGATGATTCTGGCCAGGACATCCTTGCCCACTCCAGTTTCGCCCAGAATAAGCACAGGTTTCAAGGATTTCGCAATAACTGGCATTTTCTCCAGTTGTTGCCAAACTGTCTGGTCCTTGCTGATAAAATCCTGGATGCAATAGGACTCCCAGACCTTCCTTTCCAGGGCCTCCCTGACCCTTTCGTCCTGAAAGGACTCCACCCCGCCCACAATGTTTCCGTTATTGTCTTGCAGGACTGCAGCTGTAATAGCCACAGGGATTTCCTTCTGATAACGGTTGCGGATTTTCATTCTGATATTCAACAGATTGGCTTCGCTTTCCATAGCCTTTTTCAAGTTGCAGTCCTTAGCACAGTGATCAGTGCGAAAGATGGTCCAGCACTTTTGGCCTAGGGCTTCCTGTTTTGAATATCCTGTAAGCTTTTCTGCCTGGGCATTGAAAAAAGTAACCACAAAGTCTTGGTCCACAGTAAAAACACCCGTAGCCAGGCTGTTGAGTATCCATTCGTACCAATAGTTGTACGAAGAGCTATACATAGCCCACCCTCCTTGAAAAAGGCTTGAAGACTGGGACGAAGTGCTTAATGAAGCTTAAACCTGATCCAAACTAGCATGCTGGTTATGCAAAGGGAAGCCTGCATGTTTCCACAGCGAGCATCAGCTTTCACCTTGTCGTTGCAAAATGCAACTCAAACTCACACCTGCAAGAGGCCTGGTCAAGCATAAACCCTATAATTCAGGCAATTATGAATACAGAACAGGCCTTATAGAGCAGGCACACTTTTTGCTCATAATATAGACAATAACTGCAAGACAACATTCAATAAAAACAGGAGGTAAAAGGCATGCCAAGCTATGTGGATTGGGAAAAATGCGATGGATGCAAGGGAGGAGAAAAAACGGCCTGCATGTATATCTGCCCCAATGACCTTATGGTTTTGGATGAAGGGGAAATGAAGGCATATAACCAGGAGCCCAATGCCTGCTGGGAGTGCTATTCCTGTGTCAAGATCTGCCCCCAGGGAGCCATATCAGTCAGGCCTTATGCCGACTTCGCCCCCTTGGGAGGCACCTCCATCCCCTTGCTCAGCGCAGAGGACATCATGTGGACCGTGCAATTTAGGGACGGATCAGTAAAGCGTTTCAAATTTCCGAATCGAACTACTGCTGAAGGCAGCATTGATCCCTATAATGGTCATCCCGAGCCTGCTGATCTGGAAGACGAAAAACAATATACCGAGACTGAGCTGCTGGTCCCGGAAAAGACTATCAGGCAGCAGGTGGAGCAGGAAGAAATGGACCATACTTATGTCTGGCAAAACCCAAATGTTCAAGCAGAATAAAAAACCAGCACCAAAGGAGTATATATCATGCCTCAAGTACCAACCAAGACGAAAAGGAAAGGTTTGGAGCTGGCCGAGCCCTCCATCAAGGAAATCCAGACCGAGTGCTTGATTGTGGGCGGCGGAGCAGCAGGCTGTGGTTCCGCTGTGGAGGGTGTAGCCTGGGCGGATAAGCAAGGTGTGGATGTGTTTTTGGTGGAAAAGGCTGCCGTGGAAAGGTCAGGAGCCCTGGCCCAGGGCCTGTCAGCGATTAATACCTACATCGGGCTCAAGCAGGGCCATAATACCGTGGACGACTACACCCGCATGGTGCATATGGACCTTATGCATCTGACCAGGGATGACCTGGTATTTGATGTGGGACGCCACGTGGACGATTCTGTGCATCTCTTCGAGGAATGGGGGCTGCCCATCTGGGTCAACCAGGACGGCAAGAACCTGGACGGAGCCACAGCCAAGTCCCAGGGCCTGCAGGTCCGGGAAGGTGCGGAACCAGTGCGCACCGGCTCTTGGCAATGCATGATCAATGGCGAATCCTATAAGAGAATCATGGCAGAGGCAGCTAAGAACGTCCTGGGCGAAAACCGCTATCTGGAAAGAATTTTTATCTGCAAGATCCTGATGGATGCCAATGAGCCCAACAGAGTGGCTGGAGTGGCCGGCATCAATGTCAGAGAGAATCAGGTGGTGATTATCAAGGCCAATGCAGTGATCCTGGCATCTGGCGGCTGCGTGAACGTCTACCGCACCCGCTCCCAGGGGGAAGGCGAAGGCAGGGCCTGGTATCCGGTCTGGAATGCAGGCACCACCTATGCCCTGGCAGTACAGGCTGGTGCAGAGACCACAATGATGGAGAACCGCTTTGTACCCACCAGATTCAAGGATGGCTATGGACCTGTAGGGGCCTGGTTCCTGTTGTTTAAGGCCAAGGCCACCAACGGCCAGGGTGAAGTATACATGGACAAGAACATCAAGATGGTGGAACCCTATGAAAAACGCGGCTATGCCATGGGCAAGGTTATGCCCACTTGCCTGCGCAACCACATGATGATCAGAGAGATGCGCAACGGCAATGGACCTATCTTCATGGATACTCCTGCCGCCCTGCAAAACCTGACTCAAAGCCTGAGCAGCAAGGAGCAAAAAAAGCTGGAATCAGAGGCTTGGGAGGACTTCCTGGACATGACTGTCTCCCAGGCCAATGTCTGGGCCTGCAACAACGTGGTGCCTGAAAAGCACCGCTCAGAGATCATGCCCACTGAGCCCTATCTATTGGGCTCCCATTCCGGATGCTGCGGGATGTGGGTCTCCGGACCTGACGAGGACTGGGTGCCTGAGGAATACAAGATCAGGGCGGACAACGGCAAGGTCTACAACCGCATGACCACGGTCAACGGCTTGTTTACCTGCGGAGACGGGGTAGGGGCCTCAGGGCACAAGTACTCCTCAGGCTCCTTCGCGGAAGGCAGAATCGCTGCCAAGGCTGCTGTGCGCTGGTGTGTGGACCACAAAGGATTTAACCCCAGCTTCAAGCAAAGCAACGAGGAAATCAAAAACGAGATGTACAAACCCTGGTATATCTACCAGGAGTATGGCGGGGTTTCTACAGACCCAGAAGTCAATCCCCATTATATTACCCCGGCCAACTTCATGAAACGCTTGATGAAGATCTCTGATGAATACGGAGGCGGGACCTCCACTTACTATACCACCAACAAGGAGATGCTGGAAGAGGGCATACGCTATATGGATCTCCTGGAGCAGGACTCCCAAAATCTTGCAGCCAGGGATCTGCACGAGTTGATGCGCTGTTGGGAACAGCAAAACAGATTGTGGACTGTACGCATGCATATGCTGAATATTCTGTTCCGAGAGGAAACCCGTTATCCAGGCTTCTACTATCGCAGCGACAACATGGGCATTGACGACAAGAAATGGCGGGTATTCACCAATGGGAAATACGACATGGAAACCGGCAAGCTGACCATGTTCAAACGGCCCTTGATCAAGATCATACCGGACAAGAGCCTGGAGTTCTTCTCCGCACTGGGGACTTAGGGCCTGCAGGCTGCGCTCAGGTACAGCATGTTGCTGTCACTCTGCCATTATGCCGCTTTCCCCGAGCAACTCCATGGGGCAAAGGGGTGTGCGCTTGGTATCTGAGGCATACTTTCCAGGTTTGACCTGGAATCCAAGGGGGAAGCGGCATAATGATATCCAGCGCCTTTGTCCGGACCCATTGCTGCCGTGCGTAGCTGAGCTAGCCAGGCATGCATCTCATTCAAGCCAGGCAGGGCCGGACACAGTGCAGCCTCAACCTGGCCCTGAAATACATAAGCCCAAGGAGCTATTTTATGTGCTATATAGATACAGAGCAGCATCAGATCCAAAAAGAGACCCTGGAGCACGGAGAAAGCATCTCCCATCCCCTGAAGTTTTCAGAAGTCTGCCTCAGCCACCAGGCCCACTTGACCCTGCAGGAGGCCGTACAGAAGATCGCTGAGTATTGCCAGATTTCCTCCAAAATCATCTCTGGAAGGCTGAACCAAAAGCTTTTCTGGCTGGAACCTTCAGGCCTCCTGCTCATCAGTATTGAGGTGCCTGAGGTGAACGCGGACATGTTTATCCAGATCCCGTCCGGGCACTGGTGGATAGATGACAGCGCATGCCAGGCCTAGCGGAATGCTGCGCACCGGTCTACAAGCTATGCTGCTTCGAAACTGCAGGATAACAGACCGCAGGCCCAACCTGCCTGCATAAAGCCATAAACTAAGACATTTTTCTGCCTGCACAGACTGAGCCCAGGACCCAGCTTTCAGCCCTGGGCCAGCTCCTCGCACTCCTCTTCCGGGAGGGTCATTTCCCACAGCGGGAGCTCTATCAGGAAGACCGTGCCCGGCCCTGAGCTCTCAGTCTCTATTCCTGAGAGGTACTTCTTGGGTGCCGGGCTCAAGACATTGATCCTGCCCCCATGGTCCTTAATGATCCCGAAGGTCACCGAGAGGCCCAGGCCGGTGCCCTTGCCCACCGGCTTGGTGGAGAAGAAGGGATCAAAGATCTTGTCCAGCATATCCTGCTTGATCCCGGAGCCGGTGTCCGCAATGGTGATAGCCACCCTGCGCCTGTGGGCGCAGAGCTTGGTGGAGATCTTGATGCGTCCGTCTTGCTGAATAGCGTCAAAGGCGTTGTTCAACAGGTTCATCCAGACCTGCTTCAAGCGGTCCTTGTCTGCCTCGATCTCCGGGATGTTGGGATCCAGATCCTTGACTATCTCCACCCGGCTCAAGCTGAAGGTATGCTCCACCAGGGAGATGACCTCCTGCATGGACTCATGGATATCCACCTCTGCCTTGGCTGTGGTGGACTGCCTGGAGAAGCCCAGCAGATCAGAGACAATATTGCTGCAGATCTTGGTCTGCTTTTCTACGGTCTTCAGATCCTCAGCCATCTGGGAGCCGGGCTCGACGTCATCCAAAAGCAGCTGCACATAGCCCAGGATAATGCCCAAAGGGGTGTTGATCTCATGGGCCACTCCCCCTGCCAGCCTGCCCAGGTCCTCCATCTTCTGGGAGTGCACCAGCCTCTCCTGGTACTGCTTGATCACTGTTATGTCCCGGGCCGCGAGCAGCAATCCTGCAATCTCCTCCTGATTGTAGACCGGGACCTTCAGGATATGGAACCAGATAGAGGTCCGCCCGCTGCGCACACTGATCTCCTTGGACAGGGGCTCGCCGGTCTGCAGGATCTGCATATCTTCGTGATAATTCTGATCAGCCTGCTCCTCGCTGAAAATGTCTTCATCTGTCTTGCCCAATACCTCTGACTCCTGCACTTTGAAGTAGGAGCAAAAGGACTTGTTTGCCAGCTGGTACATCAGGTCCCTGTCCTGGAAAGCGATCATGTCCGGAGTGACATCCAGCACGGTCTGCAGCAGATTCTTCTGCCTGGAAAGCTCGGCCTCTGTGTCCGAGAGCTGCTGGATGCGCTCATCCAGGGTCATGGCCAAATAGTCAAAGGCCTCTGCCAGCTCCTGGATCTCATCCCCGGCATTTTCCTTGTACACCGGGCATTCCCTGCAGGTACCGCTGCTTTTCGGGGCCCGGTCAGGATGATAAATAGGGCACAAAGTGCCGCTCAGGTACCAGCAGCGGCGCCTGGTATCCCCGTATGCAGGGCACTCTGTAGCCTGGCAGTTGGTCATCTCCCAGCAGTTTCTGGTCAGCTCCGGGGCGGACTGCACATTGAGATTGCCCTTGATCATCTCCGTAGCATTCTCAGTCAGGGACTTGATCCTGGAGGTAAACCTGTTGGCAAACCAGGTGGCCGTGCCCAGGGCCATAATGGTCATGCCCAGAGTGAGCCCGAATATGGTCAGGCTCATCTGATTGATTGTGGCCTCCAGGCCCTGGCGCTGCAGCCCGATGCGAGCAGTGCCCAGCTGCTCCCCGCTCAGGCTTACAGGCTGGGCAAAGTCATACATGCTGCCCTTATCCGTCTTCAGAAACTTCACCCCGCCTTCTTCCCTGGAACTCCCTTCTTGTTCATGCACCTGCAACAGATCAGTGGGGAAGCCCTTGTCAAAAGAGTGCACCAGGACCTGGCCGCTGGCATCCAGGATCAGAGCATAGGCTACATCCGAGTTCGCTGAGCTGACCTCATCCACCAGGCTTTTGAGACGCAGGAAATTCCTGGCCAGGAGGGGCTCCTCAGCCCGGTAGGCCAGATTAGAGGCCAGCAGTCTACCCCGCTCCTGATTCTCCTGGATCATTCCCGTGGCCGCAATTTGCGTAGCTATCAGCCCCAGGATCAGCCCCAGGCTGATGATCACCGCGCACAGGCCCAGATTCAGCTTGGTCTTGAACTTGAGCCCGGACAATGAAAAGCGTCTCCTACTCACCCTGCCCTCCCTCCAATCTGAGCATAAGCCTGCGCACAGGATCGAATTCCTGGTCACGAGCAGGGATGATATCCTGGATCCTGGCCCGGGACAGAATCTCCTCCTGCTCGGGCTGTTCCATATCTAAAGCGCACAAGGCTTTTTTAATGCTTTGTACTGTTTCTGGCTTTAAACCCTGCCGGGCGGCATAGACCCAGCCCGGATAGCTCCTGGTGTGGGCCAGGACCCGGATTGCGGAGACATCCAGCTGATCCTGCATCAGCTCCAGGGTGCCCTCCCGGATAGAGCCGATATCGTACTCCCCCAGGTACACAGCCTGGACCACCTTTTCCTGCTTGCCCCCGGGGCCAGGGGAGAAGTCAATGCTCCTGAAGTCCTCCTTTTCCAGGCCGTGCTCCTGGAAATAGTCCAGGGCAAACAGATATCCCCCTGCTGACAACGGTGAGACAGCTATCCAGCGCTTGTCCCTGCAGTCCTGTATGCCGGAGATAGCCTTATTGTCCTCCCGCGAGATGATCTGGCCCCGGAAATTGGGGCTGCCGCCCTTCTCCACCACCCGGGCAAAGGCCCGGGCACCGAACCTGTCTGCAATCTCTGCATAAACCATGGGATTGGAAAAAGAAATATCAATCTCTCCTTTACCCACCATTTCCACATGCTGGGCAAAGGAGTCCGGAAACACCTGGCGCACTGGCAGGCCGGTCTCTGCAGCCAGGTACTCCACCAAAAGATGGTGCCTGGCAAAGGACACCCGGTGGGAGTACTGGGGCAAATAGGCATAGGTCAGGGAGTCCATCTCCTGTTTGACCTCGATCTCCTGCCTCTTGCTCAGATCCACCTTGATGGGTTCCTCACCCTGGTCGCAGCCAGGCACAAGCAAGGCCAGCATAAAGGCTGCGAGCAGCAGGAGCCTTCTGTATACGTATTGATTCACCATCAACTGTGCCCAGATAAACTTTGCCGAGGAAAAAACCCCGGACCTAGCGAATAGTTACCTGCATACTTCTGTTAAAAACATCCACATAAGCTAGCAGTATTTCCCAGCCCAGACAACTGCCAGCAGCTAGACCTTGCCATTGGCAGCAGGCCGGCATACATGTAAGATGTCTGTATACTGCGACCACGACAGCGAGGTGAGGGCAGAGCAAATCGGAATCGTGGTCGTTGTCGAGGTCGCTGTCGATACTCATGATAACAATCTTACTACGGGCAGAAGGGCGAGCAGGGCTCGCCCTAGTAGCTTTGTTTTTTTCAACTCCCAAGCTCACCAGCTCGCAGGAGGCAACAATGGCTGTTATCGCGGTCCTGGATGATGTACTGGATGCTGCCGTAATGGTGCAGAGGATACTCGGCCGCCAGGGGCATACCGTGCACCCCTTCACCGAGGAGGATGAATTCTTTGCCTTTGTCCAGGAAAGCCAGGTGGACCTGGCCATCCTGGACATCAAGCTCAAAAAGCTAAGCGGCATAGAGGTCTTAGAGGAAACCAAAAAGGCGGTACCAGCAATCCGAATACTGATGCTCACCGGCTACCCCACCCTGGAGACTGCACAAAGGGCCCTGCAGCTCGGGGCTGACGACTACCTGGTCAAGCCCATAGACAAGCACGAGCTGGAGGAAAAGGTGGCCCAGTCCCTGGCTTCCAAAAGCTCAGGATCTGAGTAATGTGGCTCGGCCAACTGCTTAGCTACTGCTCCAGACAGGTCTTGGCCCCTGGCACCCAGCTGCGCAGAAAGTACCAGTACTTTCGAGACCTTTTAGCCCAGGACAGGCATTGCCTGGAGAAGATGGCCGAGATAGAGGAAATCCACTACCGGAGGCTGCCCTGCGATTATGCGCATATCAGCAGCAGGTGCAGGGAGCTGGTCCACGAAGTGGAGCAGATGCTCAAGAGCCTGATAGCCATGAACCCCTTGCGCTATCGGGATCTCAAGCAGTACCAGAGCAAGGTGGCCTTTTATGTGGAACTGGCCTTGAGCCTGGACCCTGCCCCAAGCCAGCCGCCCTACACCCTGGAGCTGTCCCTCAGGCACTGCACTCAGAAGCTTGTAGGCGGCAAGGCCCTGCACCTGGCCCAGATCAAGGACCATGGCTTCCCGGTGCCTGCTGGCTTCTGCATTACGACTCGGGCCTTCAACCGCTTCCTGGAGGCCAATCAGCTAAGGCCCAGGATTGACCAGATCCTGAGCCAGGCCTGTCTGCATGCAGATAATCTGTTTCAATACTCCCGGGAGCTCCAGGAGCTGATAATGCAGGCAGATGTACCTGAAGACCTGGTGCAGGAGGTGCAAGAAGGCCTGAAGGACTTCCAGGGCCGTAAGCTCGCCCTGCGCTCCAGCGCCTTTGGCGAGGACAGCGAGCTCAGCTTTGCCGGACAGTATGCCAGCCTGCTCAACCTGGATCCATCTGATTGGCTCCAGGCCTACAAACAGGTCCTGGCCAGCAAGTACTCAGCCCATGCGCTTAGCTACCGCATCAGGGCCGGTCTGCCGGACGAGCTCTTGTCCATGGCTGTGCTGGTTTTGGAAATGGTCCCGGCCCAGGCCAGCGGAGTGGTCTACAGCTCTGACCCCTCATACCCTGACAGCACCGGCTTTTACATTGTCCAGGGTCTGGGGGATAAGCTGGTTGGTGGCAGCAGCAGAGCCAGGGAGATATTCCTGGAAAAAGACCAAGGGCCACAGACCCTGGCTGAGCAGGCCCCCTATCTGCCCAGGCTGGCAGAGTATGCCAGGGCCCTGGAAAAGTTTTTCGGCTGTGCCCAGGATATTGAATGGGCAGCGGACGCTCAAGGCCAGATCAGCCTGCTGCAGGCCAGACCCCTGCAGATCCGGGCCGTTGACTGGGAGCCAGAGCAGCTGGAGCTTCCAGTTCTGGCCCGTGGTCAGTGGGCCTCTTCCGGGCTGGCCAGCGGGCAGCTGTTCAGGCTGGACTCCAGGCAGCGCATCCCGGACATCCCTGAAGGAGCTGTGGTGCTGGTCCAGGGGCTGTACCCGGAGCTGACAGAGGCAGTGCACAGCCTGGCAGGGATCGTTGCAGTCCAAGGCAGTGTGGCCAGCCACCTGGCCACTGTGGCCAGGGAAACCGGTCTGCCGGTAATTATCAACATAGATCAGGACCCTGCCAGCTGGGAAGAGGCCAGCTGGATAACCCTGAACGCTGATCAGGGCCTGGTATACTCAGGAATTGCCCCCAGTCTGCCTAAAAGGCAGTCCCCCAGGCAGACCTGGCTCACTTCCAGAATGCAGAAGATCCTGAGCAGCATCTCCACGTTGAACCTCAAAGATGCCCAGTCCCAGGAGTTCGTGCCCCAGAACTGCCGCTCCCTGCATGACTTGATCCGCTTTGCCCACGAAATGGGAGTCAGGGAGATGTTTTCCCTGGCTGATCCCAAGGGCAAGGGGCTGGGCAGCTCCAAAACCCTGCAGCTCAACATCCCCCTGGCCTTCAGGGTCCTGGATCTGGAGCAGGGGCTTAAGCAGGAGGCCAGGAGCCAGAGCAGCATCAGCGCAGAGCAGGTGAGCTGCAGGCCTTTTAAGGCCCTCTTCAAAGGCCTGACCCAGGAAAGCATCCCATGGGATCCCAATTTATGGCACTTCGACTGGCAAGAGTTCGATAAGCTGAGCGCCGGGATCTTCAATCCCAGCAAATCCGCGGCTCTTAGCAGCTATGCCCTGGTGGCCAGGGACTACATGCATGCCTTGTTTCGCTTCGGCTATCACTTCTCGGTCCTGGATGTCCTGCTCACCCCCAATCTGGAGCAGAACTACGCCCAGTTCAGCTTCAAGGGCGGAGGTGGAGGCGAGGAGCAGAAAATTCTCAGGCTGCAGGCCATACAGCAGGTCCTGGAGCACTTCGGTTTCCAGGTGGAGATCAAGGGCGAGCTGCTGACAGCTGAGCTCTCCAGGGAATCCGAAGCCAACACCTCCCAGGCTCTGGCGGTTTTGGGCTACATCCTGGGCAGGACCAGGTTGCTGGACTTGGGACTGGACCCCCAAAGCACCTCAGCCCTGGGTCAGAAGATCATCGAGGAGATCCATGCGGCTTTGGCCATTTAAGAAGAAATCTGCAACAGAGCAGGTCCTGAGCTGGGTGACCTCCAGTCTGGCCGTAGGCCATGCCCCCATGTCCTACCAGCACCTGGAGCTGCTCAAACAGGCAGGCATCAATGCCATCTTGAACCTCTGCGCCGAGCTCCCTGATCTGCCCTTGATTGAGAAGCAGGCCGGCTTTGAGGTTTACTATCTCCCAGTGCAGGACGAAGAAACTCCGGAAATGGAGGCCATGGACAATGCCCTGGAATGGTTGGACGAAGCCATCTTCCTGGGCAAGAAGGTATTGGTGCACTGCAGGTTCGGTATCGGCCGCACCGGGACCCTGGTGTCCGCCTATTTGCTGCGCAAGGGGCTCAGCCCCAGGCTGACCAGGAAAAAGCTCAGCCGGCTAAAATCCAGCCCTGCCAACTACACTCAATGGAGCATGCTGCGCACGTACCGTAAGCAGCAAACCAGTCTCAAAATGCGCGAGCCCAGCCTGGAGCAAAATCAGATGGTGGACCTGGCCCCATTTTTTGCAGACCTGGAGGCTATTTTCAGCTACCTGGAGGAACAACTTCCTGAGCAGGGACTTTGCGGCCGAGAGCATATGCAGTGCTGCAGCAGCAGGGTTCAATTAAGCCTGGCTGAAGCAGTGTATATCTCCAACAGGATCAACACCCTGCTCAGCCGTGAGAACAGGCGCAGGCTGATCCACAGGGCTGTGCACGCCCAGCAGAACCATGATGCCGGATACTTATGTCCTTTGAGCCTTGATAGCCAGTGCTGCATCTTTATGCACCGCCCCTTGGCCTGCAGGCTTTTTGATGCCCAGGGCTTAAGTCCCCAGGAGCAGGCAGAGTTGCAGGACAAGGCCTTGGCCATCTCCCAGAGCCTGTTTCTGGCCTTTGGGGGCAGTTTCCTGGAGCAGGAGCTGCAGTTCGAGCTGCCCCGGGTGGTCAGCGGCAAGTATGTGCAGGATTTCTTCCATATCCTGATGCAGCAGGTCTGAGCTTGTCTCAAACTTGTTTCTGGTCTCCACGGTCTTGACCACGCTTGGTCAAGGTAATACCATCACTCTATAAATAGCACTGAGCACAAAACAGTTCGACGTAGAAAAAGATGTTCTTATAAATATAGGAGGTAGATGCCATGAAGATCGCCATTTGCGGGAAAGGAGGCAGCGGCAAGAGCGTGGTCACCGCTCTTTTGGCCAGGGCCCTATTGCAGAAAGGCTACCAGGTCCTGGTCCTGGACTCTGACGAGTCCAACTCCAGCCTGTACTTCATGCTGGGCCTGAAAGCCCCGCCCAATGCCCTTATGGAGCTGGTAGGCGGCAAAAAAAGCGTACAAAATGCCCTGAGGACTGCCATGAGCTCTGAAAGCGAGCAAGGGGCTCCAAGCATACTGCAGCAGGAAGCCTTGAGCCCAGAGGAAATCCCAGATGATTATATTGAGCGGGAAAACGGCCTCAGCTTCGCAGTAATCGGCAAGATCCAGCAATCCCTGGAGGGCTGTGCCTGCCCTATGGGGGTGTTGACCCGGGAGTTCCTGGGCAAGCTGCAACTCGCTGAGGATCAGGTGGCCTTAGTGGATATGGAAGCAGGTATTGAGCACTTCGGCAGGGGCCTGGAGACCAGCCTGGACTCAGGGCTCATTGTTGTGGAGCCCTCCTGGGAATCCCTGCTTCTGGCTGCCAGGATGAAGGAGATGTGCCAGCAATCAGGGATCAAATCCTTTGGCGCGATCCTGAACAAATATCCCAATCAGGAAGTGGCCCAGAAGCTGACCTCCAGGCTCAAGGACGAGGGCATCCAGGTCCTGGGCAGCATCCCCTATGATGAGGAGATCTTCCAGGCCGGATTCAGCGGGGAGCAGATCAGGTCCGCCCAAGCAGTAGAGAGCATGGGCAAGGCAGCGGATTCCCTGTTCTATAAGTCCGCTTGAACCAAACAAAGCCTTTCCAACTGGATATCTAACCAGGAGCAATGCTATGTGTCTGGGTACAGCATACTATATCCAGGGCCAGAGCCAGGAAAAGATCCTGCAGGATGTGGCCTTCATAGACCTTCATGGAGATCAGATCCGCCTGGTGACCCTGCTGGGGCAGGAAAAACTGGTGGACGGCAAACTATTGGAGGTGGACCTGGAACAGGGCAGCATCCTGCTCCAGGCCCGGTCTTAAGCTAACCCCAAGGACAAGCATGCCCCGCTTCATAGCCGCCCTGGACCAGGGCACCACCAGCACCAGGTTCATTATCTTCGACCAGGAAGGCAGGATCATCGGCCTGGAGCAAAAGGAGCACCAGCAGATCTTCCCCAGGCCCGGCTGGATGGAGCACGACCCTAAGGAGATCTGGGAAAACGCCTGCCATGTGATACGCAGGGCCTTGGCCAAAACCGGCATAAAAGGCAGCGATCTGAGCGCCCTGGGGGTGACCAACCAGCGGGAGACTGCCCTGATCTGGGACAGATATACTGCACAGCCCTACCACCAGGCCATTGTCTGGCAATGCACCAGGACCAGAGAGATCTGCGAGGACCTGGCCAGGCAGGGCGGCCAGGACCGCTTTCTGGAGCTCACCGGCCTGCCCATCTCCACCTATTTCTCCGGGCCCAAGCTGAAATGGATCCTGGACCAGGTGCCCCAGGCCAGGCAAGGGGTCAATCAGGGCCGGGCCCTTATGGGCACCATGGAGAGCTGGCTGATCTGGAACCTGACCGGCGGTACTGAGGGCGGGGCCCATGTCAGCGACGTGACCAATGCCAGCCGGACCCTGCTCATGAACCTGCACACCTTGAGCTGGGAGGACAGCCTCCTGCAGGCCATGGACATCCCCAGGGGCTGCCTGCCCAGGATCGTGCCCTGCAGTGACACCCAGGCCTGGGGGTTTACTTCAGAAAAAGGCCCTTTGCAGGCCAGGGTCCCTGTTTGCGGGGCTGTGGGAGACCAGCAGGCCGCCCTCTTGGGCCAGACCTGTTTCGGGCCGGGCCAGGCCAAGAACACTTACGGCACCGGCTGCTTCCTGCTTCTGCACACCGGACACACCCCGATCCTTTCCAGCCACGGCCTGATCACTACTCCAGCCTACCAGTTCAGCGGCCGGGAGGCAGCCTACTGTCTGGAGGGCTCCATAGCTGTGGCCGGGGCCTTGGTGCAGTGGCTGCGGGACAACCTGGGCCTGATCCAGCGGTCCAGAGACATCGAGGACCTGGCTGCCAGGGCCAAGGATAATGCAGGGGTATATATAGTACCAGCTTTCTCCGGACTCCTGGCCCCCTACTGGCGCTCTGACGCCAGAGGAGTGATCGCCGGGCTGACCAGGTACGCGAACAAGCGGCACATCGCCAGGGCTGCACTGGAGGCCTGCGCCTATCAGACCAGGGACATTGTCCTGGCCATGAATCAGGATTCCGGAATGGAGCTTAAGGAGCTGCGCGTGGACGGGGGGATGGTTGAAAATGAGCTCCTGATGCAGTTCCAGGCTGACATGCTGGGGGTGCCTGTGACCAGGCCCCTGGTCACCGAGACCACCTGCCTGGGCGCGGCCTACGCCGCAGGCCTGGCTTCCGGCTTCTGGAGCGGACGCGAGGAGCTGATCTCCAACTGGCGCAAGGACAGGACCTGGCAGCCCAAGATGGGCTCAGAAGAGCGAGAAAAAAATTACCAGGGCTGGAAGAGGGCGGTCAAAAGCGCCATGCCTGATTAGCCTGTTATCGACTGCGACCAGGACAACGATTGCGACAAGGACTACGAATCTGGAAATGAGGGCCTTTACTGGAGTGGATTCCTGATCCCTCTTGAAGAAGGAACACTAATCTGCTCTAAACTCCTCTCATTGACACGAACAGCTGAGGATCAAGAACTATTTTGCTCCTGTTCTCTGTCGTAGTCGCAATCGCAGTCGATATTGATCGATGCCTTCCTTACTCTGCAGCCTCAAAACATGGTATGCACATTACCTGATCCTGAAACAACCGGGTTCTGGTCTCCATAACCGGCTCCCCGCATTTCGAACAAATCAGGCTGGCAAATATCCTGGCTTTATGAGGCGGCGGCCCCTGGGGCTCCTTGAATTCAAAGACATCGCTCAGCTCCGCCTCCATAATCCTGCTGGAGATCTCCTCCCTGGTCTGCTTCCATTTCCGCTCTTCCTCCTGGCTCAAGCCCTGGGAGAGCATCTTGTGCTGCAGATCCCGCAGCAGCTGGCCGCTTTCCCCGTAAATGGAGGGCTTTAGCACCAGACGCGCGGCGTATCCGTCTCTTCGGCGAAAGAAGCTAAAGGCGTTCTTGCCATAGTCCTTGTGGATCAGATTGCCCTTGCCAAAGGTGCAGCCGGTCAGATACTGGATCGCATCCACCCCACACATGTCTGTTTCCACCACAGCAACGAGCTCCTCGTCAGGGGAGCTGCCCATCTGCTCTGCAGCCCACAGGGCAGCCCTGATGCCTATACCCAGCCCAGGGCACCAATGGCCGTGGAAGTCAATGGTCCGCTGGATTAATTCCTGTTGCTCGGTGGTCTTGTTCTGCATGGCTGGTCTCCTTTGTTATGGAAAACGATAAGTAACTATTCACCACCTGATAAAGCTGGAAAATCTAAACGCAACGGCGAATATCCAGGGCGAATAGTTACAACGATAATCTGTTATCGGTTATCAGTTATCAGTTATTGATTATCGGGTCAGATTCAGAATACTGATAACCGATAACTGCTGACCGGCATTAATTATTTTCCACTCCGCAGGTGTGCCTATGAGACGCGGCAGTGGATGTGGTATCCTGCAAAGGGCTATAGCACCAGACCAGGTGCCCGCCTGGCCCGGCCTGTTG
>JBKGXZ010000014.1:0-31828 GCA_046546355.1 Desulfohalobiaceae bacterium | reverse complement strand
GCAGCCTAAAAAGCAGGAAAAAAAGCCCCAGGACCAGAAGAAGTCCCAGCCCCAGGACCAGAAGAAGTCCCAGCCCCAGCCCAGCAAAGATGAGCTTTTGAACCGGGCCTTGGGGGATATCAGGCAGCAGGCCCAGGAAGATCAGGAAACAGATGCGGAGTATCTGGACCGGGAGCTGGCGGGCCTGCGCTCTAAGGCCCAGGAGAGGGACTCCAGCTCTTCCGGCAGTAGCGGCTCCTCCAGGCTGGAGGAGATTTACGCTTTGCAGATACAAAGGCGGATCCAGGACAACTGGCGCTATCCCAGCCTGGGTGCGGAGAAGGAGCTGGCTGCAGAGGTGCAGATCGAGATCAATGCTCAGGGCAAGATCCTGAACGTCAATCTGTTGAGCAGTTCCGGCCGCAGCGACTTTGACAGTTCTGTGCTGCGCGCGGTGGAGGATACCGAGGAGCTGCCCAAGCCGCCTAGGCAGGACCTGCGCAATATCAGGATCACTTTTCATTCCCAGGACCTGCAGGGCTGAAAAGCGGGAGCCCGCAAAGGGGGGTATAGTGTCTAACTTTGGATTAGCTTTGAGGATATATAGCAAGCTCTTGATAGTGCTGGCTGCTGTGGTGCTTTGTTCCCTGCCTGGCCCAGGTGAAAAGGTCCAGGCCAGTGAGTCCCTGCAAATTGATATCTACGGGCCGGGCCAGCCCAGGCTGCACCTGCTGCTGGCAGCTCCCATGCCCCTGGAAAGCGGGCAAGCAGAATCCGGGGAGCCCGAGTTTGTGCAGCAACTGCAGGACAAGCTGCGCAGGAATCTGGAGTACTTGCCCTTCCTGCGCCAGATGGAACAGGAGGAGATCCTGCTGGAATCTCCTTTTATGCAGGGGGTCCAGGGTGAAGATATCGACTTCCAGCCCCTGCGCATGAGTCAGACCGATCTGTTGCTGACTATAGGCTGGAGACAGGAGCAAGGGGATGCCATACGGGTGGAGTTAAGGATCTTTGATGTCTATGCCAGGGAGCTTATGGTGGGAAGAGGCTATGTGCTGAGCAGTAAGGACCAGGTCCCAGAGGCTGGCAACCGGTTCAGCGCGGAAGTCATGCAGGAGCTGACAGGCAATTCTGCCTTCTTCCGCTCCAGGCTGGCATTTGTGCGTGAAGCTGAAGGCAGCAAGGAAGTCTATACCAGCAGCCCCCAAGGGGACAATCCCCGCCAGCTTTCGGATTTCGGTCAGGTTTGCCTGAGCCCATACTGGTCCTGGGACGGCTCCAAACTGGCCTTCACTCTGCTAGGCAAGGAAAGGCACGAGCTGATTATCTGGCATGCAGACTCAGGCCAGAGCGAGAGCATACCCTTGCCTGCAAACACCATTATCAGTCCAATATACAATCCAGATGGAGACCTGGTGATCAGCGCGGACCCAGAGGGCAATCCGGATATCTTTGTTCTGGATAAGGAGGGCAGATTGGACAGCAAGCTGGTAGACAGCTGGGCTATAGATATCTCCCCTGACTTTGACAGCTCCGGGGAGAAGATGGTCTTTGTCTCCAGCAGATTGGGCAATCCGCACATCTTCATGCTGGATATGGAAAAGGACAAGGTCAGCAGACTCAGCTACGAGGGCTCCTACAATACCAATCCCAGTATCAGCCCGGACGGCAGGTTCGTGGCCTACTCCAGGCAGACCGAGCAGGGCCACAAGCTTATCCTGCACGACCTGGAAAACGGCAAGGAAAAGCAGCTGACCCAGGGAGAAGGCAATGACGAGGATCCTGCCTGGGGCCCGGACAGCTTCTTCCTGGCCTTTGCCTCGGACCGCTCCGGGGAGTACAGGTTGTATGTAACTACCAGGCACGGGGACGAGCCCAAGGAGATACCTACAGGCCCAGGGCAGGCCACGTTTCCGGCCTGGAATCCCAATCCCAACTAGAGGCGCAAACCCAACAAAGAGGAGGAGCAGGCAATGAAGCAGGGCTGCAAGATGTTCTTGATCTTGGGGATCTTTTTTCTGGGGGCCTGGCTCATGGCTGGCTGCGCCCAGAAAGAGGCTGCAACTGAGGTGGAGCAGGAAACCGGCTGGAGGGCTGAAGCAGCCCAAGAGGAGGATGAGGAGCTGACGGTTACAGATCTGGACCAGGAGCTAAAAGACCCAGAAGACATGGAAGAGTTCAGGATCCAGGAGGAGGAAAGGAGAAAGGCAGAGGCTGAAAGCGAGGAAAGTGAAAGGAGGGAGGCTGATCTGGACCAGGAGGCCAGGCAGATACTGCAGCAAAGGATCCATTACGCCTTTGACTCCTACGAGCTGCGCTCCGAGGCCAGGGAGATCTTGCGGGAGAAGGCAGATCTCTTGCAGGAGAAAAGCGATCTGCAGATGGTGATCGAGGGCCACTGCGACGAACGGGGCACTGCAGAGTATAACCTGGCCCTGGGGGAGCGTCGGGCCAGGGCGGCGTATGAGTTCCTGGTGCTTCTGGGCGTGGATGCAGACCGCTTGAGCATCATCAGCTACGGGGAGGAGCAGCCCCTGGAGGAAGGCTCCAGCGAGGAAGTCTGGGCCCAAAACCGCAGGGCTGAATTCAAGGTCTATAAGTAGCCAGCAGCTCTAAAGTTTACTGAGGATCCCGGCAACAGACGGAGTTTTGCTGCCAGGAAAAGGAGTACAGTCCACTGCCCAGGCTCAGCTGCGGTTGGCGCAAGGCTGAATATGGAGGATATTACCCAGCAGGCGCTGTCCAGTCTAGCCCTGGAGCAGGCGGAGCAGGACAGGGTCCGGGACTGGGCTCTGGTGCTGAGCGCCATGCGCATTCCTTACCAGGTGCAGCATGGTGAGCAGGGGCAATGGGCCCTGCTGGTGGATTTCCGGGACAAGGATAGGGCCCTGCAGGAGATCCTGGCTTATGAGCAGGAGAACCAGGAGCAGGCTGCAGACCTGGAAACTGAGCTCCAGGGCAGGATAGAGCCCAGCATCTGGATCCTGCTCCTGGTTCTGGCCTTCTATCGCCTGACCCAGATGCAGTCTGGGCTTATCTGGGATACAGAGATACCCTGGCAGGAGCTGGGCAGACTGGAGGTTCTGGCTGTGGAGGGGGGCCAGTGGTGGAGGCCGGTCACTGCATTGACCCTGCATGCGGATCTTGCGCATGTCCTGGGCAATGTCTGCATTGGCGGGCTGTTCATTATCCAGCTCTGCAGGAGCCTGGGCTCAGGCCTGGGTTGGCTCCTGGTCCTGGTCTCAGGTGTTCTGGGCAACCTGACCAATGTGCTCTGGCAGGACTCCACGCATATTTCCCTGGGCGGATCCACGGCTGTATTCGGGGCCCTTGGTCTCTTGGCAGGGCTGCGCAGCCTGCAGGACCAAAGCAGGGATCCCAGACGGGAGCTTTTGCCTCTGGCTGCAGGCTTAGGGCTTTTGGCCCTGCTGGGCATGGGAGCTGATCCGGAAATAGATATCTGGGCCCATATCTTCGGCTTTTTGTGGGGGGTGCTCCTGGGACTTGGCCTGGGCCAGGCAACAGCCAGGGGCTGGCTGCCCAAGCCAGGCTGGGATGCGCCCCTGGGCCTGTCTGCGGTGTGCATTGTGCTGCTAAGCTGGTGGCGGGCTTTGCAGGGCTACTTGTAGTAGACCTTGATTTGGTTGGTGTGCCTTTCCTTTTGTCCGGGAGTGGGCTGCCCGGAAGTAATGACCACGCTTTGGCCCTCCTGGAAAATCTCCGAGTGCTGGATAAAGTCCTCTACCCGTTGCAGGTGGTTGGGCTGATTCTGGTCCGAAGTCTTGGGCAGGACGCCCCAGAAGAAATTCAAGAAGCGGATGATTCTGACATCCGGGGTCAAGGCATATATGGGCTGAGCAGGCCTGCGGCTGCAGAGCAGCCTGGCTGTGGCCCCGGTGGTGGAATGGCAGGCCAGGGCAGCGCTCTCGGTGTTTTCCGCCACCAGACAAGCGGAGTAGGCCAGGTACTTGGCAGGGTTCTTCTCCTGCTTGGGCCGGTAAGGACCCTGCATGCGCTCCAGGAGGTAGGCTTCTGCATGCCAGGATATCTCCTGGATGAAGCCCACTGCTTCCACAGGATAGCTGCCCACCGCGGTCTCCTCAGAGAGCATCACGCAGTCTGCGCCGTCCAGGATGGCGTTGGCCACGTCGGTAGTTTCAGCCCTGGTGGGCAAAGGGTTGTTGACCATGGACAGCAGCATCTGGGTAGCTACAATGGCGGGCTTCTGCACGTGCCTGCAGGCCCGGATGATCTTCTTCTGCAGCACCGGCAGGCTGGGCAGTTCGCATTCCAGACCCAAGTCACCGCGGGCCACCATGACCCCATCGGCCACGGACAGGATCTGGTCCAGGTTCTCCACAGCGTTGGCCCGCTCCAGCTTGGCTATGATCGGGACCCAGGTCCCGTGCTTGTCCAGCTCTGCCTGGACCTCCTCTATGTCCCTTTTGTCCTGCACAAAGGACAGGGCAAAGCAGTCCAGGCCGATATCCAGGCCCTGGTGAAGATTTTTGCGGTCTTTGGGGGTGAAGGCCGGGAGCTTGATCCTCTTGCCAGGGAAGGTAATGCCCTTGTGGGAGGACAAAATGCCGCCGTTTACAGCCTGCAGCAAAAACAGGCTGTCCCTGTGCAGGACCTGCCTGACTTGGAAGCGGGGCACCCCGTCGCTTAGGGTCACGGGCATGTCCAGGTCCAGGTTCTTCAGGGCTAGGGGCTGATCCAAGCTGATAAAGGTCCGATCCTGGTACTGTTCCTGGAACTGGGGCAGGCCCAGGTAGACCTGCTCCCCCTTGCTGATCTGGGCCGGGGAGTCGGTGATATTTCCGATCCTGATCTTGGGCCCGCCCAGGTCGCCCATTACCGTCAAGGGAATGTGCAGTTCCTGCTCCACCTCCCGTATCAGCTGCAAAGTGGGCTGAAAAGCCTGGGCGTCAGCATGGGAGAAGTTGAGCCTGAAGATTCGCACCCCATGCTGGGCCATGTCCCTGATGGTCTCCCTGTCGCTGGAAGCGGGACCCAATGTGGCGATGGTCTTGATGCGCATGTGCTTGTCTGTTTGCAGCATATATTAAGCAGAGTTTAAGCAGCCTCCAGCTCTGCCTTCTTCAGTCTGACCGCGCAGACCTTGAGCTCCGGGATCTTGGCTATGGGGTCTATTGCAGTGTTGGTCAGGACATTGGCGTTGCCTTCCAGGTAGTGGAAGGACATGAACACCGTGCCTTGGGGCACTGTGTCCGTGACGCTGGCCTTGGCCCGGACCTGGCCCCTCCTGGAGCTGACCTGGAGATAGTCCCCGGGCTGAAGCTCAAGCTCCTGGGCATCTTGAGGATTAATCTGGATCTCGCTCTCCGGGGCCTCCCTTTGCAATACAGGCGAAAGCCCGGTCATGGTGCTGGTGTGGTAGTGGGCGTGCACCCTGCCGGTGGTCAGCCAGAAGGGGTACTCCTGATCCACGCTCTCTGCCGGGGGCTTGTAGTCAATGGCTTGGAACAGGCCCTTGCCCCGGGCGAACTGATTCTGGTGCAGGAACTTGGTGCCTGGATGCTCAGCATCAGGGCAGGGCCACTGCAGACCGTCTCCCTCCAGTCTGGCGTAGCTGATGCCGCCGTAGGAAGGAGTGACCTTGGAAATCTCTTGCATGATCTCCTCAGGACTGGAGTACTGCATGGGATAACCCAGCCTGGTGGAGAGGTCCTGGATGATCTCCCAGTCAGACCTGGACTGGCCCACAGGCTCTATGGCCTTCCTGACCCGCATCACCCTGCGCTCGGTATTGGTGAAGGTGCCATCCTTCTCTGCGAAGGAGGCCCCAGGCAGGACCACGTCAGCCAGCTGTGCCGTGGGAGTCAGAAACATATCCTGGACCACCAGGAAATCCAGATTTTGCAGGGCCTTTTTGACATGCTCGCTGTCCGGATCGCTCTGCACCGGGTTTTCGCCCAGGACGTAAAAGGCCCGCACTGAGCCGTCTTCTGCCCCGGATAACATCTCAGGCAAGGCCAGGCCCACCTGATCCGGACCTGTAGCCCCCCAGACCTCGGACATTTTCTTGATGCTGCTGGCATCTGTGACTGCCTGGTATCCACTAAAGACGTTGGGCAGGCCGCCCATGTCGCAGGCCCCCTGCACATTGTTCTGGCCCCGCAAGGGGTTCACGCCAGTGGATTCCCGGCCCACGTTGCCGGTGAGCATGGCCAGGTTGGCCAGGGTCTTGACGTTGTCCACGCCACTGGTGTGCTGTGTGATGCCCATGCAGTAGACCAGGGAGCCCTTGTCAGCCCTGCCGTAGAGCTCAGCTATCTTCTGGATGTCCTCTGGATCCACTCCGGTGATCTGGCTGGCTTTTTGCGGGGTGTAGTTCGCCAGGATAGATTTTAGATCCTCAAAGCCCTCGGTCCTGGAGTCTATGAACTCCTGGTCTTGCCAGCCCTGCTCCAAAATGACCTGCATGATGGAGTTGAGCAACGCCACGTCAGATCCCAGCCTTTGCTGCACATAAACGTCAGCAAGCTCTGCCAGCTGAATGCGTCTGGGATCAGCCACAATCAGTTTGGCCCCTTTTTGCTGGGCCCGGAAAATCCTGGTGGCCACGATGGGATGGGAGGAGGTGGTGTTGGAGCCGATGACCAAGATGCAATCCGCATCTTCCAGCTCAGCTACCGAGTTGGTCATGGCTCCGCTGCCGAATGAGGCGGCCAGACCGGCCACTGTGGAGGAATGTCAGAGCCTGGCGCAGTGATCAATATTGTTGGTGCCTAGGCCGCCTCTGGCCAGCTTCTGCAACAGGTAGTTCTCCTCGTTGGTGACCTTGGCAGAGGCCAGGAAGGCCAGGCTTTGGGGGCCGTGCTTGTCCTTGATCTCTCCTAGCCTGGAAGCTGTATAGTCCAGGGCTTCTTCCCAGCTGGCCTCTATCAGCTCCCCGTTCTTGCGGATCAAAGGGGTCTGGAGCCTGCTTTCGTGCTGAACAAAGTGATGCACGTTCCAGCCCTTGATGCACAGGGTGCCCTGGTTCACCGGGCTGGTTTTGCAGGGTATGGGGCCTGTAATGTGGTCCTGGATCACCTCCAGGAAGAAATTGCAGCCGCAGCCGCAATAGGGACAAGTGGTGAGTGTGCTGCTGTATTGCATGGATGTTTTCCTTGTTTTGCTGCCCTGGATTTTGCTGTTGGGACTCTTAGCTTTGTACCAGGTTCAGGGGGGGCTTATGTTCAGCATCAGCCCCGGTATGGTAGTCGAATTCCTGGTTCAGGATCTGTTCCACCTTCTTATACAGGGTGCGTAAAGGGATGTCTGCAGGGCAGGCCTGCTCGCACAGGCCGCAGTCGATGCATCTGCCTGCCATGTGCGCTGCCCGGACCCAGTGAAAAATGGGTATCTCAGGCGGCAGGCTCCCGGGCTTGACCAGCGTCTCATCCTCCAGGCTGCATTCCTTGCAGAAGCACACAGGGCAGATGTCCCTGCAGCCGTAACACTTGACGCACTTGGAGAATTCGAACATCCAGGTATCAAAGCGCTGACCCAGATCCAGGTCCTCGATTCGGGCTACGGACTCAAATTCCTTGGGCTGAGCGGCCTGGCCAGCCACCGCCCCATCAGGATAGGGCTTATGGCACTGGCAGGCATCAGCCAGCTCCTGGGGACAGCAGATGCCCACCTGGACCACCTGCTCCAGGTTGATCTGCTTCCAGACCTGAAGAGCATTCAGGCCCCTTTGATCACAACCCCTGACCAGGATGCCGATTTTTTGCTCCGGATAGGCCTGGCAGATGGCCTGCAGGGTCTTGAGCAGGGGATATCTGGAGTCCCCGGGCTGTTCCTGGTCTCCCAGGTGCAGATCCTCCAGCTCCTGGGGCTCCTGGAAGAGATGGGGGCAGACCTGGCCGTGCCTTTGCTTTAGACCCAGAAAGGCCTGGATCTCTTGCTTCTGCAGTAGATCGCTGACCTTGGCCTGAACTTCTTGGATCATATGTGCCACCTGAATAATCTGGTTGATGTTGGTTGGGAAGGCTAGGCCGCTGCCATTTCCTGACCGGCAGAAGCAGGCTGTTTATTCAAGGGCGAAGGGCCCATCTGCTTGAGCTCCTGCACAAAGTCCCTGACTACCCCTGCAAACTCTGCTGCCTCGGCAGAGGAGACCCAACCGGTGCGCAGCCTTTGGGGCTCGATGCCGCTGAACTCCAAAAGCCCTTGCAGGAACTTGACCCTTTTCTGGGCGGAGTAATTACCGTACAGGTAATTGCAGTCCCCCAAGTGTCAGCCGCCTACAAACACACCGTCCAATCCCTGCTGAAAGGCCAGCAGGACATGGTGCGGGGAGACGCTGCCGCTGCACATGACCCGTACAATGCGCACATTGCTTGGGTACTGGAACCGACTGACCCCAGCCAGGTCAGCTGCAGCGTATGCTCACCAGGTACAGAGGAAACAAATGATCCTGGGCTCAAAATCCTGGCTCATAGTCCTTTCCTTGTGCTTTTTTTTGCCATCCATGGGATGAGATTTGTCTGCAAAACTGTTTGGGTTGATATTTTCATGCTTGGTTGTGCCTGCTATTCACAGGCATGCTGGTTATTGGCCTAATTCTCCTGCTCGCCAGCTAGGCCAGGGCCCTGATCTGGGAGTTGAGCTGCTCCGGCTTGTAGCCCCTGAGCTTGGCGCTCTGGGAGGGGCAGGTGGCTGCGCAGTTGCCGCAGCCCTTGCAGAGGATCTCGTTCACCCTGCAGATCATGCTGTGCGGATCAAAGTGTATGGCCTGGTAGGGGCAGACATCCAGGCAGCCCTGGCAGCCAACGCAGGTTTCGGGGTTGATCTCTGCCACAATGGCGCTGGAGATGAGCTTTTCCTTGAACAGGATGGTTCCCACCCGGGCTGCGAGGCCTGTGCCCTGGGCCACGGCCTCCTCGGTGGTAGCCGGGTACCTGGCAGAGCCACAGACAAATATCCCGTCAGCTGCAAAATCCAATGGTCTCAACTTGGCGTGGGCCTCCAGGAAGAACTGGTTTTGGTCTGTGGGTACCCGCATCATCTGGGAGATCCTGGCGGCATCCTCCCTGGCCACCAAAGGCGTGGAAAGGACCACCAGGTCGCAGTCCACTCCCAGCTCCTGGCCCAGCAGGGCATGCTGGTAATCCACATGTCCTGGCCGGACTTGGGGCGGCTTTTCCGGGTCGTAGACCTGGAACTGGATGCCCTGGCCTCTGGCCTCCCAGAGCATCTTCTCCTTCTCGGTGCCGAACATCTGCATGTCCCGGTACAAAACGTGGATCTCAGCCTCGGGATTGCGGCGCTTGAGCTCCATGGCGTTCTTGACTCCGGTCATGCAGCAGATCCTGGAGCAGTAAGGCCTGTGCTCGTCCCTGGCTCCAGCGCACTGGATGATGACTACCCGACCAGGGGCAAAATTCTGGTCCTGGAGCCTGTTTTCCAGTTCCATCTGGGTGATGACCTGGTCTGCATCGTAGCCCAGCAGCCCGTCCTGGGGGATCAAGGGCACCGCGCCTGTAGCCACTGCTATACAGCCCACTGTCTCCTGCCTGGAGTCCCCTGGGCCGGATTCCAGCTGGACCTGGTAGCTGCCTATGTAGCCGTCCACCTTTGCTACCTTGGTGTTGGTATAAACTGTAATCTTGGGATGGTTCTGGACCTGTTGGGCCAGGTCCTGCACCCGGTCCTGGGCCAGGTCTCCTTCCGGGGCCAGGCGATGCAGCTGGTTCAAGAGGCCGCCCAGCTTATCCGCCTTCTCCACCAGGACCACTTCCAGGCCCATGTCAGCCAGGGACTGGGCAGCTGTCAGTCCGGAGAGCCCGCCGCCGATGACCAGAGTGCGGTAGACCAGGGAGGATTCTATGTCCAACTGGGGCTCCAGGAATTTGCTCTTGTAGACCCCCATCCTGACCAGCTCCATGGCCTTGTGGGTGGCCTGCTCCTTTTCCTGCATGTGCACCCAGGAGCATTGGTCCCGGATATTGACCATCTCAAACAGATAAGGATTCAGCCCGGCCTCTGCGCAGGAGGATGAGAACAGGGGCATATGGGTCCTGGGCGAGCAGGAGGCCACCACCACCCGGTCCAGATTGTGTTCCTGGATGGCACGTTTGATCTCCAGGACACCGGCTTCGGAGCAGGTGTAAAGGTTTTCCTTGGCCAAGGCCACCCCAGGCAAAGTGGATGCGTATTCAGTGACTGCCTTACAATCCAGATGTCCGGCGATATTGGAGCCGCAGTCGCAGATAAAAACCCCGACCCTCTTGCCCGGGAGCGTATTTTGCTGCTGGTTGCTCATAGCCTAAAATTCCTTGTCTTAAGAGGCCTTGCCCTGCTGCAGGCCAGCCTCCTGCTTGAAAATGTTCAGGAACTGCACTGCCCTGGAGGCTGCGCTGCTGGCCTGGGCCACTGACTCCGGGATGTCCATGGGGCTGCCAGCGCAGCCGCAGACAAATATCCCTTCCCGGCTGGTGTCCAGGGGCCTGCTGGGGGAGGTACGTATAAATCCGAACTCGTTTAGCTCCAGGCCCAGCTTGTCAGCCAGCTCGGCAGTGCCCCTGCCAGGCTCGCAGGCAGTGGCCAGAATCACAAGCTCGAAGTCCTCGCTGACTACCTTGCCGGTCAAGGTGTCCTCGTAGGTGAGCAAGGGATTGTCGTCGGGCCCTTTGCTGATCTCTGCCACCTTGGCCCTGCGGTAGGTGATGTTGGAATTATTGCCGCCCCTTATCTTGTACTCCTCAAAGCCTTTGCCCACAGCCCGGATATCCATGCCGAAGATGGTGGATTCTGTGTGCGGGTCGTGCTCGTGGGCTATGATAGCCTCCTTTATGGAATGCATGCAGCAGTACCCGGAGCAAAAAGGGTAGAACCTGAGATCCCTGGAGCCCACGCATTGGATAAAGGCGATCCTGGTTGCTGTCTTGAAGTGCTCAGCCTTTTCCTGCAGCCTCTGCAGCTCCTGCTCCAGGTCCAAGTGCTCCTGGTACTTCTGGGCCCACTTCTGGTGCTCCCCCTCCTGGAATTCGCCCTGCTTAAACCGGGTATAGAATTCAGCGGAGTCCAGCTCGAAATCCTTTTCGTATTTCTTGAGCTGGTTGAAGCTCTTTTTCTGCTTCTTTTGCAGCTCCTGGATCCTGGAGTGCACAGCCAGGTCTGAAGGCCTGTCCAGATGTCCGGCAGTGGGTCCGCTGGCACTGAGCAAGCGCTCGAACTCCATGCTGGTCAGTACGTTGGGCAAATCCCGATACCTGTACTCCGGCACCCGGGAAGGGTCAAAGACCTGGTAGCCGTTGGCCACGATCACCGCGCCCACCTGATAGTCCAGGATGCGGTCAGTCTGCTCAAAATCTATGGCATCAGCCTGGCAGGTCTTCTCGCAGACCCCGCACTTCTTGCCTTTGAGTTGCCTGCAGTGCTCCGGGTCAACGGTGTGCGTGGAGGGTATGCCCTGGGCGAACCAGGTATAGATGGCCTTCCTGCTGCCCAGGCCTTCGTTGAAGGCGTCCGGGACCACAGTGGGGCACTTCTCGGTGCAGGCCCCGCAGCCTGTGCACTTGGATTCGTCCACGTAGCGGGCCTTCTTGCGAATGCTGACCTGGTAGCTGCCAGGTGTGCCTCGGAGCTCCTCCACCTCGCTGTAGGCCAGAAGCTCTATGTTGGGATGCCGACCGACATCCAGCATCTTGGGCGAGAGGATTCAGATGGCGCAGTCATTGGTGGGAAAGGTCTTGTCCAGCTGGGCCATTTTGCCCCCGATGCTGGGCAGCTTCTCCACTAGACAGACCTGAAAGCCCATCTCTGCCAGATCCAGGGCAGACTGGATCCCGGCGATCCCGCCGCCGATAATCAAAACATCCTTGTTCATGGCTGATAACCTTGGGTTTTATGCGGACTTGTCATATGCTTGCAGCCCCAGTCCGGCAGGGCCCAGCTCTTTCAGGTCGGCCACGAACTCTGTGGCCACCTCTGCGAACCTGCCCCCCTCTGCAGAGGAGATCCATTCCAGGCGGACCCTTTTAGGGTCTATGCCCAGGAGGTCTGTGATCTCCCGGGTAGTGCCAAACATCCTTTCCGCCTTCACATTACCGTCCAGGTAATGGCAGTCCCCGATGTGTCAGCCCGCGACCAAGACACCGTCCGCGCCCCGGGCAAAGGACTGCAGGATGAAGTTGGGGTTCACCCTGCCGGAGCAGGGCACCCGGATTAGCCTGAGGTTGGGGGGATACTGCATCCTGCTGACCCCGGCCAGGTCGGCTGCGGCATAGGCGCACCAGTTGCATGCGAAGACTATGGCTTTGGGCTCAAACTCGCTCATGGCAATTCCTTGCGGCTCAAAGGTTCAAAAAGCTGGATCCAGGCTCCGGCCTATTCCCCGGCTTCAGCCAGGGGCTGCCCCTCCTGCTCCAGGGCAGCCTGGACCATGCCCAGCAGGTTCTGATCCTCGTAGTTCTTCAGGGCTGCAGCTCCAGTGGGGCAGGCTACTGCGCAGGCCCCGCAACCCTTGCAGAGGGCGGACTGTACCCGGGCATGGGTATGGGAGCGCTCAGTGACCAGCTCTATGGCGTTGTAGGGGCAGGCCTCTACGCATTCCCCGCAGGCCCGGCAGAGCAACTCATTCACTTCAGAGACTATGCCCTCCACTGTCAGGGAATCCTTGCAGAGCACCACAGCAGCCCTGGAGGCCGCAGCCTTGGCCTGGGAGATGCTCTCTTCCAGGGGCTTGGGATAATGGGCCAGCCCAGCCAGGAAGATGCCGTCTGTGGCGAATTCCACAGGCCTCAGCTTGGCATGGGCCTCCATGAAGAAGTTCTCTGCATTCAGAGGCAGCTTGAACATGCCTGCCAGATCCTCCTGTTGAGGACGCTCTATAGCGCTGGCCAGTACCAGGAGGTCTGCCTCTATCTCCAGGTCCTGCTGCAGGATGTGGTCCCGGATCTGGACTTGGAGGCTGTCCTGGCCCTTTTGCACCCGGGGTTTGGCCTCTAGATCATAGTGGATGAAGATAACCCCTTTCTGCCTGGCTTCTTGGTACAGCTCCTCCCTTTGGCCGTAGGTCCGGATGTCCCGGTAGAGGATGAAGATGTTCATCTCCGGGTTCTGCTCCTTTAGGGCCAGGGCGGACTTGATGCTATGCGTACAGCAGACCTTGGAGCAATAGGGCCGCTCCGGCTCCCTGGAGCCCACACACTGGATGAACACTGCACTTTGGGCCTGGCCCAGCTCCTGGGGCTTCTCCCTGAGCATGCGATCCAGCTCCAGATGGGTGAGCACCCGCTCATCCTGGCCGTAGAGGTACTCCTGGGGCTGGGCCTCTTGGGCGCCCACAGCGATGATGACTGCTCCGTGCTCCAGGGTATGGCTTTGGCCGTTCTGGGAGACAACGCTTTGGAAGTTGCCCACGAATCCGGTGCTTTCAGTAATTTTGGCCCGGGTGTAGACCTCCAGCAGGGGCTGGTTTTCCACCCTCTGGCGCAGCTGCTGCAAATAGGCTGGGACCTCCTGGCCCTGCCAGGTGCTGTTCAGGTTAAGGGCATTGCCTCCCAGGCTTTCGCTTTGTTCCACCAGGTAGGTCTGAAAACCCTGTTCAGCCAGGGCCAGGGCTGAGGTCATACCGGCCACGCCACCGCCGATAACCAGGGCGCTGCTGCTGACCGGGATGCTGGGCTGCTGCAGGGGCATGATCCTGCTGGCCCTGGCCACAGCCATCTTGACCAGGTCCCAGGCCTTTTGCGTGGCCCGGTCCTTTTCCTTGCTGTGCACCCAGGAGCATTGATTTCTGATATTGGCCATCTCAAACAGGTACTTGTTCAGCCCGGCATCCTTAAGGGTCTCCTGGAAAAGGGGCTCATGGGTCCTGGGGGTGCAGGCTGCCACCACCACACGGTTCAGGCCCTGTTCCTGGATGACCTCCTTCATCTTGTCCTGGGTGTCCTGGCTGCAGGTAAACAGGTTCTCCTGCACGTACTGCACATAGGGGAGCTGGCGGACAGACTCAGCCAGGGCAGGAATGTCCACCACCCCGCCGATGTTCACCCCGCAGTTGCACAAAAAGACCCCTATCTTAGGCTCCTGGTCCTGGACAGGCCTCTCCTGGGGAAAGCTCTTGGACTGGGCTTGGGTGCCCCTGGCCTGGTGCAGGCTGACCTGGGCCTCACAGGCAGCAGCGCTGGCCTCCATCACCGAGGCCGGGATGTCCTTGGGCTCTGAAATGCTGCCGCAGACATAGATCCCGGGCCTGGAGGTCTGTACCGGAGTTATGCTGCTGGTCTGCACCAGCTGGTTGTGGTTCAGCTCTATACCCAGCTGCCTGAGCTTATCCTGCATCTGTTCAGAGGTCTGCATGCCCACGGAGAGCACCACCAGATCAAAGGTCTCCTGCCGGGGATTGCCGGCCTCGTCCATGTACTGCAGTACCAGGTTCTGCTCTTGGTCCTGGAGAATGGTATGCACCCTGGAGCGCACGAACCTGACCCCTTCCTGGTCCCTGGCCCGGTCATAGTATTTCTCGAAATCCTTGCCATAGGTGCGCAGGTCCATGTAGAAGATCGCGGTATCCAGCTCCTGATTACTGTGCTCCTTGGCAATCACCGCCTCCTTGATGGCGTACATGCAGCACACAGAGGAGCAGTAGGCCCGATCGCAGCGGTTGATGTCCCTGGAGCCTATGCATTGCAGCCAGGCGATCTTCTGGGGCTCCTGCTGGTCAGAGGGCCTGACCACATGTCCCTGATAGGGGCCGGTGGCGCTCAGCATGCGCTCGAATTCCATGCTGGTCAAAACATTGGGGAACTCGCTGTACTGATAGGTGTCCAGACCGCTGGGATCAAAGGGCTGAAAGCCGCTGGAGATGATCACCGAGCCCACCTGCAGCTGTACTTCCCTGGCCTGATCCTGGAGATTGACAGCGCCTGTGGGGCAGTATTTCTCGCAGGCCTTGCATTTACCCTTCTTGAAATAGATGCAGTTTGGGGCGTCAATGGCGTACTTCAGGGGCACAGCCTGGGCGTAGGGCACATAAATGGCCTTTCTGCGGGCCAGGCCCTGGTTGAACTCGTCCCGGACCTTGGCCGGGCATTTCTCTGCGCAGACACCGCAGGCGATACACTTGTCCATGTCCACGTACCTGGGGTTCTGCCGGATACGCAGGGAAAAGTTCCCTGGCTCGCCCTGGATCTCTTCCAACTCTGAAAGGGTGTGCAGCTCGATGTTTATGTGCCGGCCGACCTCGACCAGTTTGGGGGAGATGATTCACATCGCGCAGTCGTTGGTGGGGAAGGTCTTGTCCAGTTGAGCCATGGCCCCGCCTATGGCCGGGGAGCTTTCCACCAGATGCACGAAGTAGCCGGAATCAGCCAGGTCCAATGCTGCCTGCATTCCGCTTACCCCGCCGCCCAGGACAGCTACCGAGCCCTGGATCTGTGCAGCTTGCGAGCTGTTCATGCCTGCTTGCTCCTTGATTTGTCCCTGCCTGGAGCAGGGCGTATAGTTTGCTGGACCGGTCAAAAGTTGCTATGGCCGACCGGGCTTTGCTGCTTCAGGTCGCTAGCTTAAATGCTCCTGCAGATAGGAGAAGATATCCTGGATCTTGAGCTGTTCTTCTTGGTCGCTTTGGGCGCACTGCAGATGGATCTGGCACTTGGGGCACGAAGTGAGCAGGGTGTCAGCACCGGTATCTCGGGCCTCCTGTAGCCTTAGGCCCTGCATCTGTCTGGAGCAGGAGGAGCACTCCATCCAGGCAGTAGTCCCACAGCACTGGGCATTCTCCCGGTTCTTGTCCATCTCCTGCAGGCTTGCGCCAGGCACCATCTGTATCAGCTGTCTGGGATGTTCGTACTCCCCGCACCAGCGGCCCAGCCTGCAGGGGTCCTGATAGGTGAGAATTCCGTTTTGGCTGGGCCCAAACTCCAGCCCAGCCCTGGGGAGCTCCTGGGCCAAAAATTCACTTAAATGCTGGACCTCAAAGGGCAGCTCGCCCAGCAGCTCAGGATAGTAGTCCTTAAAGGTCAAATAGCCCTCAGGGCACAGGAAAAGCACTTTCTGGGCCCCGGTGGCCCGGATGGTCTCCAGGTTCTTGGCAGCCAGGGTCTGGAAGATTTCCCGCCTTCCGCTCCAGAGGGCATCATGCCCGCAGCAGCACTCCTGGGGACTCAGCACAGGCTCCACTCCCAGGCGGTTCAAAAGCGCCAGGCCGCTTTTGGCGGTCTGCAGGCACTCCAGCCCCAAATACCTGAAAAAGACATCAAAATATGGCAAGCAACCTGTAAACAGGTATATCTGGCCTTTTTCTGTCTTGATCCTGGCTGCTGATTCAGCCCAGGTCGTCCTGTTTTGCGCTGCAACCTTGGTCTGCAGCTCGGATATAGACTGGAAAACTCCGTGGTGGCTGGGCAGGGGCTGGTTCTGGCAATCTTCTGCCTGATCCCGGTAGTGGCGAATGAACTCCGGAAAGTCAATGTGCACCGGGCAACGTTCGCTGCATCTGGCGCAAGTCAAGCAGGCCCAGAGCTCGCGCTGACACGTCAGATCCTGTTTTTTGAGCAATGTGTTTTTTATGATCTGCCTAGGTGAAAATGATTCCATGCTTTGGCTCACCGGACAGCTTCCGGTGCAGACTCCACATTCCATGCAGTAATTGATCTGTGTCTGGGAAAGGTGCATAATCCGGCTTCCCGTGTGTGGCTTGAGTTCAGAAAAGATCCTGGAGCAGGGCTTGCTCTGCAATTTAGATTTGTGCTTCCAGTTAGCTTAGCAGTAGGTATTTGTCAAGCGCCAGCAGTGGAAAGAATGGACGCTCTCCCAGATGCCTGCAACAGGTCGTTGCCTGCTGCGCTGCAAAGCCAGGAGGATAATGTATGCCAGAGGATTTACAGGCTTTGATATTTGACTTTGACGGCACCCTGGCTGAGCTGCGCCTGGATTTTTCCCGGATGCGCAAAGGGGTACTGGCCCTGCAGGAGGCCTTCTTGCCCCAGGCCAGCCTGTCTGAGGACAGCTGGCCTGTTTTGGAGAAGGTGCAGGAGATCAGGGATATGCTGGAGCAGAGTCAACCCGGGCTGGGCCTAGAGTTTGCCTCCAGGTGCAGGCTGTTCATCACGGCCCTGGAAATGGACGCTGCAGGCAAGGGCCGCCTCTTTCCCTACAGCCTGAGCATCCTGGAGGGGTTGCAGAATATGGGACTATTGACCGGAATAGTCACCAGGAACTGCAGCGCTGCAGTGAGAACAGTTTTCCCAGAGGTGCAGGACAGATGCCGGGTGTTCTTGGCCAGGGAGGATGTGCCTAATCCCAAGCCCCATCCCGATCATCTGCAGGCAGCCCTGCAGAGGCTGGGGGTCAGGCCGGGAGCCTGTCTGATGGTGGGGGATCATAGCCTGGATATCCAGACTGCCAAAGCTTGCGGGGCCAAAAGCGCTGCGGTGGCCACAGGTAGTTTAGGACTGCAGGAGCTGCTCCAGGCAGAGCCTGACTACTGGGCCCAGGATCTGCCCGGGCTGATTCAGGGGTTGCAGAAACAAGGTCTTTTGCCCGCAGCAGGGGTTTGACTTTAGCTGGGATCTGGGTTTAATTATCTACACGCTTAAAATTGAAGCGAGCTGAACTACAAGGGGTGTTGCCATGTGCATTGCGGTGCCGGTGCGGATAACCAGCATTGAAGGGGATACAGCCTGGTGCAGCCCGGACCGGGAAGGTACCAGGATCCAGGCCTCGCTTTTCCTCCTGGATGAGGAAGTCCAGGTGGGTGATTATGTGCTTTTGCACGCAGGCCTGGCCCTGCATAGATTGGAGCCTGAGGAGGCAGAGGAGACCCTGCGCCTGATGCAGGAGATGCTCCAGGCCCAGGAAGGACTGCAGACCTGGGGCAACGGCCAGTCCTCCTAAAGGAGCGGGGATGAAGTACATTATCTTTGAGGATTTTGCTGCGGAAGAGACCCCTGTTTTGTTTCCTTCCAGGATCCTGCACGAGGAGATGCGGGAGCAGATGCCTTATGCCCGGGTGCTGGCGGCTGGGGAGGTGTATCTGCAAAACAGGCAGTTTGTCTGCAGGGGCGGATCCAAGGAGCTGGAGGCCTATGCCAGGCCAGAGGACTCCGCGCTGATTTCCGGGTTTTTCCAGAAGCAGGATTAAATTAATGCCGTCAGCCTGCCTGGTTTGGCGGCAATAAAAATAGGAGGTGGACATGAAGATAAAGCTGATTGGTTTTCTAGGATTACTGTTATTGCTCCTGGGACTGATAGCTCCGGCTCAAGCAGAGCTGCCCGAGTTCAGCGACTTGGCCCAGGAGGCAGGCCCGGCAGTGGTCAACATCAGCACCGTGAAGGTGGAGGAGACTTCCCAGAGGCTGCAGCGTTTTTTCCGACAATTTGAGGAAGACGGTCCCATGAACGACTTATTCAAGGAATTCTTTGGGGACATGCCCCAGCAAAAGAGGAGGCAGAACTCCCTGGGCTCAGGCTTTATCATCTCCGAGGACGGCTATGTGGTGAGCAATAACCATGTGATAGAAAAGGCGGACGAGATCGAGGTCACCCTGGAGGGGGGTGAAGATTCCATTCCTGCGGAAGTTGTGGGCCGGGATCCAGAGACTGATCTGGCCCTGCTTAAGATAGATGCGGAGCAAAAGCTGCCAGTGCTGGAATTCGGGGACTCGGACAGTCTGGAAGTAGGTCAGTGGGTGGCTGCCATAGGCAATCCTTTTGGGTTGGAGCATACCGTGACTGCAGGGATTGTTAGCGCCAAGGGCAGGGTGATAGGCGCAGGCCCTTACGACAACTTTCTGCAGACAGATGCCTCCATCAATCCAGGCAACAGCGGCGGGCCGCTCCTCAATATGCAGGGCGAGGTGGTGGGGATCAACACCGCTATTGTCGCCAGCGGACAGGGTATTGGCTTTGCTATTCCCAGTAACATGGCCAAGGAGGTGATCTCTCAGCTGCAGGAGTACCAGAAGGTCAAACGGGGCTGGCTGGGGGTGAACATCCAGGATGTGGACCAGAATACTGCCAAGGCCCTGGGCCTGCCGGAAGCAAAAGGCGCGCTTATAGCCTCGGTGCAGGAAGGAGATCCAGCGCATGAGGCAGGCTTGAGGACTGGGGACGTGATCTTGGAGTTGGAAGGCAAACCCATCAAGGATGCTGGGGAGCTGACCAGAAGGATAGGCAATATGCGCCCTGGCCAGGAGGTGCAGATCGGCTACTGGCGCAAGGAAAAAGAGCACTCTGTAGAGCTCAAGCTGGGGGAAAGGGACCTGGAGACAGCCCGCAGGGAGGACAGGCCTGGACCTGACCCAGAACAGGCAGATTTTCTGGGCATGCAGGTTAAGAGGGTGAATGAGGAAGAGGCACGGAGTCTGGATCTTCCAGCTGCGCAAGGCCTGCTGGTTACCAGTGTGGAAGATGGCTCCCCGGCAGCCCAGGCCAATATGCAAAGGGGGGACGTGATCCTGGAGGCCAACGGGCAGACTGTGGATAAGCCTCAGGAATTGCAGGAAATCTTGCAGGGAGATGCCCAGAAGAAGGGCGTGGTCATGCTGCTTATCAGCCGCCAGGGCCAAAATCTGTTCAGGACCATCCCTGTCCCGGAGCAGTAATACGCAAATGCAGGAGCTCTGGGCAGGGTGCAAGGCCAATTTGTTCCTGCGCATCCTGGGCAGGCGGAAAGATGGGCTGCACGAGCTGCAGAGCCTGTTCTACCCTCTGCCCAGACCCAGGGACAGGATCCTGGTCTCCAGTGCAAAGCCAGGAACAGGCCTGCAGCTCAGCTGTTCCGAGCCCGGGCTGCAGGGGGAGGGGAACATCCTGTGTCAGGCCTTTGAGGTCTTTGCGGCGAGCACAGGCCTGCGCCCGGATCTTAAGGTCCATCTGGAAAAAAACATCCCTATGGGTGCCGGGCTGGGGGGAGGCAGCTCAGATGCGGCCAGGCTGCTGCTTTTCCTTAGGGATTTGTTCCTGGAGCAGACTGGAAAGGACATAGAGCTGGCTCCCCTGGCTCAAAGCCTGGGAGCAGACGTGAGCTTCTTTCTGCAGGCAGGGCCTGCCTGGGTGCAGGGAGCAGGGGAGATCGTCAGCCCGCTGGACATTGAGCTGAGCAGGGTCAGTATGCTTGTGGTCTGGCCAGGGATAAGCATCTCCACTGCCCAGGCCTATGCCCTGTGGGACAGCAGCGCAGGGGAAGGCCTGGAACATCCGGTACGATTTTGGGGCTTGACAAGCAACAAGAGGGAATATACTAATTTTCTCCCTGCCAGCGGCAGACTGCTCTGGAACAGCTTTGAGCAGGTATTGTTTGACCGATATCCGGAGTTGGGTTATATAAAAATGAACCTGCTTGCCAGGGGTGCTGCAGCCGCAGTGCTCAGCGGATCAGGCTCCGCCTTGCTGGCCCTTTTCCCATCTGGCAAGGGCCTGGAGTCTGTCTGCGAATTTTTAGACACGGAAAGAATCAAATTTTTTATTTGAGTCCAGCGCTGGGGTGTAGCCAAGTGGTAAGGCAACGGGTTTTGGTCCCGTCATGCGGAGGTTCGAATCCTCCCACCCCAGCCAAGCTAACTCTTCCCACCCGGCAAGCATTCAAGCGTTCCACGCCATAAGCGTCACTTCAAAGACAGGATGATGGATTAACCATGCAAGCTGACAATGGTTTAAAGCTGATTACTGGCAATGCCAATACCGCTTTGGCACAGGCTATTGCCAGGGAGTTGGGTACCGAGCTGACCCCTACCGTAGCCAAGCCCTTCAGCGATGGAGAGATAAGGGTAGAGATCGGAGACAATGTTCGGGGCAGCGACGTATTCGTGCTACAGTCCACTTGCAATCCAGTGAACTACAACCTGATCGAGCTTTGCCTGATGCTGGATGCCCTGAAAAGGGCCAGCGCCAAAAGAATTACTGCAGTAGTGCCCTACTACGGCTATGCCAGGCAGGACCGCAAGGTAGTGCCTAGGGTGCCCATCAGCGCCAAGATGGTCGGGGACTTCATGAGCGTGGCCGGAGCGCACCGGCTGCTCACAGTGGATCTGCATGCAGGCCAGATTCAGGGTTTTTTCGACCTGCCCGTGGACAATCTATACGCTTCCAAGGCACTTTTGGATTATCTGCAGAAATTCCAGAATGACCAGGTGATCATTTCCCCTGACGCCGGAGGGACTGAAAGGGCCAGGGCCTATGCCAAGCGCCTAGGGGCTGGCCTGGCCATCGTGGACAAACGAAGGGAGCAGCCCAATCAGGCCCAGGCCATGAACATTATAGGGGATGTTCAGGATAAGTGTGCTATTGTGGTGGACGATATGATAGATACCGGTGGGACCCTGGTGGCTGCGGGCGAAGCCCTGGCAGCCAAAGGTGCCCGTTCCGTGATGGCCTGCGCCACGCATGCAGTGCTCTCAGGGCCAGCGGTGGAAAGGCTGGAGAACTCCAAGTTTACCGAGATCCTGGTCACGGACACCATCCCTTTGAGCCAGGAGGCTAAGGCCTGCCCCAAGATCAAGGTCATATCCGTAGCCGGCCTGCTGGCTCAGGCCATATGGAACATCCATCAGGAATCTTCGGTGAGCGTGCTTTTCTCCTGATCTGTAAGGACTGGCCAGGCTGCGGCATGGCCAGAGAACATTTATCAACCAAGCCCCTGGAGCGGCATGTGCTAGAGCGCCAAAAGGGCTATAAAACGCAAAAATAAGGGCGGATTCGGGCTGCCCCGGATCTGCAGCTAAGGAGAACCCTATGCCAGAGCAGTACAGCTTGAAGGTGGAGGAAAGAAAGGGCACTGGGAAGGGCCAGGTACGAAAGTTGCGCCGCAAGGGCTATATCCCTGGGGTCTACTACGATAGAAAGGGTGGAAATATAGCTGTCCAAGCCCCATATGGACCTATGGAGTCCATCTATTATCGGGCCCAGAAGAGCAATGTGATAGAGCTCAACATCCAGCAGGGAAGCCAGGTGACCAAAAAGCCTGTTCTGATTTGGGGCCTGCAGGAACACCCGGTGAAGAATCTGATTATGCATGTGGACTTCCTGGGCGTGGACCTGACCCGGAAGATGGACGTGGATGTGCAAATAGAGGTCCAGGGCACTGCCAAGGGCGAGGAAGAAGGCGGACTGGTGAGCATATACCGAGACAGCATCGGTGTTGTCTGCCTGCCTACTGCCATTCCAGACAGCATAGTTCTGGACGTTTCCCACCTGGACATCAATGAGAGTATCTACCTGCAGGATATTGAGCTGCCAGAGGGCGTGGTCCTGCAGGAGCACGAAGAAAACTTTGCAGTAGTGGGCGTAGCACCGCCTGAGAGCGGGGCCCAGGCAGAGGAGGAAGAGGAAGCCGAGGCAGAGCAGGAGGAAACCGGCTCTGAAGAGCAGGAATAAGTCCTCTGCCCAGGTACTTGCAAGGGATATGCTCCAGACATGCATTACAGCGGCCTGATTGCTGGCCTGGGCAACCCGGGCAAAAAATATGCTGGGACCAGGCACAATATGGGGTTCATGGTCCTGGAGGAGCTTATCAGGCTGCAGGGCTCAAGGGTGCAGGAACAAGGCAAGATAGGGTCTGACAAGTGTCAGGCCTGGATCTGGAGGCCGCAAGGCGCGGATCAGCCATGGATACTGGCGAAGCCTCTGACCTACATGAACCGCAGCGGCTTAGCGCTGCGAGAGATCCTCAAGGCCTGCAGGCTGAGCCTGGAGCAGACCTTGGTGCTGCATGACGAGCTGGACCTGCCCCTGGGCGGGTTGCGCCTCAAATTCCAGGGGGGTCTAGCCGGGCATCGCGGTCTGGGCTCCATCGCCCAGGAATGCGGGGGCAGGGAGTTCTATCGTCTGCGCCTAGGCATTGGCAGGCCTGGGCCAGGGGAGGATGTGGTGGGTCATGTGCTCTCCAGGTTCGCTGCGCAGGAAATGAGCTGCCTGCAGGAGGTGCTGCCCGAGGCTGCCATAACCCTGGAAAAATTCTGCCAGCAGGGAGCCGGGAGCGCCCGGGCTTATCTTCAGGCTTTGCAGCTTTGCGCTTGAGTCAGCAATAAGTTTGAGCCCATTTGGGCCAGGCTACTAGACTGCACACCAGGGATCGGGTACACTGCTTCTAGTCTGCGTTGTATTTTGTGCAGGCAGGAGGCGAAACATGTTCAAGATAGATGAGCTCGTGGTCTACCCCGCCCAGGGAGTAGGCAAAGTGGAGGCTATAACCAGCCAGGAAGTAGGGGGCAGCCAGAACGATTTTTATGTGGTGCGCATCCTGAGCAATGACGGCACTCTGATGGTGCCTGTGCAAAATGCCCTGAATGTGGGCCTTCGCTCTGTGTGTGACGCTGAGTATGGGCAGACAGTGCTGCAGAGCATGCAGGACCGCTCGGATTTCAAGGGCTACGCAGGCCAGAACTGGAATCGGCGCTACCGGGAGTATTCAGAAAAGCTGAAAAGCGGCGATCTGGCTGATATAGCCTATGTGCTGAAAGAACTGTTCCTGATCTCCCAGGACAAAGAGCTCTCCTTCGGAGAACGTCGGCTTCAGGAGCAGGCCATGGAGCTTTTGACCATGGAGCTCTCCTGCGCATTGTGCAAGGGCCGGCAGCAGATTCAAGCCGAAATCGAGAACATTTTCAGCGATGTTATAAAGACCAGGGAAGCTTGATTTTTCCCGGATGCAGCCTGGCTGAAACAAGGCTTCGTACAGCCCGGAGCCACATTGCCAGACCTTTTCCCCGAACATTCACATTCTGATTCATAAGGCCCCAGGCCTTTTCATGCCCATGGCTCCGATCTTTGCTTGTATCGCTCATTAGGCCCAGTCCCGGATTTGAGGCTCGGCTGAGCTCCTGCTTGGAACCCAGGAGACTGAAGTGGACAGACCTTTTGCAAGGGGCTGCGCCAGAAGCAAGCCCTGGACTGGGCGAGCAGAACAAGACTCCCGCCATGGCCTGCCGGGCTACAGATGAGCTCTTATCAGTGCCAGTGCGCTAAAAAAGGCTTGCATACCAGGCTAGCTCTGGGTTGCTATCCCGGAGCGTCTTCGTCCCAGAGAAAGCTAACAACTAACCCAAGCAGCTGAAGACAGGTTTTTTTTATGGCTACAACTACATCAATCATGAATCTTTCCGAGCTGAAGAAAAAATCCATGCCAGAGCTGATGGAGCTGGCCAATGAGTACCATGTGGAGAATCCCAGCAGCATGCGCAAGCAGGAGCTGATCTTCTCCATCCTGCAGGCCTGCTCCTCCCAAAACGGGAACATCTCTGGAGAAGGGGTGTTGGAGGTCCTGCCAGACGGCTTCGGCTTCCTGCGCTCCCCGATGTACAATTACATGCCCGGCCCGGACGATATCTATGTCTCTCCTTCCCAGATCAGGAGGTTCGGGCTGCGCAAGGGGGATGTGATCTCCGGACAGATCCGGCCCCCCAAGGAAGGGGAAAGGTACTTCGCCCTGCTCAGGGTACACGAAGTAGGATATGCTGCGCCGGAGGAATCCAAGCAACTGGTGCTGTTTGACAATCTGACCCCGTTGTACCCGGAAGACAGGTTCCTGGTAGAAAACGGGGCTGAGAACTATTCCGCCAGGATTATGGACCTGATGACCCCTATAGGCAAAGGGCAAAGGGGTTTGATAGTGGCTCCTCCGCGCACAGGCAAGACCATGCTCCTGCAGACCATAGCTAACTCTGTAATGGTCAACCACCCCGAGGCCTACTTGATAGTCCTGCTCATAGATGAGCGGCCTGAGGAAGTCACGGATATGGAAAGGACAGTGCGCGGAGAAGTGGTCAGCTCTACTTTTGATGAGCCGCCGCAAAGGCATGTGCAGGTGGCGGAGATGGTTCTGGAGAAGGCCAAAAGGCTGGTGGAGCGCAAAAAGGATGTGATCATCCTGCTGGACAGCATAACCAGGCTGGGTCGGGCCTATAACGCTGTTACACCCTCCTCCGGGCGGATTCTGTCCGGGGGGCTTGACGCCAACGCCCTGCAAAGGCCCAAGAGGTTCTTTGGCGCTGCCCGGAATGTGGAGCAGGGGGGCAGCCTGAGCATCATCGCCACCGCTTTGATAGATACCGGGTCCCGTATGGACGAGGTGATATTCGAGGAGTTCAAGGGCACCGGAAACATGGAAATCTATCTGGATCGATTCCTGGCAGACAAGCGGGTATTTCCGGCCATAGACATCAACCGCTCCGGGACCAGGAAAGAGGAGTTGCTGATATCCCAGGAAAACCTGAACCGGATCTGGATCCTGCGCAAGCTCCTGGCTTCCATGAATTCCATTGACAGCATGGAGTTTTTGTTGGAGAAAATGAAAGGTACCAAATCGAACCAAGAGTTCTTGGATATGATGAATAAATAGGGCCTTGGGCCCGCAATCCTTATGTTGCGCAAACTTTGGCTGCAAAAGCTGCTCATCCTGCTTCTTTTTTTTCCCTTGCTAATTCCCGCCCCATTGTATGCTGCCTTTGGCGATTTCGGCATCCAGGACGAAAAGGAGCTGGGCCAGAAGTTCGAGGTCCTGGTCACCTCCAGGCTGCCCCTGGTGCAAGATCCTGTGGTGCTGAGCTATGCCCAGGATCTGCTGCAAAGGGTGCAGGAGGTTATCCCAGCCCAGCCTTTTGAGCTGGAGATCAAGGTCCTTCGGGACGGTTCCTTGAACGCATTTGCGGCTCCTTCGGGCAAGATTTTTCTGCACAGCGGGCTGATCCTGGCCATGCAGGAAGAGTCTGAGCTGGTAGCTGTGCTGGCCCATGAGCTGGCCCATGTCAAGCAGAGGCATATTGCTGGCAATATAGAGCGCTCCAAATGGATCAGCCTGGGTTCCCTGGCCGGAGTCCTGGCCGGAGTCCTGCTGGGAGGTGGCGGGGCAGGATCCCAGGCCCTGGCTGTGGGGTCCATGGCAGGGGGCCAGGCAGCTGCATTGAAATACAGCCGCAGCGATGAGCGGGAGGCGGATCAGCTGGGTCTGGAATATCTGGTCAGGGCAGGGTACAATCCCCAAGCCATGGCGGACTCCTTCCGCAGGATCAGAAGGCATAAGCTGCTGGGAGGCAGCAGCGCGGACATTCCGGAGTACATGCTGACCCATCCTGGTCTGGAGGCCAGGATTGGGGAGGTGGAGAGCATGAGCAGCCGCATGGACCCGGAGGTGCTGGCCAGGCAGAGCGACAACAGCAGACTGCGCAGGGTTCAGATGCTGCTGCGGGCCAGGTACCAAAATCCGAGCCGGGCCATGCCCCATTTCCAGGACCAGGAAGGGGAGCTTTCCTGCATGCAGCTCCTGGGCCTGGCTATACTGCAGCAGCGCAGCAACGAAATATTAAAGGGGGAGCAAAGCCTGCAAAAGGCCCTGGAGTGCGGCAGAGACCAGGCCCTGTGGCAGCGGGAGGCAGGCAGGTTCTATTTTCAGCAGGGCAGGTTCCAGGAGGCGGAAAAATATCTGCAAAGGGCCCTGAATCAGGATTCCAGGGATTATATGACCCTGTATTACCTGTCCAGGATCAGGGCTGAAAATGGGCAGCTGCAGCAGGCTGCCCAGGGGCTGCGCCAGGTGGTGCACCATTTGCCCAGGAACCATGAGGTGCATACTGTCCTGGGCAGGGTTCTGGGCAGGCAGGGAGACGAGTTCTCAGGCTATTTGCATTATGCCTATGCCTACCTGTATCAGAATAACCAGGAGCGGACCAAGTACTATATGCAAAGGGCCAAGGAAAACATCTCCAACACGGAGGAAAAGCAGCGCTTTTCTGAACTGGAGTCCGAGTACCAGCAAGTGAGCCAGTTCTGGTAGGCAGCAGACAGGCTTGACACCTGGCCAGTTTTGCAGGTACTCAGCCTTGTTTCCTCTTAAAAGAGCTCGGAAAGCGCTTTTGGCGCTTTTTTGTTTGCTAAGGCGAGTTTTGTTTATGCGGGCTCTAGGGCCCTGAATCCTTGCAGTGAATCTGAAAACCAGGAGGGACTATGTTCTGGCAAGACGTGGCGTTTGCAATGGGTCAGTCAGCAGGCGGAGGCGGGGCAGAGGGCAATCCATTGGTGGCATTTCTGCCTTTGATCATCCTGTTTGTGATATTCTATTTCCTGCTGATTAGACCCCAACAGAAAAGGGCCAAGCAGCACAGGGAGATGCTGAGCGCCTTGCAGAAAGGGGATTCAGTGATTACCGCCGGCGGACTTTACGGCAGGATCAAGAACCTTTCCGAGGATGTGATTACCCTGGATCTCGGCAACAATATGGAAGTCAAGGTCAACAGGGCCTATGTCTCCATGAAGCTGGACAAAAAGACCGGGGAAAGCGGCAGCCAATCCTAGCTTGGGACCCGGGGCCTCCAGGTCCCATCCGGCCTGTAACATTAAGGAATCAGCATGGGCGGCAGATTGTTGTGGAGAGTGGCGATAGCAGTTTTGGTTCTGGGGCTGGGAGTAGTATATGCCCTGCCTAGCTTTGTGTCCCAGGAAAGCTCGCTGCAGAAGGTGTTGCCTGACAGGCAGATCAATTTGGGGTTGGACCTGGAAGGGGGCATCAGCTTGATCCTGGGTGTGGAGATGGAGACCGCGATTCAGAACAGCCTGGATCAACTGGGTGATGAGCTGCGTTCCAGGGCCAGGGACGAGGAGATCCTGGTTCTGAGCCCCACCAGTCTGCCAGAGGGCAGACTCCAGTTGCTGCTATTAGATCCGGAGCAGTCCCAGGGGCTGGAGCGGATTATCCAGGAGGACTTTTCTCAGCAGCTGCGAGTGCAGGAAGTTGAGGAGCTGGAGGAGGGCAGGCAGCGCTATACCCTGCAAGCCCGGGATGAATACCTGCAGGAGCTGCGGGAGATGACCCTGGATCAGGCCTTGAAGGTAGTCCGCTCCAGGATCGACCAGTTCGGCGTCACAGAGCCGGATATCCGCAGGATGCAAGATAACCAGATCCAGGTCCAGTTGCCGGGCTTGGAGGATACTGAACGGGCAGTGGAGCTAGTGCAGCAAACCGCTCATCTGGAATTCAGGCTGGTGGATGATGACGTGGACCCAGGGCAGGCCCAAGAAGAAGATCCCCCACCTGGAGTCGAGCTGTTGCAGATGCAGCAGAGGAAGTCTGACGGCAGTTATGATGAACGACCTATGGCTGTGGAGAAGAAAGTCCTGTTTACAGGGGAGCACATTACAGATGCCAACGTGGCTTTTGACAACTACAATAAGCCCTATGTCGCTTTGAGCCTGGACAGGCAGGGCTCTCGGATTTTTGAGCGGGTTACAGCAGAAAACGTGCAAAGGCGTCTGGCCATTGTCCTGGATGACAAGGTGTATTCCGCGCCCTCTATCCGGGAGAGAATCAGCGGGGGCAGGGCCAGCATCACCGGGCAGTTCAGCACTGAGGAGGCCCACGATCTGGCGATAGTGCTCAGGGCAGGCTCCCTGCCTGCGCCGGTAGAGGTCCTGCAGCAAAGCAGCGTGGGCGCTTCTCTGGGAGAGCAGTCCATCAATCAGGGCCTGCGATCCATGCTGGTGGGTGGTCTCCTGGTGTTGCTGTTTACTATAGTCTACTACGGTTTTGGCGGGGTGATAGTGGATGTCTTGCTGGGTCTGAACATAGTATTGATCCTGGCTGTATTGACCGCCTTTGGAGCCACGCTGACCCTGCCCGGGATAGCGGGCATGATCCTGCTGATAGGCATAGCAGTGGACTCCAGCGTGCTGATCTTCGAGCGCATCCGGGAGGAGCTGAGCAGGGGGCTTAGCTCGCGCAAGGCAGTGGATGAGGGATTCTCCAAGGCCACATTGACTATAGTGGACGCCAACGTGACCACCCTGATGGCCGCCCTGATCCTGTATCAGTTCGGCACCGGTCCCATCCGGGGCTTTGCCGTGACTCTGTCCGTGGGCACCCTGGCCTCCATGTTTACCGCTATCTTTGTGTCCAGGATATTTTTCGATCTGTGGCTCAAAACCAAGCAGCCAGGCTCCAGCCTGAAATTATAACTTCTGGGCAAAATCAGGTACTAAGGAAGGAAAATGGGACTGCAGCTGATACGTACAGAGACGAAATTCGATTTCATGGGCAAAAGGAGGCTGGCTCTGGCCTTGTCTGGCTTGGTCATCCTGGCCGGGCTGCTGTCCATTCTGGCCAGGGGCGGACTGGAGCTGGGAATAGATTTCGCCGGCGGGATCAATGTGCAGGTCAAGTTTGAGGAGGATATGCAGGAGTCCAGCCTGCAGCAGGCCCTGGATGGGCTGGATCTGCCCCAGATCCGGGTCCAACAGCTGGGTCTGGAGGGGGACCACGAATACCTGCTTCGGGTCTCTTCTCTGGATATGCAGGCCAGTGACCTGCGCGGCAGGATAGAGCAGGGCCTGGAGGAGAGCCTGGATACAGACTTCAATATCCAGCAGCTGGAGATGGTGGGACCCAAGGTGGGCTCTGACTTACAGAATAAGGCCCTGCAGGCCTTGTTTTATGCGGCGCTTTTGATCTGCATCTACATCTCTGGCAGATTTGAGCAGAAATGGTTTGCATCCGGGCTTATGGCCGGCGGACTGCTGCTGGGAGTGTATGTGCTGCAACTCCTAAATGTGCCCGTAGCCTTCCTGAGTCTGGCTGCCCTGCTGATCACACTGGGTCTGTGCTGGTATCTGGCCCTGAACTTTGCCCTGGGTGCCCTTGTGGCCTTGATCCATGACGTTTTAATCACTGTGGGCCTGTTCTCCCTACTGGGCAAGGAGTTCGACCTGTCCATAGTCGCGGCCCTGTTGACCATTATCGGCTACTCCTTGAATGACACTATTGTGGTCTTTGACCGCATCCGGGAGAACCTGCAGTCCAAGCTGCAGCTGCCTTTGAGGGATCTGGTGAACAAAAGCGTGAACCAGACCCTGAGCCGGACCCTGCTGACCTCAGGCACCAGCCTGATGGTGATACTGGCCCTGCTCCTCCTGGGAGGCGGAGTGATCCACAACTTTGCCCTGGCCCTGTTCATCGGTATCCTGGTGGGCACCTATTCTTCGGTGTTTGTGGCTGGCTCGCTTCTGCTGGGCCTGGGTCCCAGCCCGGAGGAGCAGGAGCCTGAGGAGGAGTCCCCAGGGACGGCTAGTGCTTAATATAAGGAGCTATAGCGCATGCTGAACATCAACGAGAACTACCTCAAGCTGCAGGCCTCCTATCTGTTTGCGGATATCGCCAACAGGGTCAAAAAGTTCCAAAAACAAAATCCAGGGCAGGAGGTGATCCGGCTGGGCATCGGGGATGTAACCCGTCCTCTGCCTGGGGCCTGTGTCCAGGCCATGTCTGCTGCGGTGCAGGAGATGGGCCAGGAGGAGTCCTTTCGGGGCTACGGCCCTGAGCAGGGGTATGAGTTTCTGCGGGAGCGGATAGCTGCCCAGGACTTCCAGGCCAGGGGCGCGCAGATCTCCCCGGAGGAGGTATTTATCTCTGACGGGGCCAAGTGCGATACTGCCAATTTCCAGGAGCTGTTCTCCACAAATGCCCAAGTAGCCCTGCCTGATCCTGTTTATCCTGTTTATCTGGACACCAATGTCATGGCCGGGCGTACTGCAGAATATCAGGAAGGCCGGTTCCAGGGCCTGGTATATCTGGAATCCACCCCGGAAAACGGGTTTATCCCTGCTCCGCCGCAGCAGGAGGTGGACGTGATCTACCTCTGCTTTCCCAACAATCCAACAGGCGCGGCTATAGACAGGCAAAGGCTGCAGGAATGGGTGGACTATGCTCGGCAACAAAAGGCCCTGATCCTGTATGATGCCGCTTACGAGGCTTTCATCCAGGACCCGGAGCTGCCCAGGTCCATATATGAGCTGCCCGGGGCCAGGGAGGTGGCTGTGGAGTTCAGGAGCTTCTCCAAGACAGCTGGGTTCACCGGAGTCAGATGCGCGTATACAGTGGTGCCCAAGGATTGCAAGGGGTACACTTTCCAAGGGCAGGAAGTGCCATTGCACGGCCTTTGGTTGCGCAGGCAGAGCACCAAGTTCAACGGGGTTTCCTATCCTGTGCAAAGGGCTGCAGAGGCAGTCTACAGCGAACAGGGCCAGGCCCAGACCCAAGAGCTTATAGATTATTATCTGCAAAACGCATCTCTTATTCTGCAGGGCATGCAGTCCCTGGGTCTGGAGTGCGCAGGCGGAAGGAACTCGCCCTACATCTGGGTCAATGCAGGCCGGGATTCCTGGGAGCTGTTCGATCTGCTGCTGAGCAGAGCCGGAGTAGTGACCACGCCTGGACCTGGCTTCGGCAAATGCGGGGAGGGTTTTATCCGCATCAGCGCCTTCAACCACAGGGAGCAGGTGGAAATGGCCCTGGAGAGGATAAAGCAGGCCTGGTAGGCAGCAACGGGGTTAGATCTCAAACAGGATTTGATCCAGACAGATGTCTGAGTGGTCCAGGTTATTGATTGTTCTGGGCGGGCTTTTGCTCCTGCTGGGCCTGGTGATGCACTTTCTTCCACGGATTCCCTGGCTGGGGCGCTTGCCAGGGGATATTGTCTACGAAAAGCCAGGGCTCAAAGTCTGTTTTCCCTGGGTAACCTGCCTGCTTATAAGCCTGGTGATCAGCCTGATCTTGAGCTTGTGGCGCAAATAAAACTAAAAATGCGAATAATCCTCATGCCCTAAACGGACACAACGAAGCATGGAAAACTTCCACCTTTGTTGTGGTACTGGTCAAAATAGCGATTACGATTACGACCACGACAACGACAGCGAGGGGAGGGCAGAGCAAATCGTAATCATGGTCGTTGTCGTAATCGCTGTCGATACTCATGATATCAATCTTACCGCGGGGCAATGGCCACCGGCGGTCGCCCTTTTTGCAGAAAGCTGTTGCTGGAGATGCAGTGTTCCATACTAATGGTTGCACGTAGCGCAAAACTTTGAACCGGAAATATAAGCCCATGCAACAAAAGCTCATGGTCCA
>JBKGXZ010000013.1:0-32135 GCA_046546355.1 Desulfohalobiaceae bacterium | reverse complement strand
CCCAGGATAATGCCCTTATCTGTCAGGGGCAATCGCCAGACTTCAAGGCTGCAAAAAAGGCCGGACCCCTTATCCTGGGATCCGGCCTTGCTGATTGTCGCGCTTTTTGCAAGGGGGTTAGTACATACCGCCCATGCCGCCCATTCCGCCGGGCATGCCACCACCGCCGCCGCCTTTGTCCTTGTCCTCAGGCTTCTCAGCGATGGCTGCCTCTGTGGTCAGCAGCAGGGAAGCAATGGAAGCTGCATGCTGCAGGGCGATCCTGGTCACCTTCTTGGGATCGATAACCCCGGCCTTGACCAGATCTTCATACTCGCCTGTGGCTGCGTTAAAGCCAAAGCCTTCCTTGTCCTTCTTGACCTTCTCCACGATCAGGGAACCCTCGAAGCCGGCATTGTTGCAGATCTGGCGCAGGGGCTCAAACATGGCCTTGCGTACGATCTTAACGCCTGCGGCCTCATCCTCGTCTGCAGGCTTGACGTTGTCCAGGCAGCCCACGCAGCGCACAAAGGCCACGCCGCCGCCAGCCACAATGCCTTCTTCCACTGCAGCCCTAGTGGCGTTCAGGGCGTCCTCCACCCTGGCCTTTTTCTCTTTCATCTCGCTTTCTGTGGCGGCTCCGACATTGATCACTGCCACGCCGCCCACGATCTTGGCCAGGCGCTCTTGCAGCTTCTCCCGATCATAATCGGAAGTGGTCTCCTCGATCTCTGTCCTGAGCTGCTTAACCCTGGCCTTGATATCCTCTGAGGCGCCTGCGCCGCCCACAATAGTGGTGTTCTCCTTGTCCACCACAATGCGGTTGGCCCGACCCAGCTCGTTTACGGTCACATTCTCCAGGGTCAAACCCACGTCTTCGGAGATCATCTGGCCGCCGGTCAACATAGCGATATCCTGGAGCATGGCCTTACGCCGCTCGCCAAAGCCAGGGGCCTTAACTGCGCAGACCTGCAGGGTGCCACGCAGCTTGTTCACCACCAAAGTGGCCAGGGCCTCGCCCTCGATATCCTCGGCAATGATCAGCAGAGGCTTGCTCTGCTTGGCCACTTGCTCCAGCACAGGCAGCAGATCCTTCATGGTGGAGATCTTCTTCTCGTTGATCAGGATCAGTGCATCCTCCAGCTCGCAGACCATCTTTTCGGAGTTGGTCGCGAAATAGGGGGAGAGATAGCCCCTGTCGAACTGCATGCCTTCCACAGTGTCCAGGGTATTCTCCAGGCCCTTGGCCTCTTCCACGGTGATCACGCCTTCCTTGCCCACCTTGCTCATGGCATCCGCGATCAGATTGCCGATAGCAGGATCGTTGTTCGCGGAGATGGTCCCCACCTGGGCGATCTCTTTCTCTTCCCTGGTGGAGTGGCTGACTGTGTTAAGCTCTTTGACCACCGCATCCACAGCCTTGTCTATGCCCCTTTTCACGGACATGGGATTGCGCTCTGCAGTGACCAGCTTCAGGCCCTCGCTAAAGATGTACTGGGCCAGAATAGTTGCTGTGGTGGTGCCGTCTCCAGCGATGTCGCTGGTCTTACTGGCCACTTCTTTGACCATCTGGGCACCCATATTCTCAAACTTGTCCTCCAGCTCCACTTCTTTAGCCACAGTTACCCCGTCCTTGGTAATGGTCGGGGAGCCAAAGGACTTCTCCAGGACCACGTTCCTACCCCTGGGGCCCAGGGTTACCCTGACTGCATCAGAGAGCTTGTCCACTCCCCTCTTCATTGCCTGTCTGGCGTCTTCCTTAAACTTGATATCTTTGGCAGGCATAGTTGCACCTCCTAATTATTCTGGTTTAGCTTTCAATAATGGCTACGATATCATCTTCGCGCATTACGAGATGCTCTTCACCCTCGATCTTGATCTCTGTGCCGGCATACTTGTTGAACATGACATGATCTCCGGGCTTGACAGCCATTTCCATGCGCTTGCCATCATCACTCATCTTGCCCGGGCCTGCAGCTTTGACCTCGCCTTTGATGGGCTTTTCCTTGGCAGTATCCGGGATAATAATTCCGCCCTTGGTCTTTTCCTCCTCTTCCAGCCTTTTAATCAGCACGCGGTCATGCAAGGGTTTCAGCTTCATAACTCCTGACCTCCGTTGTATTTTTTTAAATCTTGAAAACTTGGCCTGCAACCGCTGTAGCCTTGCTAGCACTCACTTAGAACGAGTGCTAACAAAGAGGCATCATATTCATAGTCGCCTGAAATGCAATATGAAATTTAGCATTTAAAAGACGTTTATGGGAGCATGATGGCCTTTATTGCGAATTTGCTTTAAAAAACTAAAAAATGCTAAAAATTACTTTATTATACTTTATTTTCCTGCTCAGAGATCCCGGCATGCAATCTTAGCCACCCACTTTCCTTAGCTTGCAAAACTGGCTGCTTCGGGTTAGATGATCCCTTTAAACTAAGGGCCTGGCAGGTCCTCCAAACCAAGTTTCAACACCAAGGAGACAGGCATGCATCAAGGCTGCAGGATAGGCTTTGCCGGGACTGATGCCAGGACTCTGCTCAGCGCCCTGGTGGTCTCCAGCGCCAAGAGCGAATACTATTCCGGACAGTACCAGGGCCTAGTGCTCAGAGGTACCCCCGCAATGCCGGTTTTTGCCGGAAAAGAGCACATGGATTGGCCAGTGGAATTCATTCCCACCCAGGGCAACTCAGCCTCGGACTATGCCCAGGCTGCTGCTCAAGCTATGCAGCAGGGCAGTCTGGACTACCTTTTGCCCCTGCCGGAAGCCCTGCTCTTCCAGGGCCTGGTGGATGAGATGCAGCAGGCCGGCCTTGGGGACAGGGTGGCGGGACTGACCCAATCAGGATCCTTCCTGGAGGCGGACAAGATCGCCTGCAAGAGATTCTGCCAGCAGGCAGGGGTGCCTGTGGCCCCAGACTGGAGGGAAGTAGATGCCAGAGACTACGCCCTGATCTGCAATATCTGCCTGGAATACCTGCACCAATATGGAGGGGCTGTGCTCAAGTATCCCTACAGTGCAGGGGGCAAAGGCGCCAGGCTCATCCAGAGCACCTGGGATATCAGGCAAGTATACCAGGAGCTAATCCAGGACTACAAAGCCAGCTATAAAAAGATGTTCAGGAACCAAGCCTGGCCTTTGCTGCTGGAGGCCCGAATGTCCGGGGTAGAGATCAGCTTCACCATCCTGGTGGACGCCCAGGGCCACTATCAAGTCCTGCCCACTGCCCTGGACTACCCTGAGCGTTTTGCAGGACATGCAGGCCCAGAGAATCCCATTACCGGCGGCATGGGCAGTGTCTCCCCCCATCCCCTGGAGTCAGAGGAGCTCTTTAGTCTGGTACGCCGGGATCTGGCCCAGCCCCTGATCCAGGCCATGCAAGATCAGGGCATCCTCAGGCCCTGTGTCCTGTATCCGGGCTGCTTCGTCTCCTTTAGACTTGATGCGCAAAATCGCCTGCAGCCCACAGCTGTCAGGGTCTGCGAAATAAACATCCGGCCCGGGGAACCTGAGTTCCAGCCGGTGGCCAGGAGGCTGCGCAATCTGGGCCCTATGCTGCAGGCCATGTTCACGGGCCAGCTGCACCAGGTACCCCCTGAGGTCAGACAGGAGCAGATTTCCCTGTGCCTGGCCCTGGTCACCGGGCCTGGCGGTCCGGACAACCAGAAGGGCTACCCCTGGAGCGTGACCAAGTTTGAGCCTGTGCAGATAGATCACTCCTACCTAGCCAAGAAGAATATCCAGCTCATGCCTTCAGCCATGGGCTACGACCAGGACAGGGGCTTTTATTCCGACGGCACCAGAGTGGCCTACCTAAACCTGAGCGGCGCAGCACAAAAAGGCCAGACCCGGGCCCAGGTGGCCCAGAGGCTGCGCCAGCGGGCATTGCAGGCTTTTGAGCAGCAAAAGGTCCAGGTGGTGCCCAGGGAGGATCCCCAGGCCAACAGATTGGATATCAGGAGGGATATCGGGCTGCATTACTTATGGGCAGAGGAGCTCCTGAAGCCCCTTCAGGACTGAACATCCTGGGGAGCCTATACCTGGATCCGGCCTGCCAGCTTCTTAAGATAAGCCCTGGGATAATAGGACTCCTTGGCCTTGCGCAGCCCAGGATCCCCCAGATCCTGCTCCCGGTTCACAAACCTGAACTGACTGGCTGAATTGGCCAGAAACATCTGGTTCATGGCCTGATAGATCCCCTTGTAGTTGGGGCAGCCCTTTTCAAAGTGTACCACCACTGTCTCCTGGTCCAGGGGCTCGGCCACTGTAAAGGCTATCATATCCCCGTCCAGCGTCAGGCCAGCACCCAGGACATTTTCCAGTCTGGACCAATCCTGAAAGGTATTCACAATGGCCTGGTTCTCCGCCTCCAGGGTAGTGGAGTCCTCGCAGTCCTTCCACAAGCACCACTCAGTCTGCAGGGTCAAAGCCTTATCCACCTGCTCCAGGTCCAGCTCGATATACCTGTAGCTGTAATTTCGCATGAACTGGCGCAGCAGGTTCCTCTTGCGGTGCAGGCGATTGCCTTTCAGCTCTATCAGCTCCTGTACCGAATAAACGTAGTCCCACTGATCCGGATCCTGCTCCAGGTGGAGCTGCTCATTCAGGCGCTGCTCCCAGATCCTGCCCAGCTCCTCCGGCACCCGGACCAGCTCCAGCTCCTGAAGCTGCAGTTCTTTCAATCTGCAAGGCCAGTCCACAGCCAGCCAGTCTCCCACCGGAGCCCAATATACAGTTCTGGGGCTGTTTTGCCTGATCCAGACCAGATCCTGGTCGAAAGCCCACTCCAGCTGGTAGATATCCCGCCAGGCCCAGAGGTTCAAAAAGCTGTAGTCAGAAGCCTTTTGCGGTGTCTGGTTCAGAATGCGCCTATACTCTGCCTGCCTTGTCAGGGATAGGCTCTGGAAATCTAGCTGCATAATCCTTTGCTCCTGCTTGTTTCTTCTGCATTTTCCTGGCCTGCATGCTGAAGCGATACCAGTCCCAGCGCTGGAAGATATACAGCATCAAGCTGGCCTGCACGCACTGGGAGATCAGCATGGCTGCCCAGACCCCTGTGGCCTGGGCCAATATATAGTGGCCAAGCAAAAAAGCCAGTGGCAGTCGCACCAGCCAGACCGTGCCCCCTATGGCCAGCATATTGTACCTGGTAGCTCCGGCGCCGATGAACACCCCGCCCAGGATCAAACTGGTGGCGGTAAATGGGATAGCCAAGATATTGAAATGCAGATAATTGACTATCTCCGCCTGCACCTCTGGCAAGGGGCTGAGCAGCCCGGCCAGAGCAGAGGCCCAGATCCAGAGCAAAGCACCGCAGATAGTAATCAGCCCGCAGCCCAAAGCCCAGGTCTTGAATCCGATGCGCTTGGCTCCGGCTAAATCCCCATCCCCCAGGTAATGCCCCACCAGGATAGCGGCGGTCATATTAAAGGCTACCGCGGGCAGGAAGAGAATGGATTCCAGTCTCAGGCCGGCGGTAAGCGCGGCCAGCGCTGTGATTTCGCCTTGGGGCAGGCTTGCGGTGATTGCGAAGAGCACCAAAAACGCAGACTGCCACAAAGCCTGCATCAACCCAGCGGGCCAGGCCACGCTCCACAGGTAGGGCAGGCCCTTCTTGACCCAGCGCCAGGGAGGAAATGCAGAAAGCTTCAGCCAGCCCGCCCTGTAGAGCAAAACCAGATTGAACAAACAGCCGCAAGCCACAGAGATGAACGTGGCCCAGGCCAAACCGGGATAGCCCAGCTGGGGCAATCCCCAATAGCCTAGGCCCAGGCCAAAATCCCCCAGGGTGTTCATCACGGTGCAGATAATCATGGCCAGAAGGGGGATATGCACTCTCTTCTGGGCCCGAAACACCGCGTTGCTGACCACGAACAGATAATAAACAGGCAACAGCAGCAGGTAGACCAGCAGGAAATAGTCAGTAACCTCCCTGATCTCCAGGGGCACCTGCATCAGATCCAGGAACAGGTCCCTGATGCCCAGGCTGATCAGGGCCAGGACCAGGCTGGCCCCGAACACCAGACCCAGGGCCAGGCCGATGTACCTCTGGGCCCTTTGGTATCTACGCCCTCCCAGGGACTGGCTCACAGCGGATACCGCCCCGTTGGCCAGAGCCATGGCCACTATCAGGAAAAAGAACAGGGCCTGGGTGATGATCCCCAGGGCAGCCTGGACCTGCTCGTTCAGCTTGCCAGCCACATAGACATCCACAAACCCGATCCAGAAGTGAAAGAACATCATCAGGATCTGAGGCCAGGCCAGGCTCCAGATCATGCCTGTGGAGGAGCTTTTGGAGCTGGAATCAGCGCTCATGGATTCTTGGCTTCCCAGGCCTATTCAGCTGCTCTAAGACTTTGCATCCTGGAGCTTTGCTGCAAAAGCCACATATCCGCCAGGACCAAGCAGACCATGGCCTTGATCACCGGGACTATCCTGGGAATGGCGCTCACATCGTGCCTGCCCTTGATGTGCAGGGAAACCTCCTGCCCCCCGCTATTCAGCGTGGTCTGGGGCTTGCTTATGGAAGGGATGGGCTTGACTCCAGCCCTGACCAGCAAAGGCTGCCCGCTGGATATCCCGCCCAGGACTCCGCCTGCATTGTTGCGGCTGAATCCGTCCCTGCTCAACGGATCATTGTTCTGGCTGCCCAACAGCTCAGCTGCATCCCTGCCTGCGCCTATATCCACAGACTTGACAGCCCCCACCCCCATCAGGGCGTAGGCCAACCTGGCATCCAGCTTGTCGAACACCGGCTCCCCCAGGCCCGCAGGGAGGCCCAAGGCCTGCACCTCTACCACCCCTCCGATGCTGTCCCCGGCCTTTTGCACCTGCTGCACCCGCTTTTTCCAGGGCTGTATCACTGATGGGTCAGGCGCGAAGTACTCCCTGTTCTGGGCCTGCAATGGAGATATCAGTTCTGCCTCTATCCCGCCCAGGCACCTGGTGTAGGCCACCACAGTGACTCCCAGCTCCTGCAGAAGCTTCTGGGCCACTGCTCCGCCCACCACCCTGGAAACTGTCTCCCTGGCCGAGGCTCTGCCCCCTCCGCGATGATCCCTGACTTTGTACTTGGCTTCATAGCTGTAATCCGCATGCCCAGGCCGGTATACTCCGCGCAGGTGCTCGTAGTCATTGGACTTTTGTCCGGTGTTTTCTATGTAGAATCCAATGGGCGTGCCTGTGGTCACTCCCTCCCAGATCCCGGACAAAAGCTGAACCTGGTCCTTCTCCTGGCGTGTGGTGCTGGCCTCTTCAGTCTGGCCCGGCCTGCGCTTGTTCAGCTCTTGCTGCACATCTTCGCTGCACAGGGCCAGTCCGGCGGGGCAGCCGTCTATTACTCCGCCCAGCCCTGGGCCGTGGGATTCGCCAAAGCTGGTCAACCTGAACAAACTGCCAATGGTATTTCCGGACATAAGATCTGCTCTTGGGGGTTATGGGGTTATTTCTTGCACCAGGACTCAAACATGCTCTGCAGGGTCCAGGCATCGTATCCCCTGTGCCTGGAGCTCTGCCTTTCCCTGCGCTGCCTGAAGCACTCGTACAAGATCACTGCAGCTGCCACTGAGACATTCAGGCTGGGCACCATGCCCTGCATGGGGATATACAGCTCTGCATCAAGATAAGGGGTCAGCTCCGGGCTAAGGCCCTGATGCTCATTGCCCAGGATCACAGCCGTAGGGGGAGTCATATCCAGCTCGAATAAGGGCACAGCCAGGGAGCTAAACCCGGTGCCCAGGATCTGGAAACCCTGGCTGCGCAGGCCCTGAATCATGCAATCTGCTGCATCATGTCTTCTTATCTGCACCCACTTCCTGGCAGAGGCGGAGCTCTTCCTGCCTGGGGCAGGGAAGTCCTGCTCAGTGTAGTACAGATGCACCTCTGGCACGGCAAAAGCGTCGCAGCTGCGCAGGATGGCGGAGACATTGTGCGGGTCGTGGATATTATCCAGGATCAAAGTCAGATCCAGCTGCCTGTTTTCCAGCACAGATCTGATCCGCTGCTTTCTGCGCTCGGTGCGATCATGCATGGCTTGCACCTCCCAGGCATATCCCGGAGCTTTCAGGCTTGCAATTTTCCTCTAGCTGAGCAAGGTTGCCTTTTTGCCATCCAGATGGCTGCAAGGCGCCTGTGCTGCTTATAAGGCCCGGTTTGCAAAAAGAAAATCTGAATCCAAGACAAAGGAGAGCTTTTAATGCTGGAGAGCATCGAGGTCAAGATCAAATATCTGCACCCCTTGTGGACAAAATACCCCCTGCAGTATGCCACCCTGGGCTCTGCAGGCCTGGACCTGCGGGCCTGCCTGCAGGAAGAAAGCCTGCGGCTGGAGCCTGGCGGCAAGCAGACCCTGGGTTGCGGCCTGGCCCTGGAGATTGTCACCCCCGGGTATGCGGGATTCATTTTCTCCCGCAGCGGTTTGGGCACCAAACAAGGCCTGGTGGTCACCCAGGGGGTGGGGGTTATTGATCCGGATTACCGGGGAGAAATCAAGGTTTCCCTGTTCAACGTATCCGCAGAACCCCAAAGCATAAGCCACGGCCAGCGCATCGCCCAGCTATTGTTTCAGCCTGTGCGCCAGGCCAGTATCAGCGTGGTAGAATCCCTGAACCACACCGGGCGCGGAGAAGGGGGATTCGGGCACAGCGGAAAAAGCTGAGGCTGTGCGCTGCCTTAACCCTGCAGCTCCTGCTCCAGTTCCTGCGCAGCCTGCTCTACTGCCTGCCGCATCCTGCTTCTGGCATCCTGCAGCCTTTGCTCCAGCTGCCTGTCCTGCAGGGCCAGAATCTGGGCTGCCTGCCAGGCCGCATTCTTGGCTCCGGCCTTGCCTACTGCCATAGTGCCAACCGGAAAGCCAGGAGGCATCTGCACAGTGGATAAGAGTGAGTCCCAGCCCTGCAGGGATGCATCCAGAGGCACACCCAGGACCGGCCTGGTCGTCCTGGCGGCTACTGCTCCGGCCAGATGCGCTGCCATGCCTGCAGCGCAGATAAATACCTGGCAGCCGGCAGCCTCCATCTCCTGGATCAAGGCCTCTGTTCGCTCAGGGGTCCGGTGTGCTGAGGCCACAGTGAACCTGAAGCCCAGGCCCAGCTCCTGCAGGATCTCCGCGCAGGGAAGCATCCTGTCCTTGTCAGAGGCACTGCCTATAAATATGGCTACCTTCAGACCTTCTTGCTGCATAGCTCCTGCTCCTTGGCTTTTGATTTTCCTTGTTCGGCCCATCCATACACCAAGCTCCCCAGACCTGCAAGCTATGGCTTTGCTCCAGCCAGACAGGGCTTGGGACATATATCCTATCCAGCCCTTGACCAAACATCCGAAATCGTGAATAGTATAGCCGGCCATAGAAAACATCCCAAAAACTGCAGAGGCGATCATGATCCTGGGCATTGATGTGGGAGGCACACACACAGACGCGGTTCTGGTGAATAAATCCGGCCTGCAGGCCTGGGCCAAAGTGCCCACAGAGCATGGGAATCTATTGCGCTCCATTAGCGCAGCCCTGGACGACATGCGCTCCCAGCTGGGGGAGCTGCAACTGGAGAGATTCAACCTGAGCACCACGTTGTGCACCAATGCCATAGTCCAGGATGAGCTGGCTGAAGTGGGTGTTCTGGTCAGCGCCGGGCCAGGCATTGATCCCGCCAACTTCCAGGTGGGAGACAATTATGCCCTGGTGCCAGGTGGTCTGGACCACCGGGGCAGCGAGATCCAGCCTTTGGATCTGGAGCTGGCCAGGCAGGCAATTCAGTCTTTCCTGGACAAGGGCATCCAGGTCTTTTCCGTGGTCAGCAAATTCTCGCCACGCAATTCCAAACACGAAATGCAGCTGGCGGATATCCTGCAGGAGAAATGCAGCTTCCAGACCCAGGGCCATCTGCTTTCCGGTCAGCTGAACTTCCCGCGCAGGATTGCCACCTCCTACTACAACAGCGCAGTCTGGCCCATTTTCAATGACTTTGCCCGCAGCGTATTCCACAGCCTGAAGGAGATGGGTCTGCACCCGGAGCTGAACATCCTCAAGGCCGACGGTGGGACTATGCCCCTGACCCTGGCCAGCCAGTTCCCTGTGGAAAGCATCTTCTCCGGAGCAGCTGCCAGCATCATGGGCATTATGGCCCTTTGCGATATCCAGGAGGACGCCCTGCTCCTGGACGTGGGAGGCACCACTACAGATGTGGGGGTCTTTGCAGCCGGGGATCCCTTGATAGAACCCGAGAACGTGGAAGTGGCCCACAGACCCACTTTGGTCCGGGCCATGAAAAGCAAGTCCATCGGCCTGGGCGGGGACTCCGCTATACAAATCCTTGATGACCAGCTCTGCCTCGGCCCTAAAAGACTGGGGACCTGCCTGGCCCAGGGCGGACCAGCACCGACGCTGGTGGATGCCTTGAATTGCCTAAAGAGCTTCAGTTACGGCAACACCCAGGCCTCTTTCCAAGGCATGCAGGAGCTGGGCCAGCAATTGGGGCTCTCCTGCGAGGAGATGGCCCAGCGGGTGGTGCAGGAGGCCTGCAGGAAGATCCAGCGGGAGACCCAGGAAATGCTGGACCTGATCAACGAGAGGCCGGTGTACACTGTCCATGAGTTCCTGGAATACAAGAAGATCAGGCCCCAGAAGCTCTACCTCATGGGAGGTCCGGCCCAGGTCCTGGCTCCGTATTTAAGCCGAGAGTTCGGCCTGCCTGCAGTGGTCCCTGAGCACTGCCAGGTGGCCAATGCCCTGGGGGCTGCCCTGTCCAGACCTACCCAGCAGGCTGAGCTCTTCGCTGACACCGAGAAGCAGCTGCTTTCCATCCCGGTGCTGGGCATCAAGCGCAGCATTGACTCCGGATACAGCCTGGATCAGGCCAGACAGGAGCTGCGCCAGGAGCTTTGCCAGTATCTGCAGCACAATCTCAACTGGCAGATCCCCCTGCAGGAAGCCCAGATAGTTGAGGAAAGCGCCATGAACATGATCAAGGACTTCTGCGAGGTGGGCCAGGATATCCGTGTTAAGTGCCAGGTCAAGCCCGGCATCTGCTCCGAGTATGAAACCGCTGTGAGGTGCGTATGCCAAGAGCTGTAAACACCCTGGGCGTGGTCTTTTTCCCTGCTTTTGACTGGGCCATCTCTCCTACCCACCCGGAAAGGCAGGAAAGGCTCCTGTACACCATGGACCAGCTTAAGGAGGAAGGGGTCTTCGACATACCTGGCATCCGGGAATACAAGCCTGATCAAGCTGAGCTGGATGATATACGCAGGGTGCATTTCTGCTTCCCGAACACCGATACCAAGCTGACCAACTCCCACCTGATCGCTGCCGGAGGGGCTATCAAGGCAGCCAGGCTCTATAAGCAGGGTCAGGAAAGCAAAAGCTTTGCCTTAGTCCGGCCGCCCGGACATCATGCCATGAAGGTAGTGCATGGGGGCCGGGGATTTTGCAATGTGAATATTGAAGCCATCATGCTGGAGCATATCCGCACCCACTTCCAGGTGGGCAAAGTAGCCATAGTGGACACTGACTGCCACCACGGTGACGGCACCCAGGATATCTACTGGCATGATCCGGACACCTTATATATCTCAGTCCACCAGGACGGCAGGACCCTGTTCCCTGGATCCGGATTTCCTGGCGAGCTGGGCGGACCCAAGGCCCTGGGCAAGACCATCAATATCCCCTTGCCACCCAATACCGGAGATGAAGGCTTCCTGCAGGTTACCAGGGACGTAATCCTGCCTATACTGGAGGATTTCCAGCCGGAGATTATTATCAATTCTGCAGGCCAGGACAACCACTTCAGCGACCCCATCACTAATATGAACATCTCCGCCCAAGGCTACGCCACCCTGAACAGCTTGCTGAATCCCGATATTGCAGTTCTGGAAGGCGGATACTCCATCCAGGGCGCGCTGCCCTATGTGAACCTGGGCATTGTCCTGGCCATGGCTGGACTGGATTACAGCTATGTCCGAGAACCGGACTTTGATCCGCAGAGTCTGCAGCAGGAACCCAGGATCCGGGACTATATCAATCGCCTGACCCAGGTCACCCTGGAGCACTATTTCCACCCCCCTCAGGCCCAGGCCAGCAGAGAGAAGCAGAACAACTACTTTATCCGCAGCAAAGAGGTCTTCTATGATACCGCTTATATCACGGAGCGGCAAAGGGAGATGCTCCTGGACTGCGACAATTGCCCCGGCTTATTGAGGATCGAAACCCACTCCAGCCAGACCAGGAACTGCCTGGGCCTGGAAATACCGCGCCAGGCCTGTGATTCCTGCGCCAGGCAGGGCTACCAGGAATTTGAGCAGGAAAAGCAGGCTGGCAAGTTCAAGAACATCCAGTTTATAGACCGGATCCAGGACTCCTTCCAAAGGCACCTGGCCAAGTAGGCCCAGCACCAGGCAGGTCTGCCCGCAGTATATGCAGCAGGCCTCCTGTCCTGGCCTGGACTGAGCCCCAGGTGCAGGACAAGCTTTTTTGCTGACTGTAGGCAAACCCCACAACCCTGGGGCATTATCCCACACCCCAGCCTTACCTGGATAACCTCCCGCGATTCAAGCCTTTTTAAAGCTCTAAGCCCTGCCTGCCAGACCAGGCTGTAGTAAACACCCACAGACAGGCCCCTTGGCTGAACCTGCTTGTCCTGGCTCTTTGCCTAAGCAAGACAGGGCCTGCTGCTAACCGGAAACAATTTATCCCAGGGGGTTTATTCGCCAACACACCAGAATAACTTATAATTCATAAAGGGTTCCTTGTATGCCTGGCCTCTTTACAGGCTGCGCAGCCCTGGAGCGTGGAGCTTAGGCACAGCTTTTGCTTATATAGAGATAAAGACAGACAGCTAAACCCATAAGGAGGTAAGGATTATGTCCAGACAAAGCAGCCAGCACAGAGATTGGTACGGATTCGGTTCTGCATATACCAGGGTCAACGCAGGACCCAGTCAGACAGACGAAGGTGTGGACACTGTCCTCAGGGGGCAGGTCTGGCGGGTCAAGCCGGATGAAAAGCCCAGGGTGGAGCACCCCTGCATCTGGATGCAGGCTGGCGTGGTCAAATTCAAGACCTGCAACAACTATTACGACTGCACCAGCTGCAAGTATGACAAAGCCATGCTCAGGAAGGCCCAAAGAGGGGAGCAGCCCACCTGGCAGCAAATGATGCGCAGACGCCCCTCCATGCACCGGGTCTGCAGGCATACCCTGACCAACAGGATCGGATACCGCAGCTGCGCCTATGACTATCAGTGCGCTGACTGCGATTTCGACCAGTACTTCGAGGATGTGCTCAACATGAAAACCAGTGGACTGCCCCACACTTTGGAAAACGTGAAAGGTTTTAAAGTGCCCCTGGATTACTACCTGCACAGCGGACACACCTGGGTCAGGATCGAAAGCGGCGGCTATCTCAGGGTGGGCATGGATGACTTTGCACTCAAGCTCCTGGGCCGCATGGATGATCTGGATCTCCCCCTGCGCGGCAAGGAGATTGGAGCCAACCGTCCTGCCTGGGGCCTGGCCAGGGATGATCACCAGGCGCATGTCCTGTCCCCGATCAACGGTGTCATCATGGAGGTCAACTCCAAGGTCAAGGACCACCCTGACCTGGCCAACGAAGATCCTTACGGGGACGGCTGGCTGTTCATGATCCATTCCAAGGCTCTCAAGAATCAGGTCCAGGCCTTGATGACTGACACCTCAGGAGTGGACTGGGTCAGCCAGGAAGTGGGCCGTCTGGAATCCATGATCGAGGAAGTGGCCGGACCCATGGCTGCAGACGGCGGACTGCTGCAGGAGGATGTGTTCGGCAATCTGCCCCAGCTGGGATGGGACAGGCTGTGCAAGAACTTCCTGAAAAGCGGCTAGATCTTGCGGGCGCAATTGGCCCCAGATGGGCCTTGCGCCCGCATTTTCAGCTTGGCCTGGAGCAACCAGCACAGGAGGGCGGCAAAATGAGGATGGACAGCAATCAAGTACCTGAGCAGCAGAAAAAACCCTGCGTCTGGACGCAGGCCGGGGTGGTAGGCCACAAGCACTGCCTGCACGACTATGACTGCGGCAACTGCGCCTACAATCAGGCCCTGCGCCGGGTTTGCCAGAAAAACAAGGAGCTGCGCCAGGCAGACCGGACTCCGCCAGGTAAGGCAGGACAGCTGGAATTCTGGGAGGACAGGTTCAAGAGGCTGCCGGTGCTGCACAGGCCCTGCATCCATCACCTGCAGCAGCGCATCAGTTTCAGGCCCTGCACGAATGAATACAACTGCCAGGACTGTGAATTCGACCAGGAATTCTCCGAGCTCTACAGCGTGCACACCGTGTTGAATCCCATCTCCTTCCTGGAGGCCATGGGCTTCAGCATACCCCAGGGATACTACCTGCACCCCGGCCATTGCTGGGTCAAATTCGAGGAGGGCTCCTTAGTGCGAGTGGGCCTGGATGATTTCTGCACCAGGGTCCTGGGCCCATTTGATCAAATAGAGCTGCCCCTGCTGGGTAAAAGGGTATTCCAGGGCCAGCCAGCCTTTAAGATCCTCCGGGAGAGCCATGCCTCCCATGTCCTGGCCCCGCTAAGCGGTGTGGTCACAGATATCAACCCCCAGGTACAGAAAAAGGGCTCCAGGACCATCCAGGCCCGACCCTATAGCGATTTTTGGCTGTTCAGGATCAAATGGGAGGGCCACCGGGAAGAGCTCTCCAATCTGCTCCTGGACCAGGAGTCCAAATACTTCCTGCAGCAAGAGGCCAGGACCCTGTTCAGGGAGATCGAGCTCCACGCAGGTCCCTTGGCTGCGGACGGAGGCCAGATAGCTCCCGATCTGCTGGGCCAGATGCCTGAGCTGGGCTGGGAGAGGCTGAGCAGCTTGTTTTTGCGCTCTGGGGATTAGTTTTGCCTGGACTGTCTTCTCTGGTTTTCCAGCAGCATGGATTCGCAGTAGCGGCACAGGCCGCTCTTGTGGTCCACATCACTGATATGTCTGCAGTAGTGCATGATGCACTCCGGATCCTTGCAGTGCCTGAGATTGAAAGTATGTCCCAGCTCGTGCACCGCTTCCTTGACCAGCCTGCGCTGGTAGGTGCGCTCCGCCTCCCTGCCTGGCAGATCCTGGCCCAGGCGATAGGTGGAGATGATGCAGGCCCTGCCGTCTAGCTGGGCCTCGCCGTAGACATGGGTCAAGATGGGGATGAACAGGTCATGACGTGTGACAAGCAGCACCTTGCTGTATTCCCCAGGCAGCAAAGCCGCTGCCTGCTCCAGGATCGCAGTGGAGTGATACTGTTGCCTGCCCGCATGATAAGCGAAGTCCAGGTCCTGCAGCAGGACAGATATCTTGGTGCTGCAGTGGAAAGTGCTGGCTACAGCCTGGCTCAGCATTCCTTCAAACGGGGTATCCAAGCCCCCTATGGGGGAAATCAGGATAGTGCTTGGCAAGGCTCAAAGACTCAGTCATCAGGGCTTAGGTTGTAGCGCTTGATCTTCTGGTACAAAGTGGAGCGGTCAATGCCCAGTATCCTGGCGCTCCTGCTGATGTTCCAGTCCTGTTTTTGCAAAGTGGCCCTGATGTGCTCCTTCTCCACCTCTTGCAGGGATTCCGACTCCTTGCAGGCAGTCTTTTCCTGGGGCCTGAAAATGGGCAGATCCTCTGGCTGGATATATCTGCTCTGGCCCACCACCACCGCCCTTTCTATGGCGTTCTCCAGTTCCCGCACATTGCCGGGCCAATCGTAGAGCATCATCTCATCTAAGGCCTTCCTGCTGACATAGTCGATCTCCTTGTTGGTCTCCCGCACAAAACGCTGCCGAAAGTGATCTGCCAGCAGCGGTATATCCTCCTTCCTGCTGCGCAATGGAGGCATTTCCAGAGTGACTACCTTGAGCCGGTAATACAGATCCTCCCTGAACCTGCCTTGCTGAACCTCTTTTTCCAGATCTTTGTTTGTGGCTGCAATAACCCGGAAATACGCCTCTATGGGCTGAGTGCCCCCCACTCGGTAGAAAACCCTTTCCTCCAAAACCCTGAGTAGGTCTATCTGCATCCTGTTGCTGATTTCCCCGATCTCGTCCAGGAACAGGGACCCTCCGTAGGCCAGCTCCAGCCTGCCCTTCCGGGTCTGCTTGGCGTCTGTAAACGCTCCTTTTTGATGCCCGAACAGCTCACTCTCCATCAAGTGCTCAGGTAATGCTCCGCAGTTCACTGCCACAAAAGGTCCAGAAGCCCTTTTGCTGTGGGTGTGGATAGCCCTGGCAGCCAGCTCCTTGCCGGTTCCTGTCTCCCCGGTAATCAGCACCGTGGTCTCCACCGGGGCTATCTTCTGGATAAAGCTGAACACCTCCTGCATGGCGGCGGACTGGCCTATCAGGCTTTCGAACCTGATCAGCTCCTTTTTTTCCTCCTGCAGGTACAGATTCTCCCTGGCCAGGGCCTTGTCCTGCATGATCCTGTCAATGAGCACCCCCAGCTCCTCAGGCTCAAAAGGCTTGAGCAGATAGTCCTGGGCCCCTTCCTTCATGGCCTCCACTGCTGTGGAGATAGAGCCGTAGGCAGTGATCATCACCACTGAGGCGTCAGGATCAAGCTCCCTGATGCGCCTCAAGGCTTCCAGACCGCTCATGCCCTCCAGCTTTATATCCAGAAACACCAGGTCGAATCTCTGTCTGGAGATGAGCTCCAGTGCCTGCTCCGCGCTGGGCACGCTCTGCACCTGGTGGTCGTCGCGCTCCAGCCAGGCCTGCAGGGACTCCCTGATAATCAGCTCATCATCCACTATCAAAATCCTGGCCCATTCCATAGGCTGGCCTCTACTCGTATTTTTCCCTGGGCTGCTGCAGAGGCAAAGTCACAGTGACAGCAGTGCCCTGGCCAGGCTGGGAAGCAAACTCCAGCCTGCCGCAGTGTTGATGCACGATCCCGTAGGCCACGCTGAGGCCAAGACCAACGCCCTTGCTTTCCTGCTTGGTGGAGAAGAAGGGATCGAATACCTTTTCGGATTCCTCCTGCTCCACTCCCACTCCGGTATCCTGGAAGGAGATCTGCACTTTGTTGTTGACTTGCCTGGTCTGAACCTTCAGCTCCCCCTGACCATGGGACTGCATGGCCTCGCAGGCATTGGAAATAAGATTCATGAACACCTGCTTTAGCTTTTCCCCATCCCCCACCAGAGCAGGCAAGGTGGGGTCCAGGTCCTTATCCAGCTTGATCTGGTGGATCTTCAGGAAATTTGCGTTTAAGAAAAGTATCTCCTCCAGGAGATGGTTCACGTTCAGGGGCTGCATCTCTATCTTGGATTCCCGGGAGAAGGAGAGCAGATTGGAAGTGATCCTGCTGATCCGTCTGGTCTCGGTCTCTACCAGCTTCAGATAGCGGGAAAATTTCTCAGCCTCCTGGCTCTCCTGCTCCAGCTCCCCGCTTAGTTTCTGCAATAGCAAAATCAGATTCAGGATTCCGGAGATGGGATTGTTGATTTCGTGCACCACAGATGCAGAGAGCTTGCCCAGGGAGGCCATCTTGTCCTGGTGCAGGATCTCCTGCTGCCTTTGCTTGAGCTGCTTGGTCCTTTCTTCCACCATCTCCTCCAGACGGCGGTTGATCTCCTCGTCCTCCCTTTCCCTGGCGCTCACGTCTCGACTAACCTCGATAAACCTGGAAATGCTGCCGTCCTCTTCCCATATGGGGTAGATGCTGACCTCTATATACACTACCTTGCCATCTGCGTTCACCCTGGGGAAGATGCGGTGGCTGCTGGACTTTGTCAGCAGCACTTCCTGCACAGGACAGTACTTATTCTCGTTCACATCCCTGCACTGCCGGTTTATGCGCCGAAAGACATCATAGCAGGGCTTGCCTATAACCTCTTCCCGCTCAAAGCCCATCTGCTCTAAAAAGGCCTTATTGGCGTCTATCACCTGCAGCTCAGGGCTGATGACTACAATAAAGTCCTGGATACCATCCAGGATGGTTTCTATTTCCTGGGTTCGCTTGCTCAGCTTGTCCGCCTCAGCGCTGATGGCCTCCCAGAACAGCCTGAAGGTATGATAGGACATGATCCTGATTGCCGGGGGCCTACTGCCCAGGATATCATGCAGGATCTCCTCGCTGGGCTGCATGATGATGATCAAATTGATATCCAGCTCAGGATCATACAGCTGCCTGTAGTCTTCTAGGGTGGTCAGGCCCAGCTCCCTGGCCCTGACCATGCCAGGGGCCTCGGGATCGGGATCAGCCACAGCCTGGATCTTGGCCCGCAACAGCTCGTGCTCAGAGCCGCCGTTCCTGGTCTTGTGCAGCACCTCTGCGGTGAACTGCCCGGCTCCGACCAGACCTATATTCACAAATGCTGAAGTCATAAGATAAAAAAAGGAACAGGCCCAGCCCAGGCGTTTATGCTGCCTTCAGCGGGCTGAGATCCTGTTCCAGCATGTTGCTCGAGTTAGACAGCTTAAAATGGAACCCTGTTAGTACTTCTGCTCACAATTACCGGCAACAATATCGAGATTGCTTCGGCGAAGACTCCTCGCAATAACGGGCAATGACTGATACCAATATGCATGAGCGGTTGTACCAGCCTGTTGTCTCCATTCCAGTCTGCTATACCTGGGGCCTGGGCAACAGGCCTGCCCTCTCCACAATCTCCGGAACCTTTTCCTCCCATTCGATGGCCATGACGTGGAATCCGCTGACTCCTTCCACTTCCTTGAGACGCTGGATGGACTCCACGCAGATATCAATGCCTTCCTGGGCCTGTTTTTCCTTGGGCTGATCCGCCATACGCTTGACCACATGGTCCGGAATGGACATGCCCGGGACTTTCTTTTTCATGAACTTGGCCATGCCCGCTGTCTTGAACGGGGTCACCCCGGCCAGGATATAGACCTTCTCATGCAGGCCGCGGTCCCTGATCTGCCTCATCCACTCCTCGAACTTGTCCAGATCGTAGATGCACTGGGTCTGGATGAACTCCACACCTGCAGCCACCTTCTTGGCCAGCCTGGGAGCCCTGATCTCAAAGGGATCTGCAAAGGGATTGGCTGCCGCGCCTACGAACATCTGCGGGGGCCGCTTGATCTCGTCCCCGCCCAGGAACTTGCCCTCGTCGCGCATCTGACGAACAGTCTGGATCAGCTGCATGGAATCCAGATCGTGCACGTTCTGGCCCTGGGGGCAGTCCCCGAAGCTCTGATGATCTCCGGTCAAGCACAGGATGTTATGGATATCAAAGGAAGCGGCTCCCAATATGTCGCTTTGCAGAGCGATGCGGTTCCTGTCCCTGGTCACCATCTGCAAAACAGGCTCCAGCCCCATCAGTTTCAGCCTGATGCAGGCCGCCAGGCTGCAGAGCCTGGTCACCGAGGTCTGATTGTCCGTAATATTGATGGCGTCCACATAATCCTTGATCAACTCCCCCTTCTTGGTAATAGCCTCAGGATCGCTGCCCCGGGGAGGCCCGCATTCAGAGGTAACCGCCATCTGCCCGGATTTGAGGATCTTTTCCAGCTTGCTCGGAGTATTCACATTCATATCTGTACATCCTCCCTGACAACTTTTCTGGGGCCTCCTGCCCGCTCTTTGGACCAGTCCTTGATGGGACTGAGCTTCTCAAAGTCCTCCAGCCTGTTCAAAGCCTTCAAGCGGTCTATGATCAACTGCCAGGCGCAAGGCAATTCGCTGTGTATCTCGCACTTGCCGTCTGTGGATCCCCCGCAAGGCCCGTTCAGCAGGCGCTTGGCGCACCTGGACACAGGGCAGATACCACCTGTCTGGGCCAGGATGCACTCCCCGCAGCCCTGGCACCTTTCGGTCCATAGTCCCCGGTGTTCGGTAACACCCATAAAACAGGTATTCACCCCGGGATACACAGGCACATCATGGTATTTCTCAGCCATGAACTGTACACCCACCCCGCAGGCCAGGGAGACTATAGCCTGATAATTTTCTGCTATGTCCTTGATCTCATCTAAATATTCATGGTCGCACTGCCTCTCCAGGGTCCTCTCGTCCACCTGGACCTCCTGGCCCTGGTTCATGAAGTGCATGCGCAAGGCGGAAGCCAGCACTCCCACTTCTTTCTTCCCGCCTGCCTCGCAGACAGTCACGCACTCATTGCAACCCAGGACCAAGATCCGACTGCATCCCTGCACCTGCTCGATAATCTCCTCAAAAGGCTTCTTGTCAGCAACAATCATAAGACCTCTCCTGCGTATTTAGGCAGCCTTCTTCTGCTGGGCTGCTTTGACTGGATTCGGCCCCAGGGCTTGGATGTTCTCTGCCATCTCCCTGGCGAACTTGGCAAACTTAGGTGCGTCGCTCGAGGACAGATTGTACATGCGCACCCTGTCTGCTCCAAATCCTACGGTTTCCAGAATCTGCTTGGCCTGCTCCACCCTCTTTTTGGCTCGGATATTGCCAGTCTTGTAATGGCAGTCTCCCTCCAGGCAGCCTACCAGGTATACTCCGTCAGCACCCTTCTCAAAGGCGTGCAGAATGTGCAGCAGGTCCACCTTGCCTGTACAAGGCACCCGGATAACCTTAATCTCTGCTGGATAACTCAGTCGCATCGAACCTGCCAGGTCCGCGGCACTGTATCCTCAGAAATAACAGCAAAAGGCAAGTATTGTCGGTCTAAACTCGTTACTCATAGCGCCCCCTCCAACAAGGCATCAATCTCAGTAGTAATCTGCAGATCCTCATACCAGTTCAGCTCTATAGCCTTGGCCGGGCACTCGGCAGCACAGACACCGCAGCCCTGACACAAGGCCTTGTCTATCTCGCTGACCCCTTCCTCATTTATCCTGGGCACCTCATAGGGGCAGACCCGAACACAGATCAAACAGGCAGCGCACTTGTCCTGATCCACCCGGGCCTTGACCCCGGACAGGGTCAGATGCGGCTTGGAGAGCATGGTCACAGCTCTGGAGGCCACAGCCAAACCCTGGGTCACTGCCTCGGACATCAACATGGGGCTATGGGCTGTCCCGCAGACATAAACCCCTTCCGCTCCCATGTCCACTGGCCGCAACTTGACATGGGCCTCTTGGAAGTAGCCCTGGGCATTGCGGGCTAGCTTCATGATCGAGGATAGCTGGTCAGTATCCTCTGCCCTGACCCCGGCGCTAAGGGCCAGGAGGTCTGCGTCCACCTGCAGCTGCCGATCCAGGATAGGATCCCGGAAGCTGACCTGCAGAGCCTGTTCCGTGCTCTGCACCTGAGGAGGCTCCTCAGGAGTAAAGCGGAAGAACAGAATACCCTTCTCCCTGGCCAGGGTGTAGTAGTCCTCCAGCAGGCCATAGGTGCGCATATCCCGATACAGGATGTACACCTGGGCCTCTGGCTTTTGCTCCTTGATATGCAGGGCGTTCTTGACCGCGCTCTGGCAGCAGATCCTGGAACAGTTGGGGTTCTCCTCGTTCCTGGAGCCTATGCACTGGATCATGACCACCTGCTCTACACCCTGCAGAGCGTCTTTCTCTTCCAGGCGATTGGAGAGCTCGATTTGGGTCAGGACCCTGGAATCCTGGCCATAGAAGTACTCCTGGGGCTGGTACTCCTTGCCCCCAGTGGCCAGAATAACCGCCCCATGCTCCACGGTCTGCTCCTGCTGCTCAGGGCCGATTGCCAGCTGGGTCTTGAAGTTGCCCTTAAAGCCCTGGAATGAAAGCACCTCGGCCTGGGTCAGGACCTGCACCTGCTCGTGCTTTTGCACTTTTCTGACCAGAGACTGCACATAAGGAGCTATCTTCTCCCCCTCAATGGTTGAGGTCAGCCTGTTGGCTGTGCCTCCCAGCTCTGCCTCTTTTTCTACCAGCACAGCCTCATAGCCCTGGTCAGCCAGGCTCAGGGCGGCATTCATGCCTGCCACACCGCCTCCGACGATCAAGGCCCTGGGAGTGATGGGAATCCTCTCTTCCTGCAGGGCCTTGAGGAAAGAGGCTCTAGCCACGGACATCCGGATCAGCTCCTTGGCCTTCTGCGTGGCTGCTTCAGGGGAATCTCCATGCACCCAGGAATTTTGATTCCGGATATTGGCCATCTCGAATAGATACTTGTTCAAGCCACAGGCCTCCAGGGTATCCATGAAGATGCCTTCGTGGGTCTTGGGCGTGCAGGAAGCCACCACCACCCGGTTAATGCCCTCTTCCTGGATCTTGTCCTTCATCCTGTTCTGGGCGTCCTCGGAGCAGGTGAACAGGTCCTGGCCGCAGTAGACCACCCCTGGCAGAGTGCTGCAGTATTCCTGCACCTGGGGCACATCCACCACGCCCCCGATGTTTATGCCGCAATTGCAGATAAAAACCCCTATCCTGGCCTCCTCCTGGCTGACATCCTTTTCCTGCACCACTTCCGGGCTCTTGGTCTCTGTATTCCGGGCAGGGGCCAGCATGCCGCCGGCCATTGCTGCTGCGGCACTGGCTTCTGTCACAGATGAGGGTATGTCCTTGGGCCCCTGGAAGGTACCGCAGGCGAACACCCCTGGCCTGGAAGTCTGCACCGGCAGGAAGGGGCTGGAATTGGCAAAGCCGTACTTATTGACATCCAGCTCCAGCTCTCCGGCCTGCTGCCTGCTGGCTGCAGAGACCTGCAGGCCCACAGACAGGACCACCAGATCAAAGCTCTCTTCCTGCAGCTCCCCGCTGTCAGCTATGTAGCGCACAGACAGGGGACCCTCTGTCTGGCCCGGGCCGGCAGGATCAATGGTGTGGACTCTGCAGTTTACAAACCGGACCCCCATATTCTGGGCCCGCTGTAGATAGAGCTCGTAGTCTTTGCCGAAGGTGCGCAGATCCATATTAAATATGGTGCACTCCAGCTCCTCTTCAGAGTGCTCCATGGCCACCATGGCTTCCTTGATGGCGTACATGCAGCACACGCTGGAGCAGTAGCCATTGCCGCAGCGATGCAGATCCCTGGAGCCCACGCACTGGATCCAGGCAATCTTCTTGGGCGCCTTGTGGTCCGAGGGACGCACCAAGTGGCCCATGGTCGGGCCAGAGGGGCTTAGGACCCGCTCGAACTCCAGGCTGGTCAGGACATTCTTGTGCTCTTTGTAATGGTAGAACTCTTCCAAACCTGCAGGATTGAAGGCTTGCGCCCCTGGACAGAGGATAACCGAGCCCACCTGCAACTCTCGCTGCACCGGCTGCTGGCTGTGGTCTACAGCATCTGCCAGGCAGTTGTACACGCACTGGTAGCACTCGCAGCAGTAGCCGCAGTTCAGGCACCTCTCAGCCTCCTGCCTGCCCTGTTCCTCCTGCAGGCCCATCTCCACTTCCTTGAAGCTGCAGATCCTTTCTTCCTCCTCCAGCTCCGCCATTTCAGCCCTGGGCCTCTGATACTCGTTCTCCGGGATGGGTCTGCAACTGGGCTCCTCCTTCAGCTGCACAGGCTCCCTGCCCTCTGACAGGTCCCTGCCGTCCAGATAACGCACAATGGATTCAGCAGCCTCCCTGCCGGCTGCAACCGCGCCAATGGCGATCCAGGGCCCGGTGTGCAGGTCTCCGCCAGCGAATACTCCCTTTTTGCCGGTAGCAAAGGTCACTGAATCAGCCTCCAGGCTGCCCCAGCGGTTGAAGCTAAGCCCCTCAATCTCTTCCAGAAAGGAGCTGTCCGGCCTCTGGCCAATGGCAGGTATGATCTGCTCCACATCCAGGTCGAACTCGCTGTCAGGTACCGGGACCGGTCTCCTCCTGCCGGAGGAATCAGGCTCTCCCAGCTCCATCTGGATGCAGCGCAGGCCGGTGACCTGTCCGTCCCTGGTCAGGATCTCCTGGGGGGCTGAGAGGTAAATGAAATGTATGCCCTCGCATTGGGCAGCCTCCACCTCTTCTTTAAGGGCGGGCATCTCGTCGCAGGTACGGCGATAGACCAGGTTCACCTCCTGGGCGCCCAGGCGCAGAGCGCTGCGAGCCACGTCAATGGCCACGTTCCCGCCGCCCACAATAGCTACCTTCTTGCCCACCTCTACTTGGCCGCTTAAGTTCAGCTCGCGCAGGAAGCCCACACCTTGGCGCACCCCTTTGGCCCTTTCCCCGGGCACCCCAAGCTCCATGCCCTTGTGGGCCCCAATGGCCAGGTAGACAGCCTGATAGCCCTGCTGCAAGAGCTCATCCGGGCCAAAATCCGGACCCAGTGCGGTCCCGGTCTTGATCTCCACTCCTAAATTGGTGATGACCTCTATTTCCTGGTCGATTATATGCCTGGGCAGGCGGTGCTCGGGTATACCCAGGCGCAGCATGCCTCCTGGCTTGTCCGCGGCCTCGAAGATGGTACTCTCTACCCCGGCCAGGGCCAGGTGGTAGGCAGCAGACAGCCCGGCAGGCCCGGAGCCCACTATGGCCACCTTTTCCTCCCGCTTAGGGGCAGGATTCAACTCCACCTGCCTGGGATCGAACTGATCGGCAGCCAGTCTCTTCAAGGCCCGAATAGAGATGGATTCATCCACCTCTGCCCTTCTGCAGGCGTCCTCACAGCTCCTGGGGCAGACCCTGCCCAGGACCCCGGGCAGGGGCAGCTCCTGCATAATGATCTCCAGGGCCTCCTTGTACTTGCCCTGCTTGACCATCTGCACGTAGCCCTGGACGTTCAAGCCTGCAGGGCAGGCCAGCCTGCAGGGCGCAGGATCGCCCTTATCTATGGCGTAGGCCCCAGGGATGGCCTGCTCATATTTCTTGTAGGCTGCCTTGCGCATGGTCAGGCCCTGGTTATACTCATCAGGGAGTTCCACTGGGCAGACCTTGGCGCACTCCCCGCAGCTGGTGCACTTGTCCAGATCAATATACCTAGGGCTCTGGTACACGCTGGCGGTGAGCCTGCCTGGCTCGCCATCCAGCTTCTGCAGCTTCGTATTGGTCAACAGCTCGATGTTCAGGTGCCGGCCGACCTCGACCAGTTTGGGCGAGATGATTCACATGGCACAGTCGTTGGTGGGAAAGGTCTTGTCCAGCTCGGACATCAGACCGCCGATGGCTGAAGACTCCTCTAGAAGGTAGACATAATAGCCAGACTCTGCCAGATCCAGGGCAGCCTGCATACCTGCAATTCCGCCGCCGCAAACCAGTACTGAGCCTGTCTTCCCCTGCACGCTCTTGTCCGGAGTTTTCATGGTCTCCTGGTTTAGCATATCACCCTCTTAATGCCTTCTTGGATTTGCGAAAGACTATAGCTCTAGGCCTTACAAAGCATACATTGACACCACCAGCATTTATTCCAAGACAAATCTGAGTTTGGCCCGGAAGCGACCTTTTTTTTCTGCGTTGCAGCCTCTGTCCCGCAGAAACGCCGCATGCTTGCCTGATGTTGCGAAAAAAGCAAGCCTGCGCGGACATTTTGGGCAACAAGCTTCCACTATTTTAGGCTTCTGTCAAGGCTATTTTCGCTATAATTTGCCCTGCTGCTCCTGCTCGCGCCCTTGGCCCCAACCCAGGGCCTGCTGCCGCTGCCGAGCCCGGCAGGTCGGGCTTTACACAAAGCAGCCCAGCTGCTTGCAACTTTGGTTTTTTTCATTTAAAGTGCAGCTGATTTGTACTCGGAGTCTCTTATTATTTATGCATTAATATCAGTGAGTTAAAAAAGTTACTGGAGGGGACATGAAGCTGGCCATAGCAGGCAAGGGAGGGGTGGGCAAGACCAGCCTCACAGCCTGGCTGGGCGACTACCTGAGCAGATCCGGCCAAGAGGTCTGGCTGGTGGATGCAGATACCGCCCTGTCCCTGGGCTCTGCCCTGGGTCTGGCAGATGGGGGAATACCTACCCCGCTGGTGCAGAATAAGGAATTGATCGAACAAAGGGTGGGCAGCGGCGGGTTCATCAATATGAACCCCAAGGTAGATGACCTGCCTGGTAAGCTGGGCAAGGCAGTGGGCCAGATGCAGCTGCTGGTCATGGGCACCATTGCAGGAGCAGGCGGCGGTTGCGGCTGCGCAGCCAACACCTTGCTCAAGGCCCTGCTGGCCCACCTGATCATGCGCACTTCCCAGTGGCTCCTGGTAGATCTGGAAGCCGGGGTGGAGCATTTGGGCCGGGGTACCATATCCAGCGTGGACGGGCTGCTGGTGGTGGCTGAGCCCAGCCTGCGCAGCCTGCAGACTGCTTCCCAGATCAGCTCCCTAGCTCGGGATCTGGGCCTGAAGCGGCAGGCCCTGGTTCTGAACCGCTGCCAGCCCGGATCCCCCCCCCAGACAGACCTGGAGCTCCCTGCCTTAGCTGCCTGCATCCCCCCTCTGCCCTCGCTGCTGGAAAGACAGCAGACAAGCTCCAGCGTCCTGGATTTGCCGGACAGGGAGCAGATAGACGCATTGTGTGCAGACATCCTGGCCCCTTTTCAGGCCAGCCGGGAATAAAACCACGATACCCTGAACTAGGAGCATTTATGGGACTTTCCATTGCCTTCTCCGGAAAGGGGGGCACAGGCAAAACCACATTATGCGGCATGCTCATCAGATACATGCTGCAAAAGGACATGTCGCCGCTTTTGGCTGTGGATGCTGACCCCAACTATAACCTGAACGAAGTCCTGGGCGTGGAGGTGGAGAAGACCCTGGGCCAGGTCCGGGAGCAGATGAAGCAGGGAGAAGTGCCCAACGGCATGACCAAGGACAGATTCATGTCCATGAAGCTAGAAGAAGCCATTGTGGAAAGCCAGGGCTTTGATCTGGTGGTCATGGGCCAACCTGAGGGCCAGGGCTGCTATTGCGCAGCCAACACCCTGCTCAGCGATTTTTTGTACAAGCTAAGCGGAAACTACTCCTATACTGTGATGGACAATGAAGCAGGCATGGAGCATATCAGCAGGCTGACCACCAGCAATATAGATTACCTCCTGGTGGCCTCGGACCCCTCCAAGAGGGGCCTGCAGGCCGCCCAGCGCATCCACGAGCTGGCCCGGACCCTGCCGGTTAGCATCAAGAACATGGGTCTGGTGCTCAACAATGTGCAGCAAGAGCCTGCAGGCAAGATGCTGCAGCTGATCCAGGATACCGGCCTGGAGCTTCTGGGCAGCGTATACACCGATGCAGGGGTGCAGGAATTCGATCTGCAGGGCAAGCCTACTTTTGAGCTGCCTGCAGATAATCCGGCCCTGAGCTCGGCATTCAGCATTTTTGATCGCATCCTGGCAACCTAGCTGCTGCAAAGAACTAAGGCCCATGCCCAGCTGCAGCAATGCCTTGCAACCTGGCTCCGAGACCCGGCAGGGAGGCCCGGGAAGAATGATGCACGCTCCGCCCCAGGAGCTGTTCATATATTATCTGCAGGGCAGGCTGGATCCCTGGAGGGTCTTCCAGACGGAGCCGGACTATCTGGGTACCTGGATTGAAGATAATCTGAGCTTTGTCTTTTTCCAGGCCCCCGCAGGGCAACGAATCCAGCAATTGCTAAAGGCAAGGCCCTGGCTTAGTCTAAGGGACAGCTTCCGCATGAGCTATGCCGAGTGGCTGGGGCATAAGATGCAGGTCTTCCAGGCAGCAAGCTGGCGGATTATACCAGCCTGGGAGCCAGAAAAGGCGGTTCTCTTCCGGGATTTGCTTCTGGATCCGGGACTGGTCTTCGGCACCGGGCAGCACCAGACCACCAGGGCCTGCCTGCAGGCCCTGGACTGGATCCTGCAGCAGGAAGCCGTGCAAAGCGTGCTGGATCTGGGCACGGGCAGCGGCCTTTTGTCCCTGGCTGCGGCCCAGGCCGGCTGCTGGCCGGTCCTGGGCCTGGATCTGAATCCTTTGGCTGCTCGCACCACCAGGCGGAATACGTATTTGAACCAGCTCCAGGACCGGATACAGGTCCTGCAGGCCAGGGCCCAGGACTATGCAGGCCACGGTGCCGATATCCTCCTGGCAAACATCCATTATCAGGCCTTAAGGCAGATCATAAGCGCTAAGAATCTGCAGAACAAGAGATGGCTTGTGCTCTCCGGCCTGCTGGGCAGCCAGGGTCTGGAGGTGCACGAGCTCCTGTTGCAGACCCCGGGGCTAGAACATATCTGGATCTGGTCCAGACAGGAGAATTGGATCACTCTGGTGGGCAAAATGGGAAAATGAGAATATGTCCAATCAAGCCATGCAGTTAGATCTGGACTCCTGGGTCCTGGAGCTCAGGCTGCCCAGGCCTTCATTCGCGGACAACTCAGCAGATGCAGAGCGCTTGCAGCAAGGGCTGCTTAAAGAAGCAGGCTGGAACTCATTGGATATCGACCTGCCCCTGCTGCGACAGCTGCCCAGCATCTTGCGCCAAGCAGACTTTGAGGTGCTCTGTGCCCTGCTGGCCGGAAGGCGTGGGGCCCTGCTCCTGGCAGTGGAGGATGGGCAAGAGCAGCAAAGCTGCCTGGGACTGGCTGTGGACCTGGGCACCACCAGCTTCACCCTGCGCCTGCTGGAACTAAAGCACAAAAAGCTCCTGGCTGAGCAGAGCTTTCCCAATCCCCAGACAGAATTCGGACCGGACATCCTGAGCCGCATCCATTTCGCCGCCCAGCCGGGGAACAGCCACAAGCTGCAAAGCGTGCTCCTGCAGGGCATAAGCAGGGCTATCCAGGAAGTCTGCGCCTCTGCCAGCCAGGATCCGCAGCGGATTCTTTGCCTGGCCCTGGCCGGCAATACTGCCATGACCCATTTCTTCCTCAACCTGCCCACCTACTGGATGATCCGGGAGCCCTACATACCTGCCTGGAATAAACCGGAGCCCATCAGGACTAAGGAGCTGGACGACCTGGGCATCCATCCCGGGGCTGGCCTGTTTTGTTTCCCCAATACCGGCAGCTATTTCGGCGGAGACCTGTTTGCCGGACTGTTGTCCTCCGGCCTGCCTAGAAGCCAGGAAATCTGCCTCCTGGTGGATGTGGGCACCAATGCGGAAGTGGTTCTGGGCAACCAGGACTGGCTCATCGCCTGCGCCGGGGCAGCAGGCCCTGCCCTGGAGGGCGGGGTCAGCGAGATCGGCAAGCAGGCTGGCCCAGGGATCATAGACCGGGTAAAAATAGACCCTGAGAGCCTAGGATTCGAGCTGCATACTATCGACGGGCTGCCCCCTGCGGGTATTTGCGGCTCTGGCATGATCGATCTGGCTGCCCAGCTTTTTCTGGCCGGGCTGCTGGACTTCAGGGGCAAGTTTGTAGCTGATCGCTGTCCGGAGTGCCTTGTACGCAGGGGAGATAACCTGTACCTTCTTTTGGCTGATGCCTCCCAAACCAGGGACGGCCAGGAGCTTTTGCTGGGCCAGGCAGAGCTGGACAGCCTGATCCGCTCCAAGGCAGCCATGTATACCATCCTGGAAACCCTGACCTCCAGTGTGGGGGTCAGCCTTGAGGAAATCAGCACTTTTTATGTGGCCGGGGCCTTCGGCAATCTGATAGACCCGGTCTCCGCCATTACTATCGGCATGCTGCCAGATTTGCCCCTGGAGCGCTTTCAGCCCTTGGGCAACAGCTCCCTGGAGGGCTGCGCCAGGTTCTTGCTGCAGCCTAGATCCTTGGGGGAGCTAGAGGAAATCGAAAATAAAATCACTTACTTGGAGCTGAATGTAAACCAGGATTTCATGAACAGGTTCAGTGCTGCAAAATTTTTGCCCCACACTGAAAAGTCCCTGTTCCCTTCAGTGCAGGAACTGCTGCGCTGAAGACCTGAATCCGGCTTAAGCTGCTGCAGCTCTTTGGATTTGGAACAGGAAAACAATTAAGGAGGTTACTGCCATGGCCAAATTCAATGTCAAATTTTTTCCCCACGAAAGGGAAATAAAGGTCCCTAAAGGCCAAAATCTGATCCGGGCTGCCCTGGATGCAGGGGTCCATATAAACGCCTCCTGTGGAGGAAAGGGGGTCTGCGGCAAATGCAGGGTGAAAATCGAAGCAGGAGAAGTCCAGGGCGGTATCAATGAAAAACTGAGCCAGGAGGATGTGGACCAGGGCTATAGACTGGCCTGCCAATCCTCTGTGCAGGGCGATGTCCAGATCCGGGTGCCTGTGGAGTCCGAGCTGGACGCCAGTGTGCTGAACATGCCTCCCACTCCGCGCAGGACCGCCAAGATCAAGCAGGTGGATCTCTCGGACTTCAAGGAAAAGGGCCTGTTCCTGGCCCCGGTGGAGAAGAAATTCCTGCAGCTGCCTGAGCCCACCAGTATGGACAATTCCTCGGACGTGACCAGGCTCATCAACTTTTTGAAGCTCAAATACGATGAGCACAAACTGGAGGTGGATCTGCAGGTTATCAGGAAGATTACAGATGTGCTGCGCCAGCAGGACTTTCAGGTCACTGCCACCCTGGCCAGGCCTGTGCATGAGGGCAGCAAGACCGGGATACTCAATGTCCATCCTGGGGACAGCACAGACCAGAACTACGCAGTAGCCATGGATGTGGGCACCACCACTGTCTATGGCCAGATCCTGGATCTGAACAGCGGAGAGGTCCTCTCTGAGTACGGGGATTTCAATGCCCAGATGAGCTACGGGGAGGACATCATCAGCAGGATTGTCTATGCCGAGAAGGGCAATGGCCTGCAGGAGCTAAATCAGGCCGTGCTCAAGACCGCAAACAGCGTGATCAAAAAGATCATCAGCAAGGCGGGGATCAGCCCGGAACACATCTCCACCCTGACTCTGGCTGGGAACACCACCATGACCCAGCTCCTGCTCAAGCTGAACCCCAAGTACATCCGCAGATCCCCATATGTGCCTACCTGCACCATGTTCCCCCCCCTGCGGGCCCAGGAACTGGGATTCGACCTGGACCGCCATGTCCTGGCCCTGGCCTTCCCTGCTGTGTCCAGTTACGTAGGTGGGGATATAGTAGCCGGAGTCATGGGCTCGCTCATGTACAGGGCAGAAGAGATCACCTTATATATGGACATCGGCACCAATGCAGAGATCGTGATCGGCAACAAGGACTGGATGGCCTGCGCTGCCTGCTCAGCAGGGCCGGCTTTCGAAGGCGGAGGCATGAAGTTTGGGGTCCGGGCTGAAAAGGGAGCCATTGAGGACTTCTCCGTGGATCCGGTGACCCTGGAGCCCATGCTTTTGACCATCGGCCAGGAGAAGCCCATCGGGATCTGCGGCTCAGGCCTGATAACCATGGTGGCCACCATGTTCGAGATGGGTATCATAGACAACCAGGGCAAGTTCAACAGGGAACTGGATACTCCCAGGATCAGGAACAACAATGATATCTACGAATTTGTCCTGGCTTGGGCCGAGGATACCGATCTGGGTCGGGATGTCACCCTGCAGGAGCCGGACATAGACAATCTGATCCGGGCCAAGGGCGCCATATACAGCGGCTGCATGACCCTGCTCAATGAAGTGGGCCTCAGCATGTCCGACCTGGACAAGATTATCATTGCCGGAGGCTTCGGCAGCTATATCGACCTGGAGAAAGCTATGACCATAGGCCTGCTCCCAGAGATGGATCCTGAGAAGATCGTCTATGTGGGCAACGGTTCCCTGATGGGCTCTAAGATGAGCTCCCTGAACAACCACCTGCGCAAGGATGTAGTGGAGGTCACCAAGAAGATGACCAACTTCGAGTTCTCCGAGACCTCCTCCTATATGGACAACTATGTAGCCTCCCTGTTCCTGCCCCATACCGACCTGGACCAGTTCCCCAGGCTGCAGCAGAGGATACAGGAGCGCAAAAAGCTGCAGCAGGAAGCGTCCAAATAACATCAAAAAAATTACAGGGAGCACCAAATAACACTAATCCAACTTTAAGTGGCACTGCTGATCAAATAACTGGCAATGCTCTGCAGCAAAATGAGCTCTGCTGTCTACAACTCGCCAAGCGCTCTGGATGCAGGACTCCCAAATACCGAGTTGGACAAAATCACTCTTTCATGCAGACCTTGTTGACAAAGCCAAAATTTACAGCTACGAAAAAGTTATTTATTTTGCAGTAAAGCAATATATTTCAAGAGTCTCAACTAGCAGAGCTGAAGCAGTCAGGAATCCTGCCTGGCTGGAGCTGGGTGCAGCCTTCAAGCTGATCTAAAGGATGCAGCCTCGAAAAAATCAGCACCTGCCCTTTGCTTAAGCCGGCAGCTGACCAGGCAAGAGCTTGGGCTGGTTGGTAAGGGCTAACACAAACTCAAGCACAGGAGGTAAGGCTCGGCTGGCAATCATGTTTTAGGGCCATGCAGATGAGAGTTAATTTCAATCAATAAGGAGTGCATATGGGCTTTGAAATGGTGAAAGAAAGCTATTCCGGCAGTATCA
>JBKGXZ010000012.1:0-34565 GCA_046546355.1 Desulfohalobiaceae bacterium | reverse complement strand
AGGGGTTAGGGGAGGGTCGTCCTGGAGATGAAATCAGTTATATCGACTCCGATTACGACAACGACAACGATAGCGACAGAAGAGGGTAGATCGTAGTTGCAGTCACAGTTTACAAGCCGGAGAAGCTTCTGTAACAGTTCCCGGCCTGTAAACTGCAGAGCTTTAAGCCTGGGACTTCATCTTCTGCAGCAGAGCCTCCAGGCCTTGGGTATCCTCCCTGCTGGTGATCCAGAACTGGCCTTCGCTGTCAGCGGCCTTGATCTCCAGGCTGGATATGTTGTCTACCAGGTATTTCGTCTTGCTCAGGATCTCCTCGAAGGCCGCCTGGTCCTGCTCATCCTGCAGATCCGCATTCTGCCGCACCACCTCGTACAGATAGGCCAAATAGGCAGCGGATGAAGCCAAAAGATCCTGCAGCTCCTCCTCCTTCATTGTGCTCATACCCACCTCCTTGGTGTTGATTTTGGCTATCCTAAATCAAACCAACTCTGGAGTCGACCTCATAGGGCTGCTGGAATTAAATCCAGGAGCAGGCTCAGGCAGCTTGCAGAACAGTCCTGGCCTTATACTGCGCTGATTGTGTGGGCCATCAAAAATGTTGCCCGAGAAAAGGCTATGCGGCGGACAGAAACAAGGACTGTCCACCGCCATAGCTGGATCAAGGAGGGGGGGCCTAAAAAAGCTTGGGGCAAACTCCCTGAGCATGCCCTTAAAAGACCACGTACCTGTGGCACTCCTCTCCACCATCTCCGCGTTTCTGGCCTGAGTGGCGAAATCCTTGAAACCCACTCCTGGGACTTCTCCGGAAAGCTCCAGGGCCCTGAAGCTGACATCGCAGACCGAGAGCCTGGCCTGCCCTGCCAGCCTTGCAAAATCAGGCTCCTGGGTCAAAAGCACCCCCTTGCCAGAAAAGAATATCTCCACCTGCACCTGCCTGTGCCGGGCCGCCTCTGTAAGGCCTACCACCTCTTGCAGGAACTTGTTGTCCCGGACCAGGATGCCTAATCTCTTGCCCTGGATATCTTGGGTTGCTTCAGCGTTGATCCCCCTATTCTCCTTTACTGCTAAATAGATTTCTGGCCTTGCTCAGGACCTGGTCCCTGACGCTCTGCTCCATGGAGTACTTCAGGACCAGCAGGGTAATCCCTTCCCGCAACAACTGGTCCTGGCTCTTGCCCTGATTGTCAGGAACATGACCCAGGGCGGCGAAGATGTCGTACAGGTCCCTGGGCAGACTGAAAGTGATCTGCACTTGCTCCTGTTCCTGCTCTGCCCCGGACTCCCTGGTCTCTCCCTCTGTTTGCTCCTGGGGAGCTTCCTGCAGGAGCTGATAGCATTCCATGACCTTCTCCAGGCAGTGCTGCTTAAAGTACAAGGCCCCAGGGAGCGAACCACCTCCCTGGTTGAGTGCAGCTGCTCGGCAGGGAGATCCTCCTTGAGCAAAGCCTTCTTGGCAGATTCCAGGGCGTTGTCGTAGCAGTTGCACCTCTCCAGGACTATGGCCGAGGCCACATCCTTGTCCATGTCCATAATGGCACTCCTTAAAAAAATATTTTCCTGCCGCAGCGCGCTCTACCACCAGCAGATCACCTTATCCGCGGCAAATATCTCCTGCAGTACCTGATCCCAATCCACTCCACCCCTATACAGCTCAATGCTTCTGCACTCCTGATCCCTGCAGGTCTCCCTGGTTAGGTCAGAAACTAGCTGCTCCGGCTTGGATTTCAAAATATGCAAAACTTGCATGCTCTCTCCTGCGTTGTTTATGCTGTCTAAAATGGAATCACCAGATCCGAGTCATTGATCAGCCGCACCAGACCCTGCTGGTCCAAGGGCTGGAAGCCGTGTTTATCGATATTGACCTGATCATTGGAAAACCGCCTGCCCTCCATCTCGTCCAAAAATTCCATATTGTCCGCATAGGCCTCATCCATGTTGGCAACTTCGTGATCCCAGATCACCATGGACACGTCAGTGGCATGCAGCAAAAGCCCCAGACTGGTGCGCAGACCTTCATACTGCTGCTCTACATCCTTGATCAAAACCGTGACTCCCTGCATGGCTAGCCCTTACGGTGCATGGTGATCCCAATCAGGGTCCCAAAGAATAACAACCCCCCACCTTGGGCTGTCCCCCAAAAGAGTAGATATAAAAGGCAGCCACCACCAAAGCCAAGATCATGCCGCCTAGATAGGGGCTTAGCTTACTCCAATCCATCCAGAGCTTCTTCTGCAGGTTCAAGGGCTTGGGCGCCCCTGCTGCCTTTTGGGGAATGTTGCTGAGCTCCCAGATCAAGACTTTCAGTCCCAAAAAAGCCCCTGCTCCCAGGCCAATCATCATGGCGTACCCCCCCCCATGGAGAACATACCTATGGCGTTGTAAAAGCCACCGATATTGCACCTGCCGCCAGAGCAGCTCCTATGCCCATACACGCCCCGCCTGCCAAGCCCTTCAAATACTCATAAGCAGGAGCCAAACGAATCTTGAAAGGCCACGAAGATCCCGGCCAGCCAGCCTGGCCAGTTGCGCTCAAAAACAGCTGCGTAATTCCGCCTGCTCTCCTCGCGCAGGCTTTGCCAAAATGTAACAGACAATTTGGACTCCTTGGCAAAAGGTTGATCTGGGAACTTCTCTCCTTGCCAATAATATTTGCAACTGCTTAATCAGCACAAACTTTTCGGCCCAAAAAAAACGGACTCGAGCCATTTTTCTGGCCCAGACGAACCAGAGGGGCTGCATTCTTGGCTTATAGATGCTTTAGATGCCCAAAAAAAGGGATATGGATAAGCTGTAAAAAGAAGAGGGAGGACATGTCCAACAGGGAGGTAGAACGGCTGTAGAGCTCATATACCTGGGATTGAGAAGCTCCACCTTGCCACTGGCAATCAGCTTCCAGGCCGGGCCCTGGCAGGCGCAGGGGAAAAAACCAAAAACCCGGGCTGGAGATGGAATGAACGATTCAAGAATGAACAAACTGCACCCCTGAACCCTGCCCAGGGCACAGGGCGAGGCATGCTTGCTCTTGCTTCGCCCTGTGCCCAGCTGAGCTTTATACAATCAGTAATTGCCTGGGGGGGGTATTGTGTCAAATACTTATTCCTGCATGTGTTGCACCAGCTTGGGCGACATGGACTGCATCAAATCCTGCATCAGCTCCTGCAGGACACTTTCCACCCTGCTGGTGCCAGGCAGGATATGCTTGCTGACCTTGACCCCGAAGGTTTCCCGGTAAAGCTCTGGCTGGTCAGAACCAGCCTCTTTGAGAATGACTTCCAGTCTGAGCGCTCCTTTATATTCTGTGCTGGAGACCTCCTGCAAATGCACATCCAGCACGCTGCCACCCACAGTCACCCCAGAGTCTGCCGAGTCAGAGACCCTGACCTGACAGCCCTGGGATTCCAATTGATCAGCAACAGCTTCCCTGACCCACTTCTGTACTGCGATGTCAGAAAATATCATGTTTCCCTTGCGATTGGTGCCCAGTTCCCGCTTGCCTGTGGCATCCTGGAAAGGCAACACAGTCACTCTTTGTTCGCATTCAGGCCCAATTTCAGTCTGGGGCTCGTAATTCAGGGAAACCACATTTGGGCTGCAGCCATAGGCCAAGGCCAGCAACAAAATTACAGCTCCGCAGATCTTGTTCTTCATGGCGGATACTCCTCTGGGATAAGAAAGTTGAAAACAAAAAACTACATTGGCTGGCGAATTGCTTACTGCCTTTTATCAGGGATCATGCTGGCCAGTCCCTGCTTGTCCAGGAGCTTGAGCCTGGGGTCCTGAGCCAGCTCCCTGACTTGTTCGCTGAAACCCGGACAGGATATTATGTGGGCCTCCTGGGCTTCCTCCTGGTCCAGCTTCTGCAGCATGACCTCCACTGCCTGCTCGCTCACCTGGCCTGACTTGTGATGCCTGAACTGCACCAGGATAGTGCGGCCTTTTTTCTCCACGATCATGTCCACCTCTGCCTTGTCCTCGGGATCAGCGCTGGGATTCACGCTATACCCGTTCTTGGCGTACAGCTCCTGTACCAGCTGGGCAAAGGCCCGTCTGGAGAGTCTATCCAAAGAGCCGGCATCAGCCTGGCCTGCTAGCAGGCGGTCCTTCTTCCAGGTATAATACAGGGACACCGGGGCAGGGATCAACAGGATCACTGCGATCAGCCAGGCAGCACTGGACAGTGCTCCGGCCAGGACCCCGAGCAGGGTTTCCTCCGGCAAGGCCCCGGGCAGGACCACTCTAAGCAAGGTATAGACTACCGCCGCTACAAGCACGCTCACCCACCAAGGGGCATCCACCAAGAGCTCCAGCATATTCTCACTTCGTTCTGCCATACCCTGCTCCTGTCAGTCTAAGTTTTCCTGCCGGCCTCGGACCACCAGTCCTGCAGCCACATGCAGCCCCGGATCAGATTGCCCAGAATAAAACGAAAGGGCTCCCCTGGCCAGGGCAGTATTCTGCGATTCACAAAAAACATCCTGCTTAGCTCAGTGCTGCGCTCCAGAATCAAATCCGCAAGCACGGCTCCGTTCAGATGGCTCATGGATACCCCGTGGCCCATATTCCCCAGAGAATAGGCCACCCTCTTGTCTTCTGCATATCCCAGGGCAGGGGCCATGTCCAGAGGCACTGAGAACTGTAGACAGCCAAAAGCTTTTGGCCTCTAGATCCTGCATGCACCTTGTCCCTGGCGCTTGTCCTATGCAGCTTGAGCTCTCAGCACATGCAAGCTGTCTATTCCCTCCAGCCGCTTGTTTTCCTCGATTTCCACATAAAATTGCAGTATTGACAGCCCGCACATAAACTGTCAATCCAAAAGCTTTACAAGCAAACCTGCACCCGGATGTCTATGCTTTCCAGCAAAAATCTGACCCGCAACCTGGCCTTGCCCTCCTGGCTGTTTTCTGCCCTGCAGCAGACCCTGCCTGTGATCCTGGGCTACCTGCCAGTGGGCTTTGCCTATGGGGTCCTGGCCCAGAAGAGCGGCATCTCCGGGCTGAATACAGTGCTCATGTCCATGCTGGTCTTCGCGGGTTCAGCACAGCTCATCGCGGTGGGCCTTCTGGCCTCAGGCGCAGGGGCGGCTACAGTGATCCTGACCACGTTCATGGTCAACCTGCGCCACCTATTGATGTCCGCTTCGCTGGCACCCTATCTCAGGTCCTGGAGCAAACTGCAACAGGCCTTTTTCTCTTTTCAGCTCACAGATGAGACATTCGCCCTGCACTCCAGCCGCTTTGCCAGAAGACAGCCTCCCAAACAGGAAACCCTGGCCATAAACATCATTGCCCAGAGCGCCTGGCTGGCTGGCAGCTGTCTGGGCCTGTTCGCCGGGGGACTGATTGCAGACGTAAGGCCTATAGGCCTGGACTTCGCCCTGCCTGCCATGTTTATAGTCCTCTTGGTCTGGCAACTGACAAACCTGCTAAGGCTGTTCACAGCCTTGGCAGCAGGGGCCTGTTCCCTGCTCCTGACCTTGCTGGGTCTGGAGCAGACAAGCATCATCCTGGCCACTGTGCTGGCCGCAAGCCTTGGGCTTTTGTTGGAGACATGGAGCAAAAAGAGATCTTCCTGATCATCACAGGTATGATGCTGGTCACCTATGGGCCCAGACTTCTGCCCATCCTGGCCCTGTCCTCCAGGCCTCTGCCGCCGGCCCTCACCAGATGGCTGCAGCTGATCCCGGCCGCTGTCCTGGCGGCTCTGCTGGCCCCCAGCCTGTTCGCCCCCGAAGGCCAGCTGCAGATCTCCAGCCAGAACTATTTCCTCTGGGCAGCCCTGCCCACTCTTCTGGTAGCCACCCGGGGCAAAAGCTTTGTCTGGGCCATCCTGACCGGAATGGCTGTGGTAGCCTTGCTGCGCTATCTGGGTTAGAATGCGCAGGGCTGGTCCTTGAACCTTCAAGCAGGCCAAAGGAGGCATTTATGGAGCTTATGCAGGCCATCCAAAACAGGCGCAGCATCAGAGGCTTCAAGCCTGACCCGGTGCCCAGGGAAACTCTGCAGAGCATCCTCCAGGCTGCAGTGCGGGCCCCATCAGCCATGAACTCCCAGCCCTGGGAATTCACAGTACTGGCAGGCAGTCCTTTGCAAGAGATTCAAAACAAGAGCTCCCAGAGGTTCAGGGCCGGAGAGAATCCCGCCCCGGAACTGGCCCCTGGCAATTGGCCCAGGGATAGCGTGTACAGGAAAAGGCAGACCGAGTTAGCCAAAGAGATCTTCAAACTTTTGGACATCGGCAGGGAAGATCAGGAAAAGCGTCTGGCCTGGGCTGAAAAGGGGATCAGATTCTTCGAGGCTCCGGCTGCTATTGTTGTCTGCACTGACAAACAGCTCCCAGAATGCGAGCCCCTGCTGGACATTGGGGCAGCAGTGCAGAACATCTGCCTGGCTGCAGTAGAACAGGGCCTGGGCACCTGCATCGAGGTCCAGGGCGTGGGCTATCCAGATCTGATCAGGCAAGTCACAGGTATTGGGGCTGACAAGCGCATCCTGCTGGGCATAGCAGTGGGCTGGCCGGACTGGGAAGACCCAGCCAACCAGCTCTACAGCAGCAGGGAGGAGCCTGAATCGCTGACCACCTGGATCGGATTCTAGCCGCAGCCTCCCTGCCTGTCCTTTGCAGGGCTGTCCTCCTGGACCCTGGAAGGGCAGTCCTGCTCCTGGCAGCAGCCGCAGCTCTGGGGCAAATCCTGACTGCCCCGCCTTTTGCCCAGCCTGCGCCAGACATACCAGGCTGCTGCCAGCACCACCAAGCCTACTATGATCTTTTCCAGTAGAGAGTACATTTTTTTCCTTCTAGAAGCATGCCCTGCAGATGGGCAACTCTTGAGGCCTCAGTTCGGTGCTTGGCCCATGCAGGACCAGCACAAGGCCATTTAAGGCTCAGCCCAGCAGAGATCATCCCTGGCCTGCCTCCAGTCCCGGTGACATCTGCTGCAGCTGCAGCATCCTGGAATACAGCCCCTGGCTGCGCAAAAGCTCGCTGTGAGTGCCCTGCTCCCTGATCCTGCCCTGGTGCAGGACCAGTATCCGATCAGCGCCCCGCACGGTGCTCAGCCTATGGGCTACCGTAATGGTGGTCCGGCCCTGCATCAACCGCTCCAGAGCCTGTTGTATCAGGCCTTCTGTCTCTGAGTCCACCGCAGAGGTGGCCTCATCCAGAATCAGCAGCTCCGGGTCCCGGGCAAAGGCCCGGGCAATGGACACCAGCTGCCTCTCCCCTGCTGACAGGGAATGCCCTTCTGCCATAAGCTCTGTATCCAGACCATCAGGCAATCTTTGCACCAGATAGCTGCAACTGGCTGCCTCCAGGACCCTCTCCAGACTCTTGGGGTCCAGTTCAGGGTTGCCCTGCAGGATATTCTGCCTGAGGCTGCCGGAAAATATATAAGGATCCTGCAGTACCAGGGCTATCCTGGAACGCAGCAGCCTGAGATCCCACTTCTGCAAATCCAGCCCGTTGACCAGGATTCTGCCCTGGGTGGGCCAGTAGTAGCCCAGCAGCAAATTAATGATCGAAGTCTTGCCCGAGCCTGTAGGTCCTACCAGAGCCAGTCTCTCCCCGGCCTGGATATCCAGGCTGATGTCCTTAAGTACCGGCTGATCAGGCTCATAAGCCAATTGCACCCCTTGCAGGCTGATATCCTGGATACCCTCCTGCTCCATCCTGGCTGCTGCAGGGTGGGCCCCGGTATTCTCAGCCGGCTCCTGATCCATGATCAGGAAGATGCGCTCCGCAGAGGCCAGGGCATTCTGCAGCAGGTTATACTTCTCAGCAATATCCCTGATAGGCCGAAAGAACATCCGCATATAGGAAATAAAGGCCACCAGGGTGCCTATGCTCATGCTCCTGCCCAGGACCTTTTGCCCGCCGTAGAGCACGATCAGGGCTACAGCCAGAAACCCCAGGACCTCCACCACAGGCAGGAAGACTGCCATTATCCGGATCTGGCGCAGACCAGCCTGGTAGTGCTCGTGGTTGATCCTGGCAAAGCCCTGATAGTTGCCCTGCTCCCTGCCAAAGAGCTTGATGCTCTGGATTCCGCTGATGGTCTCGGAAAAGCGGGAATTTATCTCTGCCAGCTTGACCCTGAGCAGCCTGAAGGTTTCCCTGGCCCTTAAGGCGAAGATCCAGGCCGCGACTACCACCAGGGGCAGCACGGCAAAGCTGACCAAAGCCAGTCTCCAGTCTATGCCCAGCATCACTGCAGCAATGCCCAAAAGCATGAACAGATCCCTGAGCACAAAGCTGATGAGATTGGTGAACAGCTCCTGCAGGTTCTGCACGTCGTTGGCCACCCTGGTCACCAGCCTGCCCACTGGATTCTTGTGCAAAAAGGAGAAGGACAGATTCTGGATGTGTCCGTAGAGCTGAAGGCGCAGGTCATGCATCACCCGCTGCCCGGCATATTCCATGATCAGCTTCTGACAGAAGCTGAACGCGAAATTGAGCAGGATCAGGAGCAAAAACACAGCGCTGATCCAGAGCACTCCTCTTAGATCCGGCTCCCGCAGACGTTGCAGCTCCTCTCTGCTTAGCTCCTGCAGGGAGGAAAAGGGTATCAGGGCCTGATCCCCCTCTTTTTGCACCAGATCCGGAAATTCCTGCAACAACAGCCGTCCCCCAGGGCTCTGGGGATCGAAGCTGTACATCCTTTGGTCCTGCTCCTGGGAGCTCTCCTGCTGCGGAACTATGTAGCGATCGATGCCCACCTTGGTCAGATAGGGCACAGCGATTTCCAGACAGGTGATGCCCAGTACCAGCAGCAAAGAACCCAGCACAGCCAGCCTGTAGGGCCGTACAAAAGGCCAGAAGCGCCGCAGAATAGAGAAATCCCTGCCCCTGTCCTGGAGCTGTTCTTCCTCGAAATAGCCGAAATCAATAGGCATGAATCTCTTCTTCCAGCTGCTGCATGTGCCAGGTGCGGGAGTAATAGCCCTGGCTGGCCAAAAGCTCGTTATGGGTGCCGTATTCAACTATCCTGCCCTGCTCCAGAACCGCTACTTTGCCGGCTGGAGCCAGGACAGTCAGTCTATGGGAAGAGATGAGCATGCTCCTGCTGTCTTCTTGGCTGTACAGATTCTGCAGGACTTGATAGGCGGTGTCGGCATCCATCTGGCTTACAGGATCGTCCAGGACAAGCAGGCCCGCGGGCTGCAGGAGGCCGCGGGCCAGGCAGATACGCTGCTTCTGCCCCCCGGAGAGGATCACCCCCCGCTCCCCGACCAGGGTCTCCAGCCCCCTGGGCAGGGAGCGCACGAACTCCAGGAGCTGACTTTGCTGCAGCACCCGGTCTATTTTTTGCCTGGATACGCTCCTGCCCAGGCTGATATTCTCCAGGATACTGCCCGCGAACAGGAAGGCATCCTGGGGCACAAACGCTATGCACTGTCTGAGACTGGACAAGGGGATCTCCTGGATATCCCTACCCTGCAGCAGGATCCTGCCCTGCTTCGGATCGTAGAGCCTGGGGATCAGCTGCAGCAGGGTGGTCTTCCCGCTGCCAGAAGGACCTGCAAGCCCCAAGCTTCCTGCCTGGGGCAGGTGCAGGCTGAGCCCTTGCAGAGCAAAATCTGCTGCCCTGGGATACCTGAAGCTGACCTGCTGTATAGAAAGTTCCAGGGCCTGGTTGAGCTGCAGATTCCCAGGGTCGTATGTAGGGCCCTTTTCAGGCTCAGTCTGCAAAATGCGGTTTATGCGCTCCAGGGAGGCCCTGCCCCGTTGCAGCAGGTTTATGGTCCAGCCCATAGCCATCATGGGCCAGGTCAAGAGCCCCAGATAGTTGACAAAGGCCACGAAGTCACCTGGGCTGATGCCGCCCAGAATGGTCTGCCTGCCGCCCAGGAGCAGGACCAAGCCAAGGCTGATGTTGGTCAGAAACAGCATCAGGGGGAAAAAAGCGCCCACGATCCTGGCCAGAATCAGATTAGAATCCACGTATTGCCTGGAGCTGTCAGCCATATTGCCCAGCATCCGGTCCTCCAGGCCATAGGCCCGCACCAGGCGCATGCCTGCCAACCCCTCCCGGACCTTCTCGGTCAGATCCGAGAACCTGGCTTGCACCTCCTGATAGCGGTTGTGCAGCCTGCGGCTGAAAAACAGGGTGCCCAGGACGATAAAAGGCATGGGTATCAGCACATACAAAGTGAGCTGAACATTTATGGCCAGCATAAAGCCTACTGCTGCCAGGCCCAGAAAAATAGCGTCATTCACAGCCACCAGCCCCATGCCTGCAGCCATGCGTACCTGATGCAGATCATTCGTGGCATGGGCCATGAGATCCCCGGTCTTGGTCCTGTCAAAATAGCTGCAGCCAAGTCCCTGGATGTGTCCCAGGAGCTGATTGCGCAGCCCTTCCTCCAGCCTGCGGGCATTGCCCATCAGGCAGCTGCGCCACAGATAGCGAAAGCCTCCCATAGCCAGGGCTATCAGGGCTATCAGCCCAGCATATCCTACCAGCTGGCCGGAACCTATCTGCAGGCCCGTCAGCTGATCCACCACCTTGCCCAAGATCCTGGGGATCAAGAGCTGCAGCAGATTGACCACTATCAGGCTCAAGACCCCGAGCAGAATCCAGCCCTTGCGCTCCCGGAAATAAGGCCAGACCAGGGCTAGGGAGCCCTGCCTGCCTTTATCCTGCATAGCATGCCCCTTTGCAATACTTGGTTTTTGTCGCTGAATAAAGATAGAGCCGAGGAACTAAGCAGCAGGTCTAAAAAGGCTTGACAGCCCGGGAGCACCCGGGCTATGCAAAACTACATACCAAGGTCAGGCCCTAAGCAAAGGAGCAAGCCCATGCAAAAGCCTCCCCAGCATTTTCAGAACCTGCAGAAAAACTATCAGCCTGTTTTGGATGCTCTGAGCCGGGTGGGCCAGGCAGTGCGCGAGGCAGGTCCGATCCAGGAAAAGGATTCCCAGCTTATTCAGCTGGCTGCCTCTGCTGCCATCAGGTCTGAAGGAGCGGTGCACAGTCACACCCGCAGAGCCTTGGAGGCAGGCGCAAGCCCGGAGGAGATCAGACAGGCCCTGTTGCTGTTGATCTCCACTATCGGCTATCCCACAGTGGCCGCAGCCCTGTCCTGGGCAGAAGACGTACTGCAGCAACATTAGCCAGAATCAATTGTCAGGGGCCAGGATGCTCTCCCAGGTCTGCTGATAGTGCTCCAGATGCTCTTCACCCATGCTGACAGCTTTTTGCGCTGCCTGCAGGGCCTCCAGCTTCCTGCCCTGTTCTGCCAGGACCTGGGCCAGGTTGTTCCAGGCCGGGGCTGATCCAGGGTGCAGCTCCGCTGCCCTGCGCAAACAGGCCTCTGCCTTTTCCAACTCCCGCAGCTGATAAAAGCAGTTAGCCCTGCCCAGCAAACCAGCCAGATCCCCTGGCCATTTGCTTAAGGCAGCCTGGTAGCCCTTTTCCGCCTGAGCATACTGTCCGCTCTGCTCCAAGGCATACACTGCGTTTAAGTATCTGGATTTGTCAGCAGCAGCCGGCAACCTGCCCGGGGAGAGGACCACAAGGCCCCAATAATCTGCTCTGGCCCAAGTGCGCAAGAAGGTGCCCTGGCTGATCCACCTTGGCTCAGCTCCGCCGTCCAACAGACACAGCGAGCCTTGCTCCGGATCCAGGCCGCAGACCACTGCGTAATGCCAGGTCGGCAGCCAGGAGAGACCCTTGTTCAGCAGTACCAGGACCGGTATGCCGGCCTGCAGCTGAGCCAAAAGCTCTGCCTTGCCCTGAATCTCATAGGGCAGGGCCCCGATTCTACGGGCAGAGCCCTTGATGCTGGGCTGCAAAGTGCCCTGCCTTTCTGGATTGTAGAGCAAAGGTTCCAGCTCCTGCGGGCTAAGCTGAAACCCGCTCCAATGCAGGACAGAAGCCAAGGAGGCAGCAGCACACTGATTGGCCCGCTGCTGAAATGCAGGCGCATCATTGATTTCCACCGCCTCCGGCTCTGGATCCCCGGCAGGGGCCAGGGAAGCATGAGGACCTGCACAGCCTGCAGCCAGAAGCAGCAAAGGCCAGACAGCATGCAGTATGAATAAACTGATCCAGCTGAACAAATCAGATTTGTTCCCGTGTTATTTGATCCTTTCTTTCTTGACGAAGGTGAACACATCTGTGTATCCCAATATATCCGTAATGATCAGGACCACAAAAATAAACAGTGCTGCGCCCACAATGGTCCCCGCACCCTGGCCGGCAGGCAGCTCCGGCAGTCTGGCTGCCGCTGCCTGAACCTCGGAGTCGCTTAGGGCCTGCACCCTGGACTTGGCCTCTGCCGGATCAATACCTTGTTTCTGCAGGGTTTTTGCCACCTCTTCGCGCTGCAGAAAGCTCTGCAGCTCCTGCCTGGCTGCTCTGGTCTCCTCGGATTCCAGGACAGCCCCTGTTTGCAGCATAGCAGCCTGCACAGGCTGCAGGGGCAACAAGGTCAAAGCAAAAACAAAAACTAAAGTCAGACAAAAAAATCTGTAAATAAGGCCTTGACTACGCATAGATCCTCCTTTTTTGCTTTTTACATTGTTTGGACCCTGCGCCTGGCCCGGCCAGGCAAGTCAAGTTATACGTCAATCCTGGCCAGGAAGCAATATCAGCCTGACTGCTTAAAGCTTAAGGCTACATCAGTGATTCAAATGTCAAACGCAAAGGAGCAGCAAGATGAAGATTGGATGTCCCAAGGAAATCAAGGACAGCGAGTTCAGGGTGGGGCTTACCCCTGCCGCTGCCCGGGCCTATACCCAGCATGGGCACAGCGTGCTCATCCAGAAGGGCGCGGGACAAGGCTCCGGTATCCTGGACTCAGAGTACGAGCAGGCCGGGGCCCTGCTTTTGGGCTCAGCCCAGGAGATCTGGCAACAGGCAGAGATAATCGTCAAGGTCAAGGAACCACTGCCAGAGGAGTATGATCTCATGCAGCCGGGGCAGATCGTTTACACCTACTTCCATCTGGCAGCCAGCCAGCAGCTGACCCAGGCCTGCCTGGACAAAAAGATCATTGCCGTGGCCTACGAGACAGTGCAGTCAGACAGCGGGGCCTTGCCTCTTCTCAAGCCCATGAGCGAAGTGGCTGGACGCATGGCACCGCTAATGGCAGCTTTTTATATGGCCCGGCCTTTTGGCGGCAGGGGGCTTTTGCCCACAGGGGTTCCAGGAGTGCTGCCCGCGAATGTCTTGATCCTGGGTGGTGGAGTAGTGGGCAGCAACGCAGCCAAGACAGCTGCCGGTTTCGGCTGCCAGGTGACCATCATGGATATCCAGGTGGATACCCTGGAGCACTTGGGCAACATCCTGCCCGTGAATGTCTTCACCCAGTTCAGCAACAGTCATAACCTGGAGGCAGCCCTGGAACGAGCAGACATTGTGATCGGGGCCGTGCTTTTGCCTGGAGCCAAGGCGCCAAAGCTCCTGGGTAGAAAGGAGCTGCAAAGGATGAAGCCAGGGGCTATCCTGGTGGACGTAGCTATTGATCAGGGGGGCTGTGCGGAAACCTCCAGGCCCACCACCCACGGGGACCCGGTCTACTTGGAGGAGGAGGTTTTACACTATTGCGTGGCCAACATGCCTGGAGCCTATTCCCGGAGCTCCACCTTTGCCCTGAACCACGCCACAATAGGCTATGGACTGCAGCTGGCCAACAAGGGCATAAAAAGGGCCTGTCAGGAAAATCCTGTCCTATGCCGGGGCCTGAATGCCTACCAGGGCATCTTGACCTGCCAGCCGGTGGCAGAGGCCTTTGCTTTACAGGATGTCTGCAGAGCCCCGCAGGAACTGATGCAGGAGGCTTAAGCATGGTTTACTGGCTCCAGCACCTGTGTCAGCAAGCTCATACTTAGCTTATCCCTGTTAACTGCAACCTAAAAGGAGGAGATGGATGGAAGCTTTGCAAGGAGTTCTAAACGCGATCAGCGGATTTGTCTGGGGACCCTACATGCTGATTCTGCTGGTGGGCACTGGCGTGTATCTGACCTTCGGCCTGAAGTGGAGGACAGTGAGCAAGCTGGGCTACGGCTTCAGGATGATGGTCAGGGGTATAGACAAGAGCAAGCAGGAAGGCGAAGGGGAAATCACCCCTTTCCAGGCCCTGACCACAGCTCTGGCCGCCACCATAGGTACCGGCAATATTGCCGGGGTGGCCACTGCCATATATCTGGGCGGCCCTGGCGCTGTGTTCTGGATGTGGGTCACCGCGTTGTTCGGCATGGCTGTCAAATACGCAGAGGCGGTCCTGGCCGTGCGCTATAGGGAGACCATGCCTGACGGCTCATTTGTGGGCGGGCCCATGTACTATATCAAGAACGGCATGGGCCAGAACTGGCAATGGCTGGGCATGCTGTTTGCCATATTCGCTGCAGTGGCCTGCTTTGGCATCGGCAACACAGTGCAGTCCAACTCTGTAGCTCTGGCTGTAAACCAAGCCTTTGAGATCCCCTTCTGGCTCACAGGCCTCATCCTGGCCGGACTGACCTTTGCGGTGATCATCGGCGGCCTCAAGCGCATCGCCAAAGTCGCAGAAAAGATAGTGCCCTTTATGGCCATAATCTATGTTGTCGGTGCCTTGATAGTGATCCTGGCCAACTTCACTGAGATAGGCTCCGCCTTCAAGCTTATCTTTACGGACGCTTTCACCGGCACTGCTGCCACTGGCGGCTTCGCAGGCGCAGGGCTGGCTGCAGCCCTGCGATTCGGCGTGGCCAGGGGAGTGTTCTCCAATGAGGCCGGGCTGGGATCAGCTCCCATCGCCCATGCTGCAGCCCGGACCAAAGATCCGGTGCGTCAGGGCATCGTGGCCATGCTCAGCCCGTTAATCGACACCATAATCGTCTGCACCATGACCGCCTTGGTGATCATCATGACCGGAGCCTGGACCAGTGGAGAAACCAGCTCCGCGCTGACCGCCATGGCTTTCAATAAGGGCCTGCCCGGACCCGGGGACTTCGTGGTCGGCTTTGGGCTGATCATCTTTGCCTTCTCCACTATCCTGGCCTGGAGCTACTACGGCCAAGTGGCTATTGAGTACATCTTCGGGCTCAAAGGAGTCACCCCATTCAGGTACGCCTATGTGATCCTGGTCTTTTTGGGCGCCATACTCAACCTGGATCTGGTCTGGACCTTTGCCGACATGATGAACGGCTTGATGATTGTCCCCAACCTGATTGCCCTGCTGGTGCTGAGCCCAGTGGTCTTCCGCATCACCAGGGACTACTTCGGCAACAAACACTAAGCAAGGCTGGGCCCTGAAAAGACAGGATGTGTCAGGCACTTTCAGGGCCAGCAGGAGGAGTTGCTTTCTACCATAAAGCCCAGGGCCTTGCCCTGGGCTTTATGTATTTGGACCTTTCCAGACTGTTGACAACGAATAAAAGCCGGGTTAGTATTTGTTTGTTTGAGCGGGGGTGTAGCTCAGATTGGTTAGAGCGCCGGCCTGTCACGCCGGAGGCCGCCAGTTCAAGTCTGGTCACCCCCGCCATTTTTTTGTCCAGCCTCAACCCTTCCTGCCGTAGACATCTTCAATGCGCTCTATATCGTCTTCTCCCAGGTAGCTCCCGGTCTGGACCTCTATCAGCTCCAAAGGGATCCGCCCTGGATTCTCCAGCCGATGTACGGTGCCCAAGGGAATATACACGGATTGATCCTCTGTGAGGATGATCTCTTCTTCTCCCCTGACCACCCGAGCTGTACCCTTGACCACCACCCAGTGCTCGGCTCGGTGGTAATGTTTCTGCAGGGAAAGCACCTGACCCGGCTTCACCGTGATCCTTTTGACCTGGAATCTCTGCTCCTGGTCCACCCCCTCATAGCTGCCCCAGGGCCGATATACTCTGCTATGCTGAGCCGCGCTGGAATGCCCTTCCCTCCGCAGGGCCTGGACCAGGGACTTGACCTCCTGCACCTGATGCCTGGAAGCCACCAGCAGCGCATCCTTGGTGTCCACCACCACCAGATCCTGTACCCCCAGCAGGGCTACCAGACGAGAGTCGCTGTGTACCAGGCAGCCCTGGACATCCCTGCTCAGGACCTGGCCTCTGAGCACATTGTGCTGCTCATCCTTTTCAGCTATTTCCCAGAGGGCAGACCAGGAACCCACATCGCTCCAGCCTGCCTGCAAAGGGACCACCATTGCCTCCGAGGTCTTCTCCATGACTGCATAATCCAGGGAATCTGACGGGCACTGCCTGAAGCTGCTGCTGTCCAGGCGCAGAAAGTCCATATCCTGCGTAGCCCCCTGCACTGCCTGACTGCAGCAATCCTTGATCCTGGGGGCCAAGCTGCCCAGCTCCTGCAGGTACTTGTCTGCCTTGAACAGGAACATCCCGCTGTTCCAGAGGTATTGCCCACTGTCCAGGTACTGCCTGGCTGTATCCTGGTCCGGCTTCTCCACAAAGCTTTGCACCTGGAAAACCTGCTCCGAATCCGGCCAGGCAGCACCCTTCTGGATATAGCCGTAGCCTGTCTCCGGCTTGTCCGGAACCACCCCAAAAGTAACCAGGGCTCCAGCCTGGGCTGCAGCTATGCCGGTTTGCACTGCCTGCTGGAAACTGTATGCATCCTTGAGCACATGGTCCGCGGGCAGGATCAAAAGCAGGCTCCCAGGATCGCTGTCTTGAGCCAAAAGGGCTGCTACTGCTGCAGCAGGCGCAGTATTTCTGCCCTCAGGCTCCAGGACCACAGCCCCTGGATCAAAGCCCAGGGCCCGGACCTGCTCCGCTACCAGGAACCTGTGCTCCTCGCCGCAAACACATATGGGCTGCCCCAGGTCAGGCAGCCCCTGCAGTCGCAACAGAGTCTCCTGCAGCAGGGTCTTTTCCCCGTACAAAGGCAGGAACTGCTTGGGATAAAGCTCCCTGGACACAGGCCAGAGCCTGGTTCCAGAGCCGCCGCAGAGTATGGCTGGTATGATCATGACTTCCCCTTTGCTTTGAGCTGGAGCCTTGCCGGCTAGCGATCCAAGACCTTAGTCCAGAATAGCCTCCCGGAATTCCTCTACTCCCAGCCTGTCCATCATGCGGCCCATGCGCTCCTGCTTCTTGGCCTGGGCCTGGTAGAGCTCAATAATTTTCTGCACCATCTGCAGGGCCTGATCTGTGTCCAGATCCCTGGCAATTTCGTCAGCCAGTCTGGGCTTGCCCGCTCCTGAGCCCCCTGCCAGGAGAGTCCAGCCCTTTTTCTTGCCCACCAAAGCCACATCCTTGATGCAGGTCTCAGCACACTGATTAGGACAGCCGCTGACCCCGATCTTGAGTTTGCCTGGCAGCTCCAGGCCATGATACTTCTTATCCAGCTCCAGGCCCACATTCAGGCTGTCCTGCTGGCCCAGCCTGCAGAAAGTGGTCCCAGGACAGGCCTTGACGCTGCGCACGCAGACCCCGACCGCTGCTCCAGGGGACATGCCCAGCTCCTGCCAGACCTGGTCTATATCCTCTTCCTTGAGCCCCACTAGCGCGATCCTGGCAGCACTGGTCACTTTCAGGGCTGCGCAGCCGTACTTATCAGCTGCATCAGCTATGTTCCTGAGCTGCTGGGCTGAGACCACCCCGCAAGGCATATGCGGGGCAATGGCATAGCTCTGTTCATCCCTTTGCAAAATCGCTCCTTTTTCTCCATCCTTGAGCATACGATCTCCTTGTTTTTTTTTAGTTGCACATCCCTTTGTCTGGACTGTGTGATTAGTTAATAGGAATGATTTCTAAAGTCAAGTCCAGCAGATTCTGACCTAGAGCATTTCAATTCTGATTTCCATCCCCAATGTCCCCAGCTCGACAGTCAAAAGCTCTTCGATAACTAGCTGTTTTTATTAATAATATTCAAAATTCAATCTGGATGTTGTAAATTTTTCTTAACTCTTTGATTTTATTCTTCAACCGTGAGCCTGGAACTTTGAACCCTCAAGTCCCCAGGAGCATAGCTAAAAATCCAGCTCCAGCTGCAGCTCCTGGCCTTGTCTGCGTACCTTGAACACCAAGGCTCCCTCCTGCTTCATACCCTGCATGGCTGCATGGTGCAGATCCATGATCTCCTGCACCTCTCTCTCGCCAGCCTTGAGCAGCACATCTCCAGGCTCAAATCCTGCCCGGGCGGCCCTGCTGTCTGGCCTGACCTCTTGGACCTGGATCTCCTGCTTCTTCAGCCGAAGCACGAACCCCAGCCTGCTCGCATACATCTGGGGACAATAAAAGAAAAGATCCCCCTGCTGGGACTGGATCCCTCCACTCCCCCGCCAGGGGATAAGGCTCAGGATTCGGGGCTCATTATCCAGGATCCGGATTCTATGCGCTATCCCTCTGTCTTTGCGCGCATGCCTGCTGCCTGCCAGAATTAGAACCTTGAGCCCGGTCTTGTGCACTTTTATGGCCTCCTGGGCCATCTGGCTATCCCAGACAGACTGCACCAGGATGAAGCGCTCTTCGTCCTGCAGAGCATGGCTTTTGCCCTGCAGAAAATTTTCGTGCCGCTGGTACTCCTGCCGCAAGGACTGCTCCTGATCCTCTGCAGGGTGGATAATGGGCTGGGGCAGATCCTGCCTTTGCTGTCTGGACATCTCCTGCAGTCCCTTATCCTTGAGCTCCTGCAGGGCCTTTTGGGGCACATTCAGCCCATAGACAGGTATGCCAGCCTGCCTGGCTGTTTGCAGCACTGGCTGGTACCAGGAATAATCATGCCCCCATATCTTTTGCCACTGCAGGCTCTCTTCCAGCTCCTCAAGTCCCAGCCGGCCCTGATTGAATTCCTGCAGGACATCCTGTTTGTCTGAAGGAACCATCTCCAGGCCCAGGGCAAAGTCTGACTCGGATCCTGCCAGCAGCTGCAGTATTTCTGCCTGCACCCTGTGATCGCAAGGATTGGTGTGCCCCTCCCCCAGGATAATATAATCGCTTTGCTCCAAGAGCCGTAAAACCTGCTCCCTGTCTACCCGTGAGCCCTGGGCCTCCAGGATGGTTCCCTGGGACAGCTCGCTTGGGTCCTGGAGAACCTGCTCTCCGGACCGCAAACCGCTGCAGCCCCAGCTCAACAGGAGCAAAATCAGGCCAGCAGCACCAAGAGCTGCTGCATTCCGGCGGCTAAACATGCTCCCCCTTGACTTAGATATGGCTAATTTCCAAGCAGTGAGCCAATGCCCAGCTAGACTTGTCCGCAGCGCAAGGATAAAGTATCCAAGGCCTGGTATTGAGACCTGAAAAACAGATTACAAGCCAAAAGATCCCTCGTCCATAAAAAATTGGATACAGCAGTGCGAGATTCAGGCCAGGCATCACCGGAGCTTCATGCAGAACAAGGTATAAGACAGGCCTTTTTGCAGGTTATCCTGATCAGCTGCCTGTTCTTCTTTAATTTCGCCTCCAGGCTGATCCCTGGGCCATTTTTGGTGCACATCGAGCAGGAATTCTCTGTGAGCCACGCCCAGGCCGGTGGACTGTTCTTCATCCTTTCCCTGGGCATCAGCCTGGCCCTGCTGCTCTCCGGGTTCGTAGCCAGCAGGCTGCAGCACAAAAGGACCATCCTCGTCTCTGCCCTGGGTACTGGCTTTTTCCTGATCATGGCTTCCTTGAGCCCCAGTCTGGGCCTGTTGAAGCTGTTCCTGTTCGCGCAAGGCCTTTGTCTGGGCCTGTATCTGCCTTCAGGCATCTCCAGCATCACCTCTTTGCTGCCAGCCCAATATTGGGGCCGGGGCCTGGCCCTGCATGAGCTGGCACCAAACACCAGCTTTATCCTGGTTCCTGCCGTGGCAGCGGCTGTAGAAGGGCTGTTCTCCTGGAGGGTGATTTTTGCAGGGCTGGGATTCGGGACTATTGCCATGGCCCTGGTATTCAGCTGGCAGGTGCAGGGAGGCAAATTTTACGGCCAGGCCCCAAATCTTGGGGTTGCCAGGGAACTGGTAACCAAAAAGGAGTTCTGGGCCCTGGCTGGGATATTCTGCCTGGCTGTGGGCACGATCTTCGGCACCTACAGCATGCTGCCCCTGTATCTGGTGCAGGAGCACCAAATATCTCCCAGCTGGGCCAATCAGCTCTTGTCACTATCCAGGCTGCCCTGCCTGGGCATGGCTCTGGCTGCTGGATTCATAATCGAGCGCCTGGGAACAGGAAGGACCATGTTCTTGGCCCTGATCTGCACTGCATGCGCAACTCTGCTTCTGGCTCTCCTTTCCGGAAAGCCCCTGCAGGCAGCTGTGCTCTTGCAGCCCGTGTTCGCAGTTTCCCTGTTCCCTGCTGGCTTTACTGCTATTTCTTCTGTCTTCCGCAGCAAAATCAGGAACGTGGCCATCTCCTTTATCATACCCATAGCCACGGTTTTCGGCACCGGCCTGATGCCTACAGTCATGGGCTGGTTCGGGGACCAGGGACTCTTCCCTTTAGGCTTTGCCCTGCTGGGCTTGATCATATTTCCAGGCACCATTCTGGTCAGATTCATAAATTTGCAAAACCCCAGTTAGCACTCTTGAATTAAGCTCGATTTTTTAGGAAAATAAACTGTCCAGAATCGATCAGCCCCGTAACACTCCAGGGAAGCTTTCTGCCGCATTTCCGTCATTCCGGCACTGGAGCGGAGTCCAGCGCAGGCTCCACCCGGAATCCAGGTCGGAAGCTGGATCCCGGATCGGTGTCCGGGATGACAGGAAGAAGGCCAACTAAGGGAATAAAAGTCTCGCTGTAGTCGTAACGTCTGATTTGCAAACCATAATGCCAGGAAGGAAATGCCTCGATTCCCTATACTCTATCTAACACTCTGGGTATTTTTTTCTGCGCTGCCAGGCCAGCTGCAGGCCCAAAGCCCTGCAGCCCAAAGGGAGCTCTTCCTGCGTGCGGAAAAGGCTTTGCTGCTCCAAGACCAAGACACCTACCAGGAAATCATGGCCCGTCTCGAGGATTATCCCCTGCAGCCCTACCTGGTTTACCAGGATCTTCTGCAGCGCATGTCTCTGGACCTGGCCCCGGAAATCAGGTCCTTCCTGAAACAGCAAAGCTCCACCCCCCTGGCAGCTCAGCTCAGAAAAAAATGGTTGAGCTACCTGGCCCAGGAGCAAAACTGGGAGATGTTCCTGGCAGACTACCAGGATCCGGGCCAGACAGAGCTCAAATGCTATCAAGCCCAGGCCCTGCTGCAGACCGGAAAAAAACAGCAAAGCCTGGAACAGACCAGATCTTTATGGCTCTCTCCCCGCTCCAGGCCGGACAGCTGTGATACTGTATTCCAGCACTGGGAAAGCCAGGGCCAACTAGACCAGGACCTTTACTGGCAAAGGGCCAGACTGGCCATACAGGCAGACAGCTCCTCCCTGGTCAAATACCTGTCGCAGGGCCTGAGCCCGGAAAAGAGACAGCTGGCTGAGTTATGGCTGCGGATCAGGCAAGAGCCGGAGCTGGTCCGGGATCTGGATTGGTCCACGCTTTCAGAACAGATCAGGCCCTATGCCCTTAAGACTGGTATGCAAGGGCTCATCCAGGAAGATGTGCAACAGGCCGAGCAGAGCTGGGAAGAGCTGAAGGAAACCCACGGCTGGGATGCCCGGCAATTTCCAGAGATCGAAAGGCAAATCGCTCTGTTTCTGGCACTGCGGGCCAAGCCTGGGGCCTTTTCCAGGCTCAAAGAGCTTCCGGCAGCAGCCCAGGATTCCAAGACCAGGACCTGGATGGTTCGAGCTGCCTTGCTACAGCAGGATTGGCAGCGAGTGCTGCAGGCCATAAGCTCCCTGCAGCCTGAGGAAAGGGAAATCGGTGCCTGGCGCTACTGGCAGGCCAGGGCTCTGCAGGAGACAGGCCGGGAAGAGCAGGCTCGGGAGATTTACCAGGATCTGGCCCAGGGCATGCAGTATTACTCTTTGCTTGCTGCAGACAGACTGGATAAGGAATACCGTTTCAGACACCAACCCGCCCAGGCTGACATGAATCTCTTGCTCAAACTCTGGGACCATGCCTGTCTGCAGCGCGCAGTGGAGCTGTTTCACCTGCAGCGCCTGACAGAGGCCAGACGGGAATGGATTCAGGGCCTGCAGGGCTCGAGTGCAGACAGCTATCTAGCAGCCGCAGTCCTGGCCAAAGAGCTGGACTGGCCGGATCGGGCCATCTTTGCCGCTGCTTCTGTACCTGACTTCCAGGACCTGAATATCAAATTCCCCTTAAACTACCAGAAACAGATCCAGGCTAGAGGCTTGAGCCTGGATCTGGACCAGGCCTGGATCCTGGCCCTCATCCGCCAGGAAAGCGCTTTTATGCAGGAGGCCCGCTCTGCTGCCGGCGCCCTGGGCCTGATGCAGGTCATGCCTGGCACTGGCCGGGATATCGCCAGGCAGCTTGACGAGGATTTCAGCCACCCCTTGCAGCTCCTGCATCCGGAGAACAATATCCGTTACGGAACATTCTATCTGCGCAGGCAGCTGGATTTTTTCCGGGGCAGCCTGCCCCTGGCCAGCGCTGCCTACAATGCCGGGCGAGGCAATGTCCTGAGCTGGATCTCCAGCAGAGGCAGGCTGCCCTCAGAGATCTGGGTGGAAAGCATTCCCTTTGCTGAAACCAGGAGATATGTCAAAAAAATCCTGAGCTATACTGCTGTATATGAGAACAGGCTACAACAGCGCCCTACCAAGGTCTCCTCCCGACTTGAGCAGGAGATCGGGCCCTGGGACTCCCTGCCTGGCAATAAACTGCTGCGGGATCAGGGATAAGACCCCGCGACAAGGGTATTGACTGGTCAGCATTCAGGCAACGAGCTCATATCCAGTTCATTGAGCTGTATTTTTGGAGCTTGCTTCGGCGAAGACGCCTCGCAATGACGGGTTATGCCTGAACTGTAGGTCCGCCCTGAATAGATACCTTGACCTGTACTCTGAGCAAAAGCTGTTCTTGGGCTGGGAGTTTTGCAAACTAAATTCATTCTACAGCGAAATGTGGACAAAAAGATTTTGAGGCCCATCCTATGGAGGGAGGATATGTACAAGGTAATTCTGGAGCTGGATGGTGTAGAGCTGCAGGGCGAAATTTTTGATTCCCCTGCAGGACAGGCGGTCCTGAAGAACTGTCCTCTGGAGCTGGAAATGCAGCGCTGGGGAGAGGAGTATTATGGCCGGCTGCCCCAGGATCTGGGCCTGCTGGAAGGCGAAAAGACCGAGGTCCTGGATATCGGAGACCTGGCCTTCTGGGAGCCGGCTAACGCCCTTTGTGTCTTTTTCGGGCCTACCCCTGCAAGCGAATCCCAGGAACCCAGAGCTGCCTCTGAAGTGCACCGCATAGGGAACATCCAGGGAGACTGGCAGGCAGTTAGCGCCCTGGACAACAATATCCAGGCCAGATTACGGCTACAGAATACTTAGAAACCCTAAAGCCTGCAGCAATAGCCCGGTTCTCCAGCTCCTGCCTTCCTAGCCTGTTCCTGGCCAGGGAAGTAAATAGTGGTAGAACTCATTCGTATCGAAAGCGATTACGACAACGACAACGATAGCGATGGCAGGATACCCCGTAGTCGTGGTCGGAATCGTAATCGATACATCCGACCTCATCCGCATCCCATGGAAGCATTTCCTTTTTGTTCCGCCTGATTTAAACCCCAAAGGGGTTGCGCATATTAGCCTGGGGCGGCGCCCCGGGTGTTGGGCAGGCCTCAAAACCGTACCCTGTAAGGGTGCTACATAGTAGGATTGCAAGAAAAAACAGCCGGTTTTTGCTTTTGGGCTTGACTCCTGCCTTGTTTTCTGTTTCGATGTTTTTATTCTGGCAAAAATGAGTTACTTTTCAAGCACCAGAATACTGTGTCCAGAGACCAGGCTCCTGCGCAGTACTCAGGTTTACCAGCCCCAAAGGCAGGCAGGATCCGGCGCCCGATGTCGGCGCCCAAACCCAAAACAGGGGAGCAGGCCATGCAGGAAAAGAATGTCTTAGTACCCCACAATTTCAGAACATGATGAAAAAGCCCTGGACTATGCCACTCGTATCTTTGCCCACCAGCCCAGGACCACTATCACCCTGTTCCATCTTTACACCCCGTTACCCAGGACGGAAAGGCTAGAGCCCGGGACCAAGGATTCGCGCACCAATACTGCAGTGCTGATCAAGCAGAACATCTGGGACAAGGAAAACGAGTTGCAGGCCCTAGCCAATAGGTTGACCGCCAGCGGAGGATTTACTCCGGAGCAGATCAAGATCAAGCTCAAGGCTCGCAGGCAAAGCGTGGGCAAGGAACTGCTCGAGGCTGTGGAACATGGCGGCTACAACAGCATAGTGGTCAGTGCAGACCGGGACAAATCCCCGCGCAGGCTATTCGGGGAGAACGTCTACGAGACCCTGCTGGGCAGGCTCAAGGAAACCGAGATCTTGATAGTGGCCTAAGGCCTAAAACAAGGAGAGATATCCATGACTGAACAGCAGCTGATCAACATGGAGACTTTCAAGGTGGTGACCAAAGCCATCACCGAATCAGATGACCTGGAGATCATGGCCCAGCATATGTGCCATCTCCTGGTGGGCAGTCTGGATGTCAAAGGCTGCACCATATTTTTGTTGAGCCATCATCAGACCACATTGGAACCCTTGGCCAGCTTCGGCCTGAGCAAGCAGTACCTGCGCAAGGGTGCCCTGGATCCCAGCAAGAGCCTGGATGAGACCAAAAAGAAAGAGCCCACTATCATCCGGGACACTGAAAAGGAGCAGGGACTTCAGTATCCTGAGCACGCCCAGAAAGAGGGCATCAGATCCATCCTGGGTATCCCCATCATCTTTGCCTTGGAGCCCATTGGAGCCTTCAGGCTTTACCATCATATGCCTTGGGATATAGGAGATCAGGATGTGGATTCCCTGTTTGTGCTGGGCGAGGTCATGGGCATGGCCATCCAGTATGCCACTGCAGTAAATTCTCTGCGTCATATCAAGCATTCCCTGGATATATTGCCCTTTCCCCTGGAATGATCCAGACCTGAACACTCCGGCTTTGGCACTGCGTCGGAAATCAGCCTAAGCCAGCAAGAGCGCGGCCTGGATATGTCCGCGCTCTATGCATTACCTGCAAGCAGACCAGGCTTATTTTAATAAGACCCGCGTCCAGGATCTGCTGCAAAAGGCCATACATAGTGTCATATTCAAGCTCCTGCAAGGCCTGCCCTTCCTTTCTGCTTGCATTTGGCTGATATTGCCTGCTAATTTGGCTTTTCTTTCAACAACCCCCATTAGCCATACCTATGCAAGAAGCTTACCAGACCATCACCCTGGCGGTGACGCTAGGAGCAGCCTGCCATTTGATTTCCAAGCAATTCAGGATTCCGGCTATCCTGTTCTACCTTCTGGCCGGGATAATCTTCGGCCCCCTGGGGCTGGGTCTGCTCCTGCCGCAAAACATGGGCTATGGGCTCATGATCCTGGTGGAGGTGGGGGTGGCCATTATCCTCTTCGAGGGCGGTCTGTCCCTTAGCCTGCGCAGCTTTCAGAAAGCGCCTGCAGCCATCTTGAACGTGCTGTTGCTGAGCATCCCTATCACCGCAGTAGGCGGAGCCCTGCTCAGCCATTACCTGCTGGGGCTCTCCTGGGACATGGCTGTGCTGTTCGGAACTATCATCGTCATCTCCGGGCCCACGGTCATAGCTCCATTGCTCAAGAGCGTGGAGCTGAAGCACAGGCTGGAGACCATGCTGCACTGGGAATCCATCTGGGGGGATGTGGCCGGAGTCCTGCTCAGCGCTTTGGCCCTGGAATTTCTGCTCCTGGGCCAGATGGGCAGCATCCCAGGACTGCTGGGGATCTTCCTTTTGACTATCCTGGATGGGATGCTGATAGGCCTTTTGGGGGGCATGCTGCTGCAGCACCTGCTTTTGCCCTGGGCATCCAGATTGGAAGCCAGGGAACTGCCTGGAGTCATCGCCTTTGCCGCTGCTCTGGCCATTTTTTACACCTCGCATCAGATCATGCTTTCTTCCGGTCCCCTGGCAGTGGTCGTGGCAGGCTTCTATATCTCTAGAAACAAAAGATCCGGCAACAGGTTCTTCTCGGACATTCTGCACTTCAAAGATCAACTCTCTGTGCTGTTTATCGGCACCCTGTTCGTCCTTTTGTCCGCTTATACCAATCCTTTGCAGGTCCAGGAACATTGGCTGCTGATCCTGGCCACCGTGCTGGCGGTGCAGTTTCTGCTAAGGCCCCTGGCGGTAAAGTTCTGTCTGCTGGGGGTCTGCCCGGACAGCAGGGAAAGATGGTTCATGGGGCTCATCGGGCCCAAGGGTATTGTGGCCCTGGCTACTGCTGCCTATGCTGCTTTGGGAGTTTCCGGCAGGGAACAGGAAGTAAGCCTCTTGCTGAATACTATCTTTGTGCTCATCCTGAGCACCGGGGCTTTCACCAGCCTCTTCGGCAGACCCCTGGCCAGGATGCTTGGCGTTTTGAACCCTCCCAGCAAAAGCGGCATCCTGTTGGTGGGTCACAATCCTTTAAGCCTGGGTATCGCGAGTTTCGCCCAAAAATATGTGCACATTGCCTTCCTGGACACCTCCCCCCGGGTCTGCGCCATGCTTCAGGAAAATGAGCTGAACAACATCTGCACTCACATCTTGGACGACAACATCTACGATCAAGCCACAGAAGAGGGCTTCAAGCGCATGCTGGTCCTGACCAAGGATGATCCTTTGAATCAGCTGATCTGCCAGACGGCGGCGCAGCATCTGGGAGAAAAGAACGTTTATGCAGTCCAGGGCAGCGAGCAGGGCCAGGCCATTAGAGTAGAAAGCCTGTATCAGGTACAGACCGCTTTCAGCCCTGAATTGACCCTGAACAAGGTCTTGCCCTTGATGCAAGAGGCCAAAACCAGTTTCCAGCTCCTGGATCCTGAACAGGCCTCCCAGGAACATATCTTTCCCTTGCTGGAAGTAACCAGGGATCAGGGCCTGCGCATCTGCACCCCGCAGAGCAGGCCCCAGGGGCAGGTTTTTTGCCTGGTGCTGCCTGCAGCAAGCCAATAGCCCTGCTGCAGGACTTTGACTGCCAATTCTAACCCAGGAAAAACTCAATGAAACTATCTACGAGAAGCAGATATGGACTGCGCCTGCTCCTGGAGATATCCCGCTCTGAGGGCAGCAATCCAGTGCCGTTGGCCCAAGTGGCGCAAAGTCAGAACATCTCTTTGAAATACCTGGAGAAAATAGCCAGAATACTGAAACAGGCCGGATACCTGCAGGGCAAAAGGGGCCCGCATGGAGGCTATTGCCTGGGCCTGGCCCCAAAAGAAATCCGCCTGGGGAATCTGATACAGGAGCTGGAAGGCAACTTGGATCTGGTGCAGTGCTGGATGTCGGAGCAGACCTGTCCCAGAGTTCAGGAGTGCAGGACCAGAAAAGTTTGGGAAGAGCTGCGCAGGACCTTGACCAGCAAACTCAACGATTTCAGCCTGATGGATTTGCTGGAGGACAGCGATTCCCTATGCCTTCCTCCAGACGAACAAGCCCAATAAACATGATGCTCTGTACTGCTGGCCATGGCTGTGATTCTTGCCTGTGGCAGACCGGGCTGCAAGCTCACAGCCCTGAATGAAACCGGAAATTTGATTTTTGCAGCTTCTGGATATAATGTGTTTTGAGTCTATGTCACAGACTTTCCTTTGACGCAGCATGGCTCAAACCTTATTATCTTTCTGTTGGGCCTGCCGCCTTTGCTCTGAGCAGCTGTGCCCGAAGCCCCTTTTGCTGGAAAAGGTATTTGCAATATTTTCCGAAACCAACTCAAACTGGGATAGGACTAATAAAAGTCTGCAATAAGGAGTTATCAATGCTGGAGAGCTGGGATTGGAACATAGGAGAAAAAGAGATCCTGGACCGCGGTCAGTGGCCGCAGGAAGTACAGTGGTGCGCTGAGTCCTCCTTTAGCCCGGATGGTGAACAGGTAGGCAGTATAGTCTACTTGGGCGAGGGCGAGTTCAATATCCTGCAGAACCTGGAACCTTGGAGCGAAAGCGTTGATAACGCCTGGTTTGCCAGGTATAGCCCTAACGGCAGGCTCACTGTACTGACCTCCTCCATGGCTGCCTGGACCTTGCGCGTTCAGGATGAAGCCTGGCCAGAAGAATACGAATACATCTGGGACACCAGCTTCAGCCAGGATGGCAGCGTGGTAGCTGCTGCAATAAAAAAGGACGGGGCCTATGCCATGGCTTTGAACGGAGAAGCCTGGCAGAATCATTTTGTTAATGCCACGGGCTTTGCGTTAAGCCAGAATGGTCAGGGCTCCGCCTGCGTAGTCCAGTCCAGAAGCTTGGATGAAGGGGATATAGACACTTTTGCCCAGGGCATATACACAGTAGCCCTCAATGGGCAGGCCTGGGAAAAATGCTTCCTAAATGTCTGGGATCCCACCTTGGATCAACAAGGCAAAAGGGTGGCGGCCACGGTGCGCCTCAACCGGCAGGAATACAGCATAGCTGTGGACTCCCAGCCCTGGGAGCAGACCTTCAGCATGGCCTGGAATCCCAGTTTCAACCCTGTCACAGGCCAGGTCCTGGCCCCGGTCAAAACCCCTACCGGCTGGTCCCTGGCCCAGGACGGAGAGATCATATGGGAGAACAGGTTCCTGCAGCTCTGGCAGCAGACAGTCTGCAGCCAGGGCAAAAACATAGCTGCTATTGCTGCCCCTGAGTTTGGTCAGTTCACTGTGGTCCAAAACGATAGGCCCTGGAAGCACACCTATTCGGTGCTCACAGATCTAACCCTCAGCCCCCAGGGAGAGCGGGCAGCTGCCATAGGCAGGTCAGGCTGGGAAAACATGGAGCAGGACCCCCAGCTGGGGCTGCAGCAATGGCAGATCATTGTTGACGACTCCCCTTGGCAGGGCTGGTGGGACAGGGCTTTTCAACCTGTTTTCAGTCCTGATGGCCAGCATCTGGCCCTCAGGGTGGAAAGCCAGGGCAAGTATACCCTGCTTTTGGACAACAAACCTTTTCCCAGGCAATTCTCCATGCTCTGGGACCCTGTCTTCAGCCCTGATGGCCGAAAAATCCTGCTCCGGGCCAGGCAAGGGAACAAGTACCTGCGCATTGTGGCAGACTTAAAGGATTTCAAATAGGAGGGGAGGTCAAATGCACGCGGTATATTCATTCGTCACTGGACCCCTGGCCTGGCTGGCCTTCCTGATCTTTATCCTGGGCACTATTGGCAAGCTGCTCCATTTCTATTACCTGTCCAAGAATAAAGATCCAGATGTCATCCGCTATTTCAGCCTGAAATACTCCTTGCGCTCTTTTGGTCACTGGCTATTGCCCTTTGGCACCGCCAGCTGGCAAAAGGATCCCTTATTGACCGTGGTGACCTTTGTTTTCCACATCTGTCTGATCCTGGTACCCATCTTTTTAAGCGCCCATGTGATTATGTGGCAGCTGAGCTGGGGGATCAGCTACTGGAGCCTGCCCAATGCTGTAGCAGACACCATGACCGTGCTGGTGCTTATCTGCTGCGTTTACTTCGCCCTGCGCAGGCTCCTGCTGCCCACGGTGAGATTTGTGACCTCCCTGCAGGACTGGCTGGTGCTGGTGATCGTATTCTTGACTTTCCTTACCGGCTTTCTAGCCTATCACCAGATTTTGCACTATCCAAGCATGATTGTCCTGCATGTGCTAAGCGCTGAGGTCCTGCTGGCCATGCTGCCCTTCACCAGACTGACCCATGCCTTTTACGGACCTATCCTGCGAGGCTATATCGGCTCGGAATTCGGGAGCATCAGAAAGGCCAGGGACTGGTAGCCACAAGCAATCCTTCAAGACAGCTGAACCTACGACAAGCCACTTAAGGAGAATTATATGCAATCCTGGTCAGCACCTGAAAGGCAAGTCAAGGACAAGGCCCTGCAAGCAGCTGTGGCCAACCTGACCCAGGACAGAATCCAATCTGTAATCCAGAAAGTCTTAAACTCTGAGGTGGGCTCCAGGCTAATGGCCTATCGCAGGGCCTGCGTCAGATGCGGCATGTGCGCATATGCCTGCCACTACTGCGTTTCCCACGACATGGACCCCACCTACTCCCCTGTGGGCAAGGCCAAACAGACCATTTGGGAGATGGTGGACAGAAAAGGCCAGGTCAGCCCGGAGTTCATGGAGAGGGCAGCCAGAATAGCCTTCACCGAATGCAATCTCTGCAAACGCTGCGCGATGTACTGCCCCTTGGGCATTGATACTGCCTATATGATGCTGGTGGTGCGCAGGATCTGCTTTCTGCTGGGCCTGGTGCCCCAGTACATCCAGGATACTGCGAATAGCCATGCCGTAACCACCAACCAGATGTGGGTCAAAGACGACGAATGGATTGATACCTTGCAATGGCAGGAGGAGGAGCTCAGGGACGAGTTGCCCACAGCCCGCATCCCATTAGAGCAGGAAGGTGCAGACATCATGTACTCGGTGATCGGACCTGAGCCCAAGTTCCAGCCCCAGCTCATCAATCAAGCAGCCATGATAATGAATCTGGCTGGAGTAAGCTGGACCATGCCTGCCACCCCTGGCTGGGACAACAGCGATATGACCATGTATATCCGGGACGACTCCCTGACTGCCAGGATCAAGAAAAAGCACTTTGATACCGCATTGCGCCTGAAGGTCAAGAAGATTGTCATGGGCGAGTGCGGACACGCCTTTCGCTCCATCTATGACGTGGGCAATAGACAGCTGGGCTGGAAATTGTACCCTATTCCGGTGCAGCACGCCATTCATTTCTACTGGGAGCTTTTGCAGCAGGGCAAAATCAAGATAGCGGAGAAATATTCCAAGCCGGTCACCATCCACGATCCCTGCAACATCATCCGGGGCAGGGGCCTGCACGAGAAGCTGCGGGAGGTGGTGCACATGTGCTGCAGCGATGTGCGGGAGATGCACCCCAACCGGGAGCACAACTTCTGCTGCGCAGCAGGAGGCGGGGTCATCAACTGCGGACCGCCCTTCAAGGATGTGCGCATCAAGGGCAACCGGGTCAAAGCGGAGCAGATCAAGGCCACAGAGGCAGAAACAGTGATTGCTCCCTGCCACAACTGCCACAGCGGCCTGGAGGACATTGTCAAGAAGTATGAACTGGGCACAGAGATCCATTTCCTGATGGACATTCTCAATCAGTGCATGGAAAAGCCCGGAGTAGTTGAAGCATAGCGCAGCTAAACGCTAGAAATCTGCCAAACACCAAACCTTAAGGCCCCGCTTTTCTGCGGGGTCTTTTGGCCTGAAAAAGACAGGGAGGCCGGAGATGGAAAAGGTGCTTTTCAATAGCGAGGAAAAGAGGGATAGGGATCAAGTAGCAGAGTTCCTGCGCGAGCTGGCCCAGAAAGTGGAGCAGGGCCGGGTTCTATTACGCCAGGGCTCTAATGAGACTGCTGTAGACATCCCCGCCCAGCTCACCCTGGAGACCAAGCTAGAGGAAGAAACCAAAGGCCCAAGCACCAAGATGAGCCTGGAGGTCGAGCTGGAATGGCCGAAGGATGCTGACCAAGAAGGGGGAGATGGCGACGTGAAGCTGGGCTAGCAGGGCCCTGCTTGACACCCCTTGCCCCATGGGATTAGCTTAAGCTGGAGCATAGTCTTGATGGCTGGCTCCGGGAGCAATGCAAAAGCCCAAGCAAAGGAGTGACTATGGCCGACATTCGGTTTGAGATCCAAAAGCAGGAATCTGTATTCCACAATCCCATGCAGGACATGCAGCTCACCAGGCAGAGCCTGGAGGTGCGCACCGACCCCCTGACCAAGCATCAAAGCCTGCTCAACACCGGGCTGGAGGGCAAGGCCCAAATCCTGTTTCCGGACACTGACTATGAGTATCTGGAGCAACGCGGGCAGGAGACCCAGGAAAGCTGTTTCCTGTGCGACGAAAACTGGCAGCAGAAGACCCCTGCCTATCCTGAGGAGTTTTTGCCCCAGGGCAGACTGCAGCAGGGCCAGGCAGCATTATTCCCCAACCTCTTCCCCATAGGCGCTTACCACAGCGTGATCCGCCTGGGGGATAAGCACCTGCGCAAGCTGGATGATTTGCCCCCGGAGCTGTTGGCTGACGGCTTCCAAGTGGCCCTGGATTTTTTGCGCAAGTGCTATGCCTATGATCCCAGCATGCGCTATGCCACCATGAACGCCAACTACCTGTTCCCTGCCGGGGCCAGCCTGGTGCATCCCCATTTCCAAATATTAAATAGCCCCACCCCCAGCACCCAGCATCAGCTGCTTTTGGACAAGAGCAAGGAATACTTTCACCTCAATCAGTCCTGCTACTGGGAAGATCTGGTGCAGGAGGAGAAGAGGCTGGGCAAGCGCTGGATAGGAAAGATAAACAATGCGCACTGGATAGCTGCCTTTGCCCCTAAAGGCTATAACGAGATCCAAGTGGTCTGGCCCCACAGACAGAGTTTTCTAGAATTGCAGGACCAAGACATCCAGGATCTAGCCCAGGGCCTTAGCCATGTATTACAGGTCTGGCACGGTATGCGCCTGTCCACTTTTAACTTCTCCTGCTTCAGTGCCCCCCTGGGTCAGGACAGCCCGCATTTCTGCTGCATGATGCGCCTGGTGAACCGGCAGAATGTGCATGCCCATCATCGCACTGATGACTACTTCTTCCAAAAGCTGTTGCAAAATGAGCTCATTTTGAACAGGCCTGAGGATTTGGCCCAGTGGATGCAAAAGGGCTTTCCAGGCAACTAAGATCCGCTTCCAGGCCGGAGGCCTTATACCCCTGAGCACAAGGAGAGCTTATGACCTCCCAGCTGGAAGAGTTCCTCTCCCAGATCCACCCTTTTGATGCGCTCCCGGAACAGGAGCTGCAAAAGGTTGCCCTGGAGCTCAGCAAATCCCACCACTACCGGGACATGGTCCTGTTTGTGCAGAACAAGACCATCCTGAACTATGTCTACCTCCTCCTGGAGGGCAGGCTGGAGCAATACATTCAGGAAGGGGACGACAAATCCTTGCTGGGCTTCCTGGAGGAAAAGAGCATCTATGGCGGCCTGTCCATCCTGTTCAACAAGGGCGTTTCCATCCGTACTGTGCGCACCCTGGAGGACAGCACCTTCTACTGCCTGCCTAAGGATCGTTTCCTGGATCTTTGTGCCCAGTACCCGGCTTTCACCAGCTTCTTCACGGAGCAATTCAGCCAGAAGATGCTGCAAAAGTCCTATGTGCACTTCATAGCCCAGAGCGCCAGGACTGAGGATCCAGCCAACCCTGGTTTCCTGAACCTGACCCTGCAGGACATCTTCTCCAGGGATTATGCCTCCTGCCAGGAGGACATGAGCATCCAGGAAGCAGCCCAGCTGATGAGCAGCAAAAAACGCAGCTCAGCTGTGGTCACAGACCAAGAAGGCAAGAGCATCGGCCTGCTCACTGACCACGACCTGCGCCGCAAAGTGGTAGCCCAGGCCTATTCTGTGCACAACCCTGTCCGGGATGTCGCCTCCGGACCCTTAATCACTATGCCAGCCCAGGCCCAGATATTTGAGGCTATTTTGCAGATGATGAAGCACGACATCAAGCACCTGGCTGTGACAGACAGCTCCCAGAACCTCTTGGGCATCGCCACGGAGCAGGATCTGATCCTGGCCCAGGGCAGATCCCCGGTATACCTGATGCGGGAGATCCAGTTGGCAGACAGCGTACAGGAGCTAAGGGCCAGACAAAGACAGCTGCCAGGTTTGATCAAGTCCTTAATAGATAGCGGGGCCAGGGCAGATCACCTAAACCGGATCATCACCGAGATCTCGGATGTCATTTTGAAGAAGATCATCCGCTTTGCCCTGCAGGAGATGGATGAGCCACCGGTGGAGTTTGCCTTCATGATCATGGGCAGCGAGGGCCGCAAGGAGCAGACCCTGAAGACAGACCAGGACAACGCCATAGTCTTCAGGGACGTGCCCCAGGAGCAGGAGCAAGAGGTGCAAAAATACTTTTTGCAGTTAGGAGAGAAGGTCTGTGCCTGGCTAGACCAGGCTGGATATTCCTACTGCGAGTTCGAGATCATGGCCCAAAACCCCAAATGGTGTCAGCCGCTTAGGGTCTGGAAACAGTATTTCCATGAGTGGATCCATGAGGCAGAGCCCGAAGCCCTGCTGCACTCCAGCATCTTCTTCGACTTCAGAAGAGGCTTCGGCCAGGAGCAGATCATCCAGGAGCTGCGAGCCTCCCTGTTCCAGACCTTGTCCGGCTGGGTGGGTTTCTACCGCCACTTTGCCGAGAATGCCCTGCACTTCAAGCCCCCCTTGGACTTCTTCGGTAATCTAGTTCTGCAGAGCAAACAGGGCAAGAAGATCTACCTGGATATCAAGAGCCCCATGCGGCTCATTGTGGACTTCGCCCGCATCTATGCCCTGCAGAACCGAATTGAGACCACTAATACCATGGAGCGACTGGAGGAGATTCACCTGCACGGCGCCCTGGACAAGCAGGACTACGATGAGCTGGCCCATGCCTACAGCTTTTTGATGCACATGCGCCTCAGCCACCAGGCCCACCTGCTGGTGGAGGAACGCCAGCCTCCTGACAACATGGTTATGCCCAAGAGCCTGACCCAAATCGAGCGCCAGGCCCTGAAAGAGGCCTTCAAGCGAATCAGGATCGCCCAGGGCAAGATGCGCATGGAGCTGACCCAGGACATCGG